>CALMIF010000364.1 GCA_937864045.1 uncultured Aquabacterium sp. | reverse complement strand
TTAGGCAGTCACTGGCTCAGGGCGTGAGCTTGCTGAGGCAGGTTTCGAATCAGGTTAGACGTTGGCTCGAATGATGAGCTCTTCGAAATAACTGCGCCCGGTGTTGTCAGCCGAGATGCGCGAGTAGCGGGAAACAACCCTGCGATCAAAGAGCGCGCTGTCGTAGAGGTCTCGAACTGATTGGTGGTTAGCATTCGTGCATACGACCTTCACCCCGCGCAACGCAGCGCGAGTCAGCGCTTGTGCCAGCCGCTCTTGGTCGGCCCAAGAAAACAGGACCTCATTGTATTTTCGAAAGCCGTTGTAGTTGTGCCGGACCGTATAAGGCGGGTCGCAAAACGCGAAGTCGCCGCTGTTGGCCCTGTCGATAAGCGCTTCAAAGTCGCCAGCCACCAGCTCGGCGCCGGCAAGAACTTTGGACATCGACTCGAAATCATCCGTTTCGGTGACGACCTTGTCCTTGCTGCCGCGAGGGACGTTGAACTCCCCCTGCCGGTTGACCCGGTAGATGCCGTTGAAGCAAGTCCGATTGAGGTAGATGAGCCGGGAGGCCCGCTGCACCAACTTGCTGGGGACCTTGGCGCGGAGCCAGTAGTAGTAGGCGTCGGGGTCCTCGCGGTGGCGCCGTTGGCGGTAGCGAAGGCTGGACTCGAGCGCCTGCCAATCGTTCTGGATGGCGCGGTAGGTCTCCACTAGGTCGGCGTTGACGTCGCCGAGCAGCGCCCGCGCGGGCTTGAGGTGGAAGTAGACGGCTCCGGCACCCAGGAAGGGCTCCACGTAGGTGCCGAACTCGGCAGGCAGCAGGTCCGCGTGATTGCAGACGAACCAGCGCTTCCCGCCAGGCCACTTCAAGAAGGGCACGAGCCCGGGCGTGACGGCGTCTGAGCTGTCGACAAGCTCCAGTGCCGCCGTCCTGAGCGGCTTGGTCCTGGCCCCGACCTCAATCGACCAGCCCGCCGTGCGGTCAGTCATGCCCGACCGGGAACCCAGTCCCTTCGGACCCGTCGGGCTGTAGCCCGGCTGGTGCGGCCAACAGACCTTCGCGAACCGCCAGCGCTTCCAGCGCGGCATTCGTTGCTATCCGGAGAACCACCTATCACTCCCATTGGCACTGTTCTTTGCAATGAAGTATCAAGGCAGCGGAACCCTCGGTCAAGCAAATCTCCCAGTTCGAGCGCCCGCCTTCCGCGAATCCGCGGGGCTGTCGCATGTAGGAAGGGACGCCGGTCGCACAGCTGGTTGCGGATTGCTACACCAAGTACTTTTCTGCTTTTTCGCAGCAGTGGCGATGATGCGCTAGTGATCTTATCCTTCATCGCGGCGGTAGGCTTTGATTGTTGCCGGCTGCGCAGCACCTACGCAAATGAAGCGCGATCACCGGGTGAATGAGTTGTGCACACGGTCATCTTCCAGATTCGAACTGGCGTTCCGAAGTCGCGCGCGCCGATCCGCTCCAGAGGCGCGCTGCCGAGCCAGACGTTTAACCCGCTTTGGTGGGAGTAGCCAGATAAAGTGGGGTGGGTGTATGGCCCATGCCGGGCCTGCCACTTCCCGGGTTGCTTGGGGGGAGAAAGTGGCAGACAATTAGCACTGTGGAAAATAACAGTTTCACCCGGCTTTCCGCAAAGCAGCGGCGCTTCGTCGATGAGTACCTGGTTGACGGTAATGGCGCCAGGGCTGCGATAGCGGCCGGCTACGGCGTTGCGGGTGCACGGGTGAGGGCTCACCGGCTAACCAGGGATAACGCAGCCGTACGGGCTGAAATCGCCCGGCGGCAGGCCGCGGACAGCCAGCGCCTGGAGATTGACCGGGATGCCGTGATCCGAGGCGTCCTGGCGGGAATCGACATCGCCAAGGAGCGGATGGACGCCGCGTCGGTCATTCGAGGGTGGGCCGAGCTGGGGAAGATGCTGGGGTACTACGAGCCTTTACGGCACGCCGTGGATGTTGCCGGGGTTGCTGACCTGGAGCTGGCGCGGCTAAACAGGCTCTCGGACGCTGAGTTGGTCAAGCTGATCGAGGTTGGCCCTGCTGGGTGATGGGGGCGATTTAGGACGGCACCGGCCAACTGCCAGCGATGGAGCGGTGGAGGCAGTTGGAGCTGAATACACACACTCCTATATGACTGGGGGCGAAAAAAGGAAAGACAGGATTTCGCCTCCACCGTTTCCACCTTCCACCACCGTCTGGTGGCCCGCATCAGCGTCCGGTGATGCCGACAAAGTAGTTGGCATCCTTGCGTTTGACCTTGGCAAATCGGCCTTCAAGGTCGCGGCTGAAGTTGCCCAGCGCGAAGGGCTTGTACCCGCTGTTCAGCGCCCAGTTGCGGTAGCTGTGGTAAGCCTCGCTGGCCTTCCACTCTGCGCCCGGCGCCACCGCGCAGCAACCATCGATCCACTGCTGAATGACGTCCATCTCGGCGCGGTAGGACTCTACCGCCTTGGTGACCGCGGTAGGCTCTGCCAAGCCATGCTTCTTCCACGCGAGGCAGCCTGTGATCGCCCAGTTCAGAATGCCCGGCAGCTCGGCGCGGATCTTCTCCTGCAGGTGCTTGTCCCGCTGCGCGGGCGGGATGGTCACATCGAACGGGATCATTCGGACGCGGCGCCAGATGCCGTTGTCGCGGCCCTGGATCACGGGCTTGTGGTTGCCCGCGATGAAGAGCTTGAACTTCGGTGTGAAGTCGAAGAACTCCTGGTAGTGGAAGCGTGCGGTCATGGTGTCCTCGCCGGACATCTGCTTGACCAGCGCCTCGGCGAGCTGCGTGCCGTCCTCCACCTCGTTGGCCACGACGACGCGCAGGTTCTGCAGCCGGGCAATGTCGTTGGTCTGACCGGACCGCTTGGCCATCAACGTCTCGGAAGGGGTCTGTTTGGCCAGGTCGTGGCCGAGCAGGCACTTCAAGATGAAGAGGAGCACGCTCTTGCCGTTGGCGCCACTGCCGTGCAGGAAGAAGATGCACTGCTCGTTGGTCATGCCCGTGAGTGCGTAGCCGGCCACGCGCTGGATGTACGCCCCGAGCTTCTTGTCGCCGCCCGTGACCTCGTCGATGAACTTGACGAACCGCGGTGCCTTGGCCTTCGCATCGAAGGCCACGGGGCTGTGACGGCTCAGCAGCTCGTTGCGCTGAACCGCGCGTAGCTTGCCGGTGGTCAGGTCGACAACTCCGTTGGCGACGCCGAGCAGCATGTGCTGGGAGTCGAGATCTTCGGCCTTGATGACGAGCTCGGGGACGCTTTGCGCAAGTTGCACCATCGCTTTGAGGCGGGGCGCATTGAGGCTGGCCTTCGCGTGCCGAAGGAGCTGAGTACGGACCGTGTCCTCTTCTACGGCAGCAGCCTCGATGTAGATCGCCCGCGCAACGCCCTTGGCCAACTCGGTGACCTGGCTTACCTCGTCACGGCGCCAGCAGAGCCCGTTCCAGATGTGCCATCCGAGGCCGAAGACGAACATGGTGTCGCCGTCATGCTTGCGCGCGAAGCGGGTGGCGTTGCCCGCGTCGTTCAGGGTTTCAAGGATGTTCGCTGTGCTGGCGGGGGCGTAGCGGCCGATGCTGTTGGCTATCGCCGTGACCTCGGCCGGGTCCAGGGGCGGCTTGCACTGACGCAGATTCACCACCTGCAGGGCGGCCTCGATGGCGTCGGTGGGCATGGCCTTGCGGCGCATCGCGCCGGCCAGGCTGGCGAGGGTATTGTTGCGGCTGGACTCCGGGATGGCGTCGTCATTGGCCGCCGAGCCTGCCAGTGCGTCCACCACCAGCTTCGACTTCTTCGAGGCGACTGATTTCGCCACCTTCACAGCGCCGAGGTCCAGCCCAGCGACGATGGTCAGGTACGGGCGAGCCATTGGTTGGGGTGATTGCGGGACGGTGGTTGATTGGTCGTTCGCCATGGCTTACACCGGGTGGACCAAGCGCGTCAGGAAGGGCTTGTCCTTCTGGTGCAGGAAGCCGGGCAGGCGCATGACACGCGGCAGGTCGACGACTTTGGGGTCGCCGCGGAACTTGGCTGCGATCTGCTTCTGCCGCAGGGTGAAATCATGCAACGGGCAGTCGTCGGTCTTCCAGTACGTGTGCCAGCGACCCGGACTGCTCTCGACAATGATGTCGGGCGTCAGCGCTGCCTTAACCGGTTCCAACGGCGCGCCATCCAGATCAGCGAAAAGGGCGCGGACTGCCACTACGCTGGCCGCGGCGCGGCAGGTCTTGGCACCGGGATGGACAACACCGTCGCCACGGTTGACCATGACAAAGACGCCGGCGCCGCGGGCCTGAAGCGAGATCAGTGCTTCGGCATGCTGCGCCAAGTTGCCGTGGAGGACGCGGGCGAGCCGGATGTCTTTGCGGTGCTTGTTGTCGTCGAACGTTTGGAAGGTGAAGTCGCCGCCGGCTTCCAACAGGTCGAGGAACTTATGTGCCGCTGCGACACTGATTTCAAGTTTCGCGCCCATCAAGCCACCCCCAGCAGCTTGCGGATGTCAGCGGTCTTCCAGGCCAAGCGGCCATTGATGCGAATGGGGCGGATCGGGCCGCTTTCCTTGCAGGCCCAGATGCGCAACGTCTGCGTGGCGCGGCTGAGATGGTATGCCGCGCAGGCCGTATCAACGGCCGCGCGGGATTCATGGTCAAGGGGGGCGTATGGCCCCTGAGCTTTCGCTGCCATGTCGGCTGCTCCAAGGAGTTGCGGGAGAGCCTTGACTGTTTTGCTCCTGCACCAAAGGGCAACCAAACGGAATGGCTGAAAACAAGGCCACCTATGGAGCGGCGGAAATGAGCGGGATCCGAGAGGAGTAGCGAGGGACTGAGAAGGGATCCGAGCGGGAGTCCACGAGGCGCCGCATGCGCGGGCGTGCGGCAGTCAGTCGTCAGAGCTCCTCGCGCTTCGCTGACCTGTTCGAAGCTCTTCCCGCTCGGCTTCTGCCGCCGAGATGAGATCTCGCCGCAGCGTCTTCTCGCTGGTTCGACCTGTGCCTTCCTCCGCTTCCTTACTCTTTAAATGCTTCAGGCCGGTAGTCTTCCATTTGCCGCTCATGCTGTCGAACGCGCAGCTTCCGCCCAAAGATCGCAGCCGATCCAGGCGTCGCTTGGCTTCGGCAAGCGGCGTGGGGACGGCAATTGCTCCGGCATGCTCCAGGCCATCCGCCACCTCCGCATGGCCATTCACGCGGAACCACCCAATTAGGCTCTTGGTCAAGATGTGGGTGTGTCTGCTCGGGGCTTGGCCAGTACAGTCGGCTGAAATCACCAAGCTGCCGGCACGCACGGCGGAAATGAGTTGACGCTCCTCATCGGAGAGGTTAGGAACGTCGCCGTATTTGTCAGCAATCTCGCCCATGGACAGCGCTCTTGGGTCCACCTTCCTCCACATCATGGCAGCGGCTTCCCAGACCTCGATGGTCTGAATCTTCGACCAATAGTCAAAGTCGATGGCATTTCCGCAGTCCATGTCTTGGTTCCTTGACTGAGTCATTCGGTGTCGCCCATCTTGGCTGACTGCGCTGCATCGATGCTGACGCCGGCCTGTGCCAAGATCCATGCCTCGATGCGCTCGTGGTGCACCCGAAGCAGGTCCAGCGGTCGTACCGTGTAGTGCTTCTCCGCCGTGGCGCTGGGCCTATGGCCCATGATCTGCGCGACCACGCCCGCTGGCACGTCCAGCCATTCAGTCAGGCTCTTGAACGATCTGCGCAGCCCATGCAGCGTCAGGCCATCGAGGCCGGCCGCTTTGCAAGCAGCCTCATGGAAGCGGTGGGGACGCGCCATGAGTTCCGCGCGTTCCCCCGAGAACACCATTTCGTTTCGGCGAGGCAGCGCCGCGAGCAGCGCCGCCACGTGGGGCGTCAACGGGATGACGCGCTGGCCTTCCACCTTGTCCCGGATGGTCAGGCCCTTCCACTTGGTGTCCAGGTCGGTCCACTGCATTGCCAGAACCTCGCCCGGCCGGGCTCCGGTGAGCAGCAGCGTTTGCAGGTATGCGGAGACCGTGGGGTTGGGCAGGCCACGAACAGCGCTGAACCAGGCGGGCAGTTGCTCGCGTTGCAGCGCGTCGGACTTGACGCCTGGTCTCCCCAACGATTCCCGGGCCTTCTTGCTCTTGGCGGGATTGGTGCTCGGCAGCACACCTGCATAGTCAGTCTGATCGGCACACCAGCCGAGGAAGGCCTTGAGCAGGCGCAGTGACAGCCTGGCAGCCGTGGGGCGCGCTTTGCTCTCCTTGGCTGCCCAGGCGTCTATGGTTGCCGAGTCAAGGTCTCGCAAGGGCAACGCCAACAGAGGCGCCAACGGCCCCGGCTTGAGCGGCTTGCCCCGCTTGTTGAGGTCGTCGCTGGTGACGGCCTTGTCGACATGGTCTTGCCGGTGGCGCTCGCCCCAATGCGGCGCGCGATCCAGCAGGTAGGCGTTCCAGGCTTCCCGGGCGGTCAATGCCTGCCGCCTGTCATCTGCTCGCTTCGCGACATCGGCAGCGGTGGCTTGGGCCTTCACTTCGCGCGGGTCACGCCCCTCGTCGATGTTGCGCTGCAGCTCGCGTGCCTTCTCCTGGGCTTGGGGGATCGTCCAGGCATCCGGGCTTCCGATGGTCAGGCGCAACGTCTGCCCCTGGAAGCGACCCTGAAAGATGTAGGCCGGCCGGCCGCTGGGGGTGCTACGCAGGCCGAGGCCTGGCGAGGTGGAGTCCCACAGGAATGCCTGTGCCTTGCCTGGTGGGCAACTGAACTTGGTCACCCGTCCCGCCGTGAATGCGATCTTGGGCATGCTTCTTCCTTCGGGTGCTTACATCCTCCGCCATGTAAGCATGGATGTAAGCAGATTGATGAAATATTGTGACACTTCCATCAACACCAAGTTCCCGGGGAGGCAGCTGGAATGCTTGTTAAGTTGTTGATTTGTATTGATTTACTCAACGCGAATCAACTCGGCCAAACAGCATCGGAATCGGACTCGAAATCCGGTATACGGTTCTCCCGTATCGAGGGTTCGAATCCCTCCTGCTCCGCCAAGACGAAACCCCAAGTGATGGAATCACTTGGGTTTTTTTTTGCTTTTCTGTCGCGCTTTCACCGGGGATCGTCATGACACCACGCATCAACATCCTGTCGCTGCTGCTTGCTGCCAGCCCCTTCATGGCGCAGGGCAGTCAGGCGCAGGACGCACCGGCACCGAAGTGCGCGATGAAGCCGGCCTTCCAGCAGGCGGACAAGGACGCGCCCGGCAAGTTCACGCCCGTCTGGGCCGATGCGGCTGGCAACCTGATGTTCATCGAGAAGCTGAACGTCAACACCGACGGCACGCGGCGGTCGTATGCGGTGGATGACTTCTGGGGCCAGACCCGCGCTCTGAACAACCTGTGCAATGCCATGTCTGACGCCTGCGCGGGGCTGGACGAACCGGGCCTGCGTGCGCGGCGCATCGCCACGCAGAGCGCTGCCCAGGCGAACTGGCCCGCGGACCAACTGGCCAAGACGAGGCTGTCGCCAAGCATCATTCCGTTGAAGAACGGCAAGCCTTGCCCCGCGGTCGATGGCTACCTGGTCTCGGCGACGGCCCTGCACATCGCCAAGGTCACCGACGTCTGCGACCTGAACAGCTATGTCGATGCGCTGAAGACGCCGGCCTTGGTCATCCCCAAGAGCAAGCCGGGGCAGCCGTCGCAGTTCCAGGCGCGCAACGTCCGCGTTGGCGACCTGGTGGCGGCCATGCGCATCGACCAGAGCCAGCCCCTGATGGCCGTGGTGGGCGACAGCGGACCCGTGGATTCGCTGGGCGAGGCGTCGATCGCGATGAACGGTCGGCTGCTTGGCAAGGCCGCCGAGCCCGTGAACTACAAGGAAGTGAAGACGTGGGTGGTGCCCAGGACCTTCGTGCTGATCTTCGCCGGGTCGCGCAACACTGCGCAACCCTACTTGAGCACCGACCGCATCGACCCTGACGCGGGCGAACGCTTCCAGGCCTGGGGCGGCGTGGCGCGTGCGCAGTCCTGTGTGGCCGACTACCTCAAGGCCAAGCCGAACTGACCGACGGCCACCCGGCCAGCCGCGAAGCGCTGTTTTCGGCGCCTTCTGCCGGTTGCCCAGTCGCTCAGGGATCAGGCCAGCGGCTGCGGCCTCTGTGGGCCACGCACTTCGCCATGGCTGCAGCATCCGCCGCCGGGTTTGCAGGTGCGGACGGCCCGCCGAGGCCGAAGGAGATCCGATGTTCCGCTCCACCGCAACCGCCTGCCTGCCACCCCGGCGAACACCCAGCCACCGATCACGCAGCTGGCTGGCCCTGGCCGGCCTGCTCATCGCCGCGCCAGCACCGCAGGCGCAGACGGCCACCATCGACGGCTCGCTGGCCAACTTCGACGTCGTCAACAACACCGGACAGGACGCCTGCGGCTTCGAGGTCGAGATCGAGGGCGTGCCGCATGGCCATCCGATCGGCAGTTTCGACGCCCAGCGCTATGGCACGCCGACCGTGGTCGACTACACGACGCCCGCCGGCGTCACCGGCCGCCGCTTGACCCACCGCAGCAGCGACTGCAACGCGAACAAGACCGTCGCCCACGCACCGGGCACGCCGTTCGGCGGCAGCTGCTGCTCGTGGAACGCGGCCACCTTTCCCAACTCGGGCTGCGAGCACTTCGGCGTGCGCTACAGCTGGCCCACCAGCAAGGTGACCTACCGCTGGCTGGTGCGCACGGCCACGGCCGGTGTCGACGCGCCGGTCGACCCGCCGGTGCCCATCGCCAGCCCGGTCTACAACGTGCAGCCGCCGGCAGTGGCCCATGCGGCGCCGGTGGTGGTGGCGGTGATCCCTGCACCGCCGCCGCCGCCGGCCCGATTCGGCGAGCCGACCTGGATGAAGACCTACGTGCGCCAGCTGCCGCGCCAGGTCACGCTGGACGAACTGATCACCGAGAACCCGCTGGTGGTGCCGATGGACGCGGCCCAGCTGGAGACCAACTGGGAGCTGCTGCAGTCCGACCCGCCAGGCGAGGGCGGCCGGCGCCGCGGCCGCGGCCAGAGCCAGAAGGGCAGCACGCTGGACTCGACCACCCGCACGGTGGTGCGCCGCTTCGAGACCTGTGCCTACACCGGTCCGCGCGACGCGCTGACCAACGAGGCCCTGTGCGCCGACCTGACCTGCAGCGCGCCGTCGGCCGGTGAGCTGCGCGACTTCGTCAGCGCGCAGATGGCGACCGTGCATGTGCAGGGCGACTTCATCACCGTGGCCAGGGCCGGCACCGGCGGCGGCAATGTCGACTCGGCCGACAAGCGCATCAGCTGCGGCAACAAGTGCGTGGCGCCGTACACCGCCGGCAGCGTGGTGACGCTGACGGCCAAGGCCGACAGCGGCAGCAGCTTTGCCGGCTGGACCGGCGCCTGCACCGGCACCGCCACCACCTGCTCGGTGGCCATCGACGGTGCCAACACCGCCACCGCCACCTTCAACAAGCTGGTGTCGGGCGGTGGCGGTGGCGGTGGCGGTGGCGGTGGCGGTGGCGGTGGCGGCACCACGACACCGCCGACCAGCGACCTGCTGTCGGTGAGCCTGGGCAACCCGGGCACCGTGATCAGCATGCCGGCGGGCATCAGCTGCGGCGCCACCTGCAGCGCCCGCATTGCGGCGGGCAGCACGGTGACGCTGACCGCCACGCCGCTGCCCGGCCTGGCCTTCACCGGCTGGAGCGGCGCCTGCAGCACCACCGTCGGACCGGTGTGCACGCTGTCGATGGGCAAGGACCTGTCGACCAAGGCCGGCTTCACCAAGTGAGGCGGCGGCAGCCTGGGTGACGCCCGGCCTGCCCCTGCGCTGCGGGCACAATCGCGCGCATGACGAGAGCGGGAGTGCAGACGCGGGGCGACCGGCCCGGCTGGCGGCAGGTGATGGCGGGTGGCGGCATGCTGCTGGCCCTGCTCGGTGGTTGCGCCACCCGCTCGGGCGATGTGCCGCCCCGCGCCACCGACCCCGCCGCCTACGCTGGCTGGGACTGCGCCCGCCTGCATGACGAGATCGACAGCGTGCAGCAGCGCGCCGCCGACGTGGCCTATGCCGTCGACTCCCGCGTGGGCAACAACATGATCGCCCTGGGTCTGGGCGTCACCGTGTTCTGGCCGGCCCTGCTGGCCATGCGCACCGACGGCCTGGAGGCCGAGCAACTGGCCGAGCTGAAGGGCCGCTACGAGGCGCTGCGCACCGTGGTGGCGCGCCGGTCCTGCCCGCCGCCACCCGAGGCCATGGCGGCGCAGCGCCAGGCTGCGCTGCCGGTGGGGCTGGGCGACCGCCTCGTCTACGAGGAGCGGGCCAGCGCCACCGCGCCCGCGCACCAGCTGGGCATGCAGGTGACGGCCCTGCGGCGCGACCAGATCGAATTCCGCGTCGACCGCGACGGCCAGACCTTCGCCCAGTCCTGGCGCCAGGACCTGGCCGGCAACCCGGTGCTGGAGGCGCGGGCACCGCTGCTGGGCTGGCGCCGCCTGCTCAAGACCGAGCTGGTGCTGGGCCAGGTGCTGGTGGGCGAGCTGGCCGCCGCCGACAGCGCCCGCGCCAGCGCTCGGGTGCGTGGCCAGGTGGTGGCCACCGGGCCGCAGACCATCGCCGGGCGGGTGTTCGACGTGGCCGTGATCGAGCTCTTCGGCGAGGCGCCCCTGCGCAGCGACGGCCCCGGCAGCATGGACCAGGGCAGCACCCGGCTCGACGGCGTGATGGCGGTGGACCGCCGCAATGGCCTGCTGCTGCGGCTGGAGCTGCGCAGCGGCAATGCCGACTTCATCCTGCGCCGCCGCCTGGTGCGGGTGGAGCCGCCCTCGGCGCGGCCCTGAGGCACCGGCTGCCGGGCTCCGGCGCTTCACCGATCTTTACGGTGTGCACAAGGCGAGGACACCGCGTCTGCCCAGAATTCAGGGCATTCCATCCCAGCCGAGGTTCCAAGATGATCCGCAGCATGTCCCTGACCACCGGGCGCCAGGGCGCCTTTTTCAAGCTGGCCGCAGGCGCGGTGCTGCTGGCCGCCGGCGCGCTGAGCATCGGCCAGGCCCAGGCCCAGCCGCAGCCCGGCATGGCTGGCCCGCAGCACGCCGCGATGCACCGCATGGGCCCGGGCCTGCATGGCGGCCTGCCGATGCTGCCCGAGCGCATGCTCGATGCCGTCGGCGCCAGCGCGGAGCAGAAGGCGAAGCTGCGCGAGATCTTCAAGACGGCCGGCGACGACCTGCGCGCCCAGCACGAGAGCCGCCGGGCGCTTCACGAGCAGATGATGAAGCTGCTGGCCGCGCCGCAGGTGGATGGCGCAGCCGCCGAAGCCTTGCGCCAGAAGCAACTGGCTGCGCACGACGTCGCCAGCAAGCGCCAGCTGCAGGCCATGCTCGATGCCCAGGCGGTGCTCACGCCCGAGCAGCGCGCCAAGCTGGCCGAGCGCATGGCCGAACGCCAGCAGCGCATGCATGAGCGCATGCAGCGGCACGAGCATCGGGCGCCGACGCCCAAGGGTTGAGTGTTGGTTGACAGGGTGAAGTGGGTTTGAGACGGCAAGACTTCGCCCCGGCGCTGCGTGCGGCCGGGGCGCTTTTTCATGTTTCGTCGGAAGATGCGCGACGCGCCCGGTCCGACGACAGGGTGGGTGTGGGGAAAGGGACGGGAACGGCCATGAACGGCAAGCTGCTGCTGATCGACGACGATGCACGCCTGACTGCGATGGTGGGCGACTACCTGCGGGCCAACGGCTACGAGGTGGACGCCGCAGGCTCGCTGGCCGCCGGGCGCGAGCGGCTGCGTGCCGGCAGCTATGACGCGCTGGTGCTGGACCTGATGCTGCCTGACGGCGACGGCCTGGACCTCACCCGCGAGCTGCGCGCCGATGCGCGCTTCCGCCGCCTGCCGCTGCTGATGCTGACCGCCCGCGGCGAGCCGCTGGACCGCGTGCTGGGGCTGGAGCTGGGCGCCGACGACTACCTGGCCAAGCCCTTCGAGGCGCGCGAGCTGCTGGCCCGCGTCAAGGCCCTGCTGCGCCGCGCCAGCCTGGAGCCCTCGGCCGAGGAGGTGCTGCGCTTCGGCCGGCTGGAGATCGACCTGGGCGCGCGCCAGGCCCGCATCGACGGCAAGCCCGCCGACCTGACCGGCCACCAGTTCGACCTGCTGGTGGTGCTGGCGCAGAGCGCCGGCCGCGTGCTCAGCCGCGACCAGATCATGGACGCGCTCAAGGGCCACCCGATGGAGGCCTTCGACCGCAGCATCGACGTGCATGTCTCGCGCATCCGCGCCTGCATCGAGGACGACCCCAAGTGCCCGAAGCGGGTGCTGACGGTGCGGGGTTCGGGCTATGTGTTCGCGCGCAAGCAGGATGCGGACGCGGCCTGATCCCTCGGCAGCATGAAGTCGCTCTACCTGCGCATCTGGCTGACTGTGGTCGCGGCGCTGGCGCTGTTCGCGCTGGTCTCGGGCTGGATGTGGCAGCAGCATGTCGACCAGGAGCGCGCCCGCCTCGAGGCCGCCGCCGGCGAGCGCCTGGCGGCCTGGGCCGAGCTGGTGCAGCGGGCGCTGCCCAGCGCCGACGCGCCGGTGGCCGAGCAGGCCGAGGCGCTGCTGGAATGGTCGAGCCGGCTGCGCGTGCCGCTGGCACTGGACGACCGGCGTGGCGACCGCATCGCCGCGTCCGACAGTTTTCTGCGCCGCGACGCCGAGCGGGGCGTCAGCGCCACGGCGGTGCGCCTGGACGATGGCCGCACGCTGTGGCTGGCACGCCGCGCAGCGCGTCGCCCGCCGCCGGGCGGGCCCGGCGGTGATGAACTGCTGGCCTGGCGCGGCCCCAATGGCGGGGGCGTGCTGATGCTGCGCGCCCAGCGCGGTCCGCTGTTGGGCGATCAGCCCCCGGGCCCGGCGCTGGGCGAGCGTCCACCGCCCGGCGGGCCCTGGCCGCCGCTGCTGTCGCTGCCCTTCGGCTTGCCGGGTGCGGTGGGCCCGCTGGTGCTGGTGGCACTGCTGTTCGTGGCGGTGGCGGCCGGCGCGTACCCGGTGGTGCGTCGCCTGACGCGCCGCCTGGAGGCGCTGAAGCAGGGCGTGCAGGCCTTTGGTGCCGGTGACCTGGGCCAGCGTGTCGACGACGCCGGCAAGGACGAGGTGGCCGCCGTCGCCGCCACCTTCAACCTGGCCGCCGAGCGCATCGAGGCCCTGGTGCGCAGCCACCAGAGCCTGCTGGCCAATGCCAGCCACGAGCTGCGCAGCCCGCTGGCGCGGCTGAAGATGGCGGTGGCGATGTACGGCGAGCTGCCCGAGGCGCAGCGCGCGGGCCTGCGGCGCGAGATCGACACCAACGTGGCCGAGCTCGATGCCCTGGTCGAGGAGGTGTTGCTGGCCAGCCGGCTCGACGCCGGCGCCGCGCTCGACCTGGGCGAGCCGGTCGACCTGCTGGGTATCGCCGCCGAGGAGGCGGCGCGCGTCGATGCCGAGGTCGAGGCCCTGGGACCGGCCGAGCACTGGGTGCGCCGTGGCAACGAGCGGCTGCTGCGCCGGGCGCTGCGCAACCTGCTGGAGAACGCCCGGCGCTACGGCGGCGGCGAGATCCAGGCCGCGGTGGTGGCCGCGCCCGACGGCGCGGTGCAGCTGCGGGTGTGCGACCGCGGCCCGGGTGTGCCGGCCGAGCTGCGCGAGCGCATCTTCGAGCCGTATTTCCGCCTGCCCGGCCATGCCGAGCGCGAGGGCGGCGTGGGCCTGGGGCTGAGCCTGGTGCGCCAGATCGCCGCGGCCCATGGCGGCAGCGTGTGCTGCGAGCCGCGCGAGGGCGGCGGCAGCTGCTTCGTCATCCGCCTGCCGGCACCTGCCCTGGCGCCTGGCCAGGGGGCGGGCCCGGCGGCTCCGGCGGCGTGATGCTGGCGGCCTTCTGCCGCAGCACCCAGGCCAGCAGGGCCACCAGGCCCAGCGCCGACAGCACCAGCCCGGCGGTCGCGGCGATCCAGAAGCCGCCCGCACCCTGCCAGGCCATCGGCACGCGGCCGCCGTGGTCGAAGGCCAGCAGCCAGCCGCCGCCCAGGCCCACGCCCCACAGCGCCAACACGTAGATCAGCGTCGGCGCGGTGGCGATGCGCCAGGCGCGCAGCACGGCCGCCGCCAGCGCCTGGGTGGCATCGGCCACGTGGAACAGCACGGCCCAGGCCAGCAGCGGCAGGGCGGCGGCGATCACCACCGGATTGCCGGTGTACAGGCCCAGCACCTGGCTGCGGGCGGCGAACACCACGCCGGCCACCAGGGCGGCCAGTCCCAGGCCGAACTGCAGGCCATGCCAGCCCAGGCGGCGCGCGTCGGCCAGGTCGCCGGCACCGATGCGCTGCGCCACCAGGGTGCTGGTGGCATTGCCCAGGGCCAGCGGCAGCATGAACAGCAGGCCCACCAGGTTGGCGGCAATCTGGTGGCCGGCGACCGGCGTCTCGCCCAGGCGCGAGATGAAGATCGCCATGAAGGTGAAGCCGGTCACCTCCACCGCGATGCCCGCGCCCATCGGCACGCCCAGGCGCAGCTGGGCGCCGATCGACGGGCCATGCGGCCGGCGCACGTCGGGCGCCAGCAGGTCGAAGCGGTCGTAGAACGGGTCACGCCGCAGGATCACCAGCGCGGCGATGGCCTGCATCCACATCGCCACGGCGGTGGCCACGGCGCAGCCCACCACGCCCAGGGCGGGCAGGCCCAGCGCCGGCATGCCCGAGACCAGGGCCATCGACAGCGGCACCTTCAGCGCCAGGCCGCCGAGTTGCAGCGCCATCACCGCCTTGGGCCGCGACACGGCGGTGTTGAAGCCGCGGTAGACCGTGAACAGCAGCGATGCCGGCAGCGCCAGCGCCAGCATGCCCATGTAGCCGCGCACCTTGGCCGCCACCTCGGGACCGGCCTGCGACAGCGCGAGGAACGGCGCCGGAAACGCCAGCAGGGTGCAGCCCAGCAGCGCCAGCGCCAGCGCCAGCCACAGCGCCTGCCAGACCTGCCGCCCGGCCTCGTGCAGCCGCTTCGCCCCATACAGCTGGCCGACGATGGGGCTGATCGCCAGCACCACGCCCATCAGGCCGATGAAGACAGTGATGTAGCTGGCGCCGCCCACGGCCAGTGCGGCCAGGTCGGTGGGCGAGTGGCGCGCCACCAGCACGGTGTCGATGGTGCCGAAGCCCAGCACCGCCAGCTGGCCGATGAACACCGGCCAGGCCAGCGGCACGATGCGCCGGATGCTGGTGCCCAGGCCGGGCGCGGCGGCGCTCACGCGGCGCCGGGCGACGGAGCGCCGGTCGTGTCCGCCGGTCCCGTCGCGGCCCGCTCGGCATAGCGGTTGAAGCGCCAGGCCGTGCCGTCCATCGTGATGCGCCGCCACACGGCGCGCTTCTCGCCGGGCGTCAGCTGCGGCCAGTGCTGCACCTCGTCCTCGCTGCGGCCGCAGCCCTTGCACACCGCATCACCCTGGGCGGTGGAGCAGATCGCGATGCAGGGCGTGTCGGGCGTCTGGCCGTACCAGGCCAGCCAAGCGGCGCGCGCGCGCGCGGGCATGGTGTGCTCGTCGGCCAGGCTCTCGCGGTAGTAGACCTGCAGGGCGTAGACCTCGGCCAGCGCGCGCACCTCGGCGCAGGCGGAGATGCCGTCGGGCGAGGGCGAGCGGGCACGCCACCAGTTGATGGCGGCCTCGATGTCGGTGATGTGGATGCCGGCCATGGGTGCGGGGAAAGGGGCGCGAAGCATAGCCGCCCGAGGCCCGCCGCGCCGGGCGGCGGGCACGGGCCATGCATACTTTCGCGCATGCCGCCCCCGCGAACGCTCCAGCGACCGCTTCTGCGTCCGCTCCTGCTCGTCCTGCTGCTGGCTGCCGGCGGCAGCCGCGCGGGTGAATTCAGCGACGCCTTCGACCGCCAGCGCTTCAAGGACGGCTTCCAGCACGAGATCGCCTTCCGCGAGGCGGCGCTGCACGTGGCCTGGGCGGCCGAGCCGCTTTGCGACGACACCAGCGAGATCGAGCCCTTCATCCTGTGGTCGACGCGTGGGGTGCGCAAGGGCCTGTCGGGCCACGCGCAGAAGCTGTTCACCGAGGCCACCGGCATGGACGAGCACTGGCGCATCGCCTGGCTCGACGAATCGGCGCCGGATGCGCTGAAGCTGGGCCTGCGGGTGGTGGCGGTCAACCAGCGGCCGCTGCCGGCGCCGGGCAGCAAGGTGGAGCTGGCGGCGGTGTTCCGCGGCGGCAGCACCTTCTCGGTCGACGACGAGGCCTACTGGGCCGTGCTGCACAAGGCCCGCGAGGAGGCGATGGCCGACTCGTCGATGACGCTGACGCTGGACGGCGGCCAGCAGGTCAAGGTGCCCACGCAGACCGGCTGCGCCGGCACGGTGACCGCGACAGCCTTCGACGACGAGCCGGCCAACTTCCAGCGCCAGGACGGCCGGCGCAGCAAGCTGCCCGGCAACGCGATGCTGGCCGCCCACACCCGCGACGAGCGGCGTTGGCTGGCGGCCTTCGGCACCTTCTTCCTGGCCAGTTCGCACGGCATCCTGAAGCAGCGCTCGGCCGACTCGGTGGGCAGTGCCTTCATGGTCGGCAAGGTGCTGGGCATGGCCGTGCCCGGGCTGGGCACGGTGCTGTCGGCGGTGGAGACCAAGGCCCAGCGCGGCATCCAGGTCGACGGCCTGGTCGGTGGCGCCGACCTGTTCGCCAACGAGGTGGTGCTGGCGATGGGTGGCGACCCGGCGGTGGGCCTGCGCCTGTCCAACCGGCTGGCCCGCGACGGCATTGCCGCCGACGTGCTGCCGATGAGCGAATTCCGCCGCTCGAACGTCGAGTTGCAGCTGCAGCAGTTGCAGGCGATCCAGGCGGCACGCCGCCAGGCTGAACTGGCCGCCGAGGGCGGCGGCGGCGCCGGCAAGCCGGCAGACTGAGCGCCGCCGGCGCGTGGCCGGTCAGTCCGGCTTGCGGCGGGCGCCGAACGGCTTGCCGGCCGGGCGCTCGCCACCCTCGGCGCGGGGCCCTTGGTTGCTGCGGCTGTCGTTGCGGAAGCCGCCGGCGCGGAAGCCACCGTCGCGCGGCGCGTTGTCGCGGAAGCCGCCACCATCCCGGAAGCCGCCGCCCTGCGGGCGGTCGCCGCCACGGAAGCCGCCGTCGCGCGGGCCGGCGTCACGCCACGCCACCGGCGCACGGTCGCCGCCGAACCCACCCTGAGGGCGGTCGCCGCCGAAGCCACCTTGCGGCCGGTCGCCGCCAAAGCCGCCCGGCCGGCGGTCACCACCGAAGCGGCCCGGCCGGCGGTCGCCGCCGAAGTCGCCACGCGGGCCGCCGAAGTGGCCGGCACCACCGCGCGGGCCGCCGAAGCCGCCCGGCCGGCCGCGGCCGAAGCCCGGCTTGCCACCGCCGAAGCCCGGGCCGTTCAGCGAGGGCGCGGTCATCTTCGGCTCCAGGCCCGCCACCACCGCCACCGGCATGGTCTGGGTGGTGAAGCGCTCGATGCGGCGGATCATGCCGATGTCGCGGCGCTCGGCCAGCGTGATCGCCAGGCCGCTGCGGCCGGCGCGGCCGGTGCGGCCGATGCGGTGCACATAGTCCTCGGCCTTCATCGGCAGGCCGTGGTTGATGACGTGGCTGATGGTCGGCACGTCGATGCCGCGGGCGGCCACGTCGGTGGCCACCAGGATGCGCAGGTTGCGGTCGCGCAGGTTCTGCAGCACGCGGTTGCGGCGGCCCTGCGGCATGGCACCGTGCAGCGCGGCGGCGGCGTGGCCGATCTGCTGCAGCTTGTGCGCCACCTCGTCGGCGTCACGCTGGGTGCTGGTGAAGATCACGCACTGGTCGATGGCCTTGTCGGTCAGCAGCTCTTCCAGCAGGGCGTTCTTGTGGTGCAGGCTGTCGGCCCAGTGCAGGCGCTGCTCGATGGCGGCGTGGGTGTCGGTGTGGCGGGTGATGCTGATGCGCTGCGGCTCGTGCGTCAGCTCGGTCGCCAGGTGGCCCACGTTGCCGTCGAAGGTGGCGGAGAACATCATCGTCTGGCGCTGTGCCGGCAGTTGCTGGGCGATGGTGTGGATGTCGTCGATGAAGCCCATGTCGAGCATGCGGTCGGCCTCGTCGAGCACCAGCAGCTCCACGTTCGCCAGGATCGCGGCGCCCGAGTTCATCAGGTCCATCAGGCGGCCGGGGGTGGCGATCAGCAGGTCCAGCGGGCCGCGCAGGGCCTTGAGTTGGGCCTGGTAGGGCACGCCGCCGACGACGTGGGCCACGCGCAGGCCCTGCACGCCATGGCCGTAGACGGTGCAGGCGCGGGCCACCTGCTGCGCCAGTTCACGGGTGGGCGCCAGCACCAGCACGCGCGGGCCGTAGGTCTGGCCCTTGGCGCGCTTCTTCGCCGGGTCCTGGCGCGCGGCCAGGATGCGCTCCAGCGCCGGCCACACGAAGGCGGCCGTCTTGCCGCTGCCGGTCTGCGACGACACCAGCAGGTCGCGGCCGGTCATCGCCACGGGCACGGCACGGGCCTGCACGTCGGTGGGCGTGGCATAGCCGGCATGGGTGATGGCGCGCACCAACTCGGCCGACAGGCCCAGCGCGGTGAAGGCGGCGCCCGGCGCGGCGCTGGTGGTCGCGGACAAGCCCTCGGGGGCGCCGGTGGTGTCGGTGCCGGCCAGGTCGGCGGCGGATTCGGGGTTCAGGTCAAAGGTCATCGCGGGCTTTCAGCAGGCAAGACCGGCCCCGGTGGCTTGTGGCCACGGCAAGACCGGCCACGGCGGCCGCTTCGAGGGCGGCAGCCGCAGTGGGGTCGCACTTCGGTGGAAGGGTGGGGCAGGTTGTGCCAACCACGCGAGGCGACTGCGTTGCCTGCGTGCCGCGGCATCGACCGGGGAGGTCAGCCGGGGCGGTGCCCAAAACGTCCTGAAGCGACGGCATCGCCGCCAACCAGGACGGCAAGACGCGGTGGGTTCCCGTTGCCTGCAGCGAAGATTGCTGCGGCGTCGGGGCCCGGCTTGCCAGGGGTCAGAGGGGATGAACGGGTTCGCCAGGCCAGACTGCCGCCCGGCGAAGCCCGCGATTATGTCAGATCGCGGCGCCGCCTGCTGGGGTTTCCACCGAGAGGTGCGCCACCGGCGTGCCGGCCGAGGTCAGAACGGCCGGGCCGCCGCGCGCTGCGCGCACCATGGCCGCACCCTTCTCGCCGATCATCACCGTCGGTGCATTGGTGTTGCCCCCGACGATGCGCGGCATGACCGACGCGTCGACCACCCGCAGGCCCTGCAGGCCATGCACCCGCAGTTGTGCATCGACCACGTCCAGCGGCCCCGGACCCATGCGGCAGCTGCCCACCGGGTGGTAGATGGTGTCGGCATGCTGGCGGATGAACTGCACGATCTGGGCGTCGGTCTGTGCCGCGGCCGACGCGGCCAGCTCGCGCCCGCCCAGGCTGGCCAGCGCCGGCTGCGCCAGCACCTGGCGCATGCGCTTGAAGCCGTCCAGCAACCGCGCCAGGTCGTCTGGGTCGGCCAGGAAGGCGGGGTCGATCAGCGGCGCGGCCAGCGGGTCGGGGCTGGCCAGTTGCAGGCTGCCGCGGCTCTTCGGGTGCAGCAGGCAGACGTGGCACGAGTAGCCATGGCCGAACACCGGCTTGCGGCCATGGTCGACCAGCTTGCCGATGACGAAGTGCAGCTGCATGTCGGGCACGGCCTCGCCCGCGCGGCTGCGGAAGAAGGCGCCGGCCTCGGCGAAGTTGGTCGTCAGCCGGCCCGTGCGGCGCTGGCGCCAGTCGCGGATGTCGCCCGGCAGGCGCAGCGCGGCCGCCAGCGACAGGCCGAAGGACTCGGTCGAGCCCGGCGTGTCGACCACCTGCACCACATCCACATGGTCGTGCAGGTTGGCGCCGACGCCGGGCAGGTCGTGCAGCACCGGGATGCCGAAGCGCTGCAACTGCTCGCCCGGGCCCACGCCACTGGTCATCAGCAATTGTGGCGACTGCAGCGCACCGGCGGCCAGCAGCACCTCGCCACGCACCGCGATGCTGCGGCGCGTGCCGTCCTGCAGGAACTCGACGCTGCTGGCGCGGCGGCCCTCGAAGCCGATGCGCATGGCCTGGGCGCCGGTCAGCACCGTCAGGTTCGGCCGCCCCAGCGCCGGCACCAGGTAGGCCTTGGCCGTGCTGCAGCGCTCGCCATTGCGGTGCGTGGCCTGGTACCAGCCCACGCCTTCCTGCTGCGGGCCGTTGAAGTCGCTGTTCAGCGGCAGGCCGGCCTGCACGCCGGCATCGATGAAGCGCTGCGCCAGCGGGTTCGGGCAGCGCAGGTCCTGCACGCTGAGCGGGCCGTCGCCGCCATGCAGGGCATCGCCGCCGCGCAGGTTGCCCTCGGCCAGGCGGAAGTACGGCAGCACCTCGTCGAACGACCAGCCCGGGTTGCCCTCGGCGGCCCAGCCGTCGTAGTCCTCATGCTGGCCGCGGATGTAGATCATCGCGTTGATCGAGCTGGACCCGCCCAGCACCCGGCCACGCGGCTGGTAGCCGCGGCGCCCGCCCAGGCCGGGCTGGGGCACGGTCTGGAAGCGCCAGTTCAGGTCCTTGGCGGCCTTGGCCATCAACGCCAGGCCGGCCGGGCAGTGGATCAGCACGCTGCTGTCGGCGCCGCCCGCCTCCAGCAGGGCCACGCTGACCTGCGGGTCCTCGCTCAGGCGCGCCGCCAGCACGCAGCCGGCGGAGCCGGCACCGATCACCACGTAGTCGTACATCCCGGCGTCTCCAGAGATCGAATCCGGCCACAGAACGGCCTGTCGATCGATCATAGCCAGCCGATTCCGGCCATCCCTAGGCTGGGGAGCTTGCTCTAGGCGCCCTGGCCGTGCACGGGGTGATTGACAGACGGCCGCGTCGAAACCCTGTTACATTGGCCGCACAGACATGCACGAGACCGTTTCCACAAGGTCTTATCCCCGTACCGCCCCAGGCTGCGGCGCCCCAACAAGGCAGCAGCACCGAAGGCCGGCCAGGTTTGATGAACTCCCGGTTCGACGTTTCTTGAGTGTCTCTGTCCGCGCTGGCGTGTGCCTGCGCGGTTGTTTTCTTCATCCACAGACTCTGAGGAACATCTCCATGAGCAATACCACCCAGACCGGCGTCGTCAAATGGTTCAACGATGGCAAGGGCTTCGGCTTCATCACGCCTGAAAACGGCGGCAAGGACCTATTCGCCCACTTCAGCGAGATCCGCAACAACGGCGGCTTCCGCACCCTGGCCGAGAACCAGCGCGTCGAGTTCGAAGTCAAGGAAGGCCCCAAGGGCCTGCAGGCGGCCAACATCCGCGCGCTGTAAGCAGCGGCTGGCCCAAACAAAAACCGCAGCGGAGACGCTGCGGTTTTTTTGTGCCCGGTGGACGCCGGATCAGCCGGCGGACGGCGGCTGCGGGGTGTCGGCGGCGGGTTCGGCGGGCGCCTGCGCGTCGGGCGCGTCGTCGGGGCTGGTGCTGCCGCCTTGCTGCTTCTTGAGCTTCTTCTCTTCGGCCTTGCGCTTCTTGGCCAGTTCACGCTGGCGTTTCTCGTATCCGTAGTTCGGGGTCGCCAAGGCGTGCTCCTTTGGGTGGCTGACGTGCGCCTGCGGCACGTCGAAGCCCCGGGAGCATACGGCATCGCGCCGGGCGCTCCGGCCCCGGGCGGGTGCGGCCGACGCGATGTCACGCCACAAAGGCCAAGGGCCACCGGTGGTGGCCCTTGATGCGCAGGGAAGAGGCCTGTGATGCAGGCTCCACCCAAGGTGTGTCGGCGCCGGTGACGGGTTCCGGTCTCTGCCCAGTGGTGCAGTCGGTTGTCGCCTTGACGGAGTCAGTATCGCTGCACCGTGTGACAGCCAGACGACGAACAGCGGCGGTTTGCCCGTGCTGTTCGCCGCGCCGTTGCGGCGGCGAGTTTGCTGCGGTGCACAATCCGATGATCGCACCACCGTCCGAACGTTTGCGGAGCCTTCAGCACCATGCGCTATGTCGTCTTCAACCAGAAGGGCGGGGTGGGCAAGTCCACCATCACCTGCAACCTCGCCGCGATCAGCGCCCAGCAGGGCTTGCGCACGCTGGTGGTCGACCTGGACCCGCAGGGCAACAGCACGCGCTACCTGCTGGGCGCCGGTGCCGACGAGCCGCGTGACACCGCGGCCGAGTTCTTCGACCAGACGCTGAAGTTCACGCTGCGCAACCAGGCGACGGAGGAGTTCATCACCGCCACGCCGTTCGCGCACCTGGACCTGCTGCCGTCCAGCCCCAAGCTGGACGAACTGCACGCCAAGCTGGAGTCGCGCTACAAGATCTACAAGCTGCGCGATGCGCTGGACGCGCTGGGCGAGCGGTATGACCGCATCTACATCGACACGCCGCCGGCACTGAACTTCTACACCCGCTCGGCGCTGATCGCGGCCCAGGGCTGCCTGATCCCGTTCGACTGCGACGATTTCTCGCGCCGGGCGCTGTATGCGCTGATGGAGAACGTGCAGGAGATCCGGGCCGACCACAACCCGGCTTTGGCCGTCACCGGCATCGTGGTCAACCAGTTCCAGCCGCGTGCCAACCTGCCGCAGCAACTGGTGCAGGAGTTGATCGACGAAGGCCTGCCGGTGCTGCAGCCCTACCTGGGCGCCAGCGTGAAGATCAAGGAGTCGCACCAGCGTGCGCTGCCCATGGTGCACCTGGATGCCCGCCACCGGCTGACGCAGGACTACCTGGCGCTGCATGCGGCGCTGGAGCCGAAGCCGGTGCGCCGCAGCAAGGCCGCCCGGTAGCGCGGTCCGGCTACTTGCCGGCGGCCGTGGCGGCCGTGAAGCGGCGCTCGAACCAGTCGCTGAGCATGCGGCGCTCGTAGGGCAAGGCGCCGTTGCCCGCCGGCAACCCGCCATGCTGCATGTAGGCCATGTCGGCCACCTCCTCGCTGCCCTCGGCCAGCACACGCTCGCCATCGCGCAGGGTGTAGCGCAGGGCGATGCGCGGCCAGTCGACGTTGCGGCCCAGCACCCGCACCTCGCCATGGCGTGCCGCCACCGTCGGCGGCACCTGGCCGGCCAGGTCGATGTCGGTGACCACGATGGCCAGTTGCTGGCCGGCCGGCAGGTGCTGCTGCGCCAGGTCCGCGAGATGGCTGGCCAGGGTCCGGCGCGCCGATTCGGCATCGCGTCCGCGCCCGGCGTCGGTGTAGCGCTCGGGGTGGTCGTAGGTCACCTCGGCCCGGCCGGCCCGGGCGGGCGAGGTCAGCACGGTCGCCGACAGCGCGGCAGACAACAGGGCGAGCAGGGGCTGGCGCATGGGCGTCTCCGGTGGGTGGATCAGGTTCGCGAAGGAGCGCGGGCGCGCGGGGGTAGTTCCGTCGCGCCGGGGGCTTCGATGGTCAGGTCACCGTCGGCCGCGGCCACGCAGGGCAGGATCCAGCCGTCGACCTTCTCCTCGGCCAGCAGGGCCGGCCAGTCGATGGTGTGGTGTGCCTGGCCACTCACCACGCGCGCCAAGCAGGTGCGGCAGGTGCCGTTGCGGCAGGAGCGCGCCAGCCGCACGCCACCATCGAGCGCGGCCAGCAGCAGGGTCTGCCCCGGGCGCACCGGCAGCCGCCAGCCGCCGGGCAGCACGGTCAGCCAATGCGTGGCGGGATCGTCGGTCATGGTCGTCAGCGCGGTCAGCGCCGGAAGACCAGCACCAGGTTGTTCGCCGGCATCGGCACCCGCTCGACGAACTGCAGGCCGGCCGTCACCGCCTCGGCCTGCACGTCATGCAGCCAGCGGATGCCGTAGGCGGGGTCGCGCCTGCGCAGGTCGGCGTCGAAGTCGGTGTTGCCCTGCGCGGGTGGCTCGCCCTGCACGAAGTAGGGGCCGTAGGTGACCAGCAGCCCGCCGGGCTGCAGCCAGTGCGCGGCGCCACGCATCAGCGCCGTGCAGCAGGCCCAGGGCGCGATGTGCAGCATGTTGGCGCAGAAAATGGCGTCGAACCGCGCACCCGTTGGCAGCGGCCAGGGCTCGGACAGCACGTCCAGGCACAGTGGCGGCCGCAGGTTGGGCAGCGGCTGGGCGGCGATGCGCTGGGTGATCCAGTCGACGGCCTGCGGTGCCGGGTCGGTCGGCTGCCACTGCCAGCCGGGCAGTGCAGCGGCCATGTGCGCCGCATGCTGGCCGGTGCCGGCGGCGATCTCCAGCAGATGGCCGCCGGCCGGCAGCAGGCGCTGCAGCTGGGCCAGGATCGGGCCCTTGTTGCGCTCGGCGGCAGGGCTGTTGGGCAGGGCGGGCGGCGGCATGCGGGCAGTCTGCCATGCGTCGTGCCTGTCCCCATCAGCGCGGCGCGGACAGTCCGGCCATGGCGGCCAGCAACAGCAGATGTCCGATCACGGTCGCCGCGTAGGTGCTGCGGAAGGACGGCTTGCGCGACTTGTGCCGCAGCAATTGCTGAGCCCACCAAGCCGCGGGCCAGCCTCCGAACAATGCCATCAGGTGCAAGGTGTTCTCCCGCACCCGCCAAGTCTGGCGCTGTGCAGCATCTTTGTCGTGCCAGTAGAGCCAGAAGGTGACGAGGTTGAGCAGCAGGCCGGCGAGCAGTGTTGCCGGTGACACGCGTTGATTGGCGACGCACCAGCCGAGCAGGCCGACTTCCAGGCTCAACGCCAGCCAGAACAGCACCGGGCTGGCCGTCGGACCGCTGCGCAGACGAGGCCCTGCCTCGCGTGCACGGTCCGCGCGGCCCGACTCACGCTGGTCCACGGAGCGGCTCGGCACCTGCTTCGTCGCCGGCTGGCCGTGCGGGCGCACCGCCATGGCCCTCGGGCCCTTGCCGCCGACATGGATCTCCTCGAAGTCGACCCGCATGCCGACGACCGGAGGCCCTGCACGGCAGTCCATGTCGCGCACGTGGAAGAAGACGTCGGTTGTGGATTGCGGGCAGCGCAGAAAGCCGAAGCCGCGTTCGGTGTCGAAGCGAAGGATGGTGCCGGTGCGTTGCATGGCGTCGGGGCGCGAACGGTTGGATGCCCAGGATTCTTGCAGCCGGCCCATGACAATCGCGGCTTTGCCTGGCGCTTCCCCATGCAACTGCTGACCTTCGAACTGCGCGGCGAGTTCATCACCCTGGACCGCC
>CALMIF010000363.1 GCA_937864045.1 uncultured Aquabacterium sp. | reverse complement strand
TGATGCTGGTGATCCTGAACCTGCCGCTGATCGGCATCTGGATCAAGCTGCTGACCGTGCCCTACCGCTTCCTGTTCCCGGCCATCGTGGTGTTCTGCTGCATCGGCAGCTACACGCTGAACAACAACAACTTCGACGTGTTCATGACGGCGATCTTCGCGGTCATCGGCTATGCCTTCTACAAGCTGGGCTGCGAGCCGGCGCCGCTGCTGCTGGGCTTCATCCTGGGCCCGATGATGGAGGAGAACCTGCGCCGCGCGCTGCTGCTGTCGCGCGGTGACTGGACCACCTTCGCCACCCGCCCGCTGTCGGCCGGCCTGCTGATCGCGGCGCTGCTGATGGTGGTGGTGGTGATGCTGCCGTCGATCAAGGCCAAGCGCGAAGAGGCCTTTGTGGATGATTGACCCCCCCGAAGCGCCTGCGGCGCTCCCCCCAGGGGGCGCCGCCAGCGGCCCGGTGGAGCCGGTTCCGCGGCGACTGCTTGACAAGGGCGCACACTGCGCTGCATGAAGGAACGGCCCCGCGAGGGGCCGTCTTTCATGGTGCTTTCAGCGCGTCGTCGACGGCCCGCAGCAGCCTGGCCCGGTCCAGCGGCTTGGTCAGGAACTGGGTGGCGCCGGCGTCGAAGCATTCGTCGATGCGCTGCGGCCGGCTCTCGGCCGAGACCACCAGCACCGGCAGCGTGCGCCAGCGTGAATCGGCCTGCAGCGCCCGCAGCACCTCGATGCCGGGGCGGTCGGGCAGGTCCAGGTCCAGCAGCACCAGGTCGGCGTCGGCGGCGCGGGCCAGGCCCTTGGCCGCGGTGTCGGCGCAGACCAGGGTGATGCCGGGCCGTTCGGCCAGCAGGGCGCGCATGGTGTCGGTGTCGGCGGGGTCGTCCTCGATGTAGAGCACGGTGCCGATGCTGACCTGCGGCCTCAGCGGCTGGGTGCTGCTGACCACGGTGCGCTGCGGCTCGCCGGCCGGCCGCGGCAGCAGCAGGCGGAACACCGAGCCCTGGCCCTCCCGGCTGCTGACCTCCAGCGTGCCGCCCATCAGGTCGGCCAGGCGGCGGCAGATCACCAGGCCGATGCCGGTGCCCTGCGTGCCGGGCTGGCCGGGCTGTCCCTGCATCGCCTGCGCGGTGTGCTGGTCGCGCCCCAGGCGGTGGAAGGGCGTGAACAGCTCGCCCAGCTGGGCCTCGCTCATGCCGATGCCGGTGTCCTCGACCTCGATCGCCAGCTCGCCCACGCCGGCCGGGCGGGTGCGCAGCATCACCTGGCCGCCGCGGTGGTTGTACTTCACCGCGTTGCCCAGCAGGTTGACCAGCACCTGGCGCAGGCGCACCGGATCGGCCTGCACCCGTTCGGCCTGCGGGCTCAACGACAGTTCCAGCGTCACCTGCGCCTGCTGCGCTGCCGGTTCCAGCATCGCCATGGCCTCCTGCGCCAGCTCCGGCAGGGACACCGGCTCCAGCGTCAGGCGCAGGCTGCCCGCCTCCATGCGCGACAGGTCCAGCACGTCGTTGATCATGTCCAGCAGGTGCCAGCCGGCCTGGCGAATCTGCGTCAGGCCATGTCGGCGCTGGGCCGGGTTGCCGCCCAGGTCGTCGGCCATGTCCTCGCTGCCCAGCATCTGGGCGAAGCCGAGGATGGCGTTCAGCGGTGCGCGCAGCTCGTGGCTCAGGCGCGAGAGGAAATCGCTCTTGGTGCGGCTGGCGATCTCGGCCTGCTCGCGCTCGCGCTCGGCCTCGCGCAGGCGCAGCACGGGCGTCAGGTCCTGCAGCGCGCCCACGGTGGCCACCGGCGCGCCGCCGGCATCGTGCAGGGTGCGCAGGCTGGCGGCCACCTGCAGCACGCGGCCGTCGGGCGTCAGGTAGCGCTGGCGCCGCGCCTGGCCGCCGCCCAGGGCCGCGGCGGTGCCGTCGTCCTCGGCCACGTCGGGCAGGCGGATCTCGTCGAGCGGGCGCTGCAGCAGGGCGCCGGCCTCGCAGCCCATCATCTGGCAGAAGGCCGGGTTGACCTCGACCAGCCGGCCCGCGGGGTCGACCACGGTGACGCCGATGCTCACGCTGTCGAAGATCGCGCGGAAGCGCTGCTCGCTCACCGCCAGCCGAGCCTCGGCCTGGCGGCGCTCGTCGATCTCGGCCTGCAGCGCGGCGGTGCGCTCGCGCACGCGGTCCTCGATGCGGCGCAGCCGGCCGCTGATCGCCAGCAGCAGGGCGCTGAGCATGGCCGCGCCGATGACCGCCGGCAGCGCCAGCAGCCAGACGGCGGTGAAGAGACGGTTGTCGGCAGTGGCCGGCTCGCTGACCACCAGGTACAGCGTGCGGTCAGCCAGCGGCAGGCCGGCGATGGAGAAGGCGGTGGCCGCGGCCGGCTTGTCCTGCTCGCACCGCGGGGGGCCGGCCAGGCGCTGCCGGGATGGCACGTCGAACAGGGCGTCGAGCAGGCAGACCCGCAGGTTCGGATCGTCGTCGTCCGGCAGGCCCGGCGCCAGCAGCGCATGGCTGTCCACGCGCACGAAGACCAGCCACGCCGCCTTGCTGCCGGCGGCGGGCGCCACCGCCTGCAGCAGCAGCAGCTGCGCCGTGCCACCGCCTGCTGCGCCAGACAGCGGCAGCACCTGGGCCTGCTCGGGGCGCGCCAGGGCGCGGGTCACGGCCGCCTGCAGCGCCGCGTCCAGCACCGGCACGCCGTTGGCTGCAAGGCGTGCACCTGGCAGTGCCGCTTGCTCACCCGGCTGCAGCCGCGCATGGACCAACCGCATGGCGTCGCCGTTCGCCGAGCGTTCCAGCCAGCCGGCGGCGCGCAGTCCGGCGATGCGTGCCATCCAGCTCGCCGACAGCTGGTCGAACAGGGCCGGGTCCTGCCGGGCGGCATCGACCGCCAGCACGCCGCGCAGCGTCAGCACCGCGTCCATCGGTGCGGCCAGCAACTGCTGCGCACGCACCCGGCGCAGGTTGGCCTCGCGCGAGAACTGCACCGCGATGCGCTGCTCGTCGCGCCGGGCCAGCTCATGGAAGCCGGGCAGCAAGGTGGCCACCAGCAGCAGCAGCGGCAGGGCCACCAGGCGGCGCCGCTCGCGCCAGGCGGCGGGCGGCCGGCCCAGCCAGCACAGCAGCACCGGCAGGGTGACGATGATGCCCGTGGCGTCGGCGATGAAGCGGCCGACCATGCCGGCCAGCTGCGGCCGGCCCAGCGCGGCCGCCGGATCGCCGCCCATCTGCAGCAGCAGGGCACCGACCACGCCCACCGCCGCGGCCAGCGGCGCGGCCTCCAGCACCAGGCGCTTCAGTCGCGGCCAGGTGTCGAACTGCAGCAGGTCGGGGTCGGCCTTGCTGTGCAGCGGCCAGGTCGCCACCAGGGCCTGCAGCCCCAGCAGCCCTGCGGACAGCAGCGCCGGCGTCAGCGCGTTGCCGCTCAGGCCCAGGTCGGCCGCCAGCACGCCGGCCAGCGCCGCCGGCAGGGTGGCCGGGCCACGCGCCACCACCGCCGCAGCCACCACGCCCAGCACCACCGACAGCGGCGGCAGCAGCGCCGTGCCCAGCGTGTAGGCCGGCAGCAGGGCCTGCAGCAAGGCGCAGAGCAGGGCCAGCGCGAGCAGGCGCACGGGTGTGCGCCACCAGGGCGGGCTGCGGTGCGATGCGGAAGAGGAGGGCATGGGCGGCGCGCCGGGCAGGGCCGGAAAGGGGAGAAGCAATGGGTGCGATCAAGTATGGCCCAGCACCCCGGGCGGGCGAGGCATGGCTTCCTAGAATCGCAGCCATGTCCGCATCGCCGCTGCCGGCTTCTCCGACCTCCGCCAGTGCCGGCCCGGCGGCGGCCTGGGCCGGCCCCGCGCTGGCGATGGGCGGTGCAGTGGCCTTCTCGGGCAAGGCCATCATCGTCAAGCTGGCCTACCGCCACGGCGTCGATGCGGTCACGCTGATCATGCTGCGCATGGCGGTGGCGCTGCCGTTCTTCCTGCTGATGTGCTGGTGGGCCGGGCGCGGCCGGGCGCCGCTGCCCTGGCGCGACCGCGGCATCGCCGCCGCGCTGGGCTTCAGCGGCTACTACCTGTCGAGCTACCTTGATTTCCTGGGCCTGCAGTACATCACCGCCAGCCTGGAGCGGCTGATCCTGTACCTCACGCCGTCGGTGGTGCTGCTGCTGGGCCGCGTGCTGCACGGCAAGCGCGCCAGCGGCCGGCAATGGGCAGCGATGGCGCTGGCCTACTTCGGCCTGGTGCTGGTCTTCGGCCATGAGCTGACCCTGGTCGGCCCGCGCGTGGCCCTGGGCGCGGGCCTGGTGGTGGCCAGCACGCTGAGCTATGCGCTGTACCTGGTCTACAGCGGCGAGGTGGTGCAGCGCATCGGCGCGCTGCGGCTCACCGGCTGGGCCAGCGCGGTGGCCAGCGTGCTGTGCCTCGCGCAGTTCACGCTGCTGCGGCCGCTGGGCAGCCTGGCCGACATCGCGCCGCCGGTGTGGTGGCTGAGCCTGCTCAACGGCACGCTGTGCACCGTGCTGCCGGTGCTGATGGTGATGCTGGCCATCGCCCGCATCGGCTCGGGCAAGGCGGCGCAGTACGGCATGGTCGGCCCGGTCAGCACCATCGTGCTGGGCGTGCTGATCCTGGGCGAGCCATTCACCGGCTGGGTGGCCGCCGGCACACTGTGCGTGCTGGGTGGCGTCGCCTTGCTGGCCAGGGCACGCTGACACAACCGATCGATCAACGAGGAGACCACATGGATCTGGGCATTGCAGGCAAGTGGGCGCTGGTGTGCGCCGCGAGCAAGGGGCTGGGGCGCGGCTGCGCCGAATCGCTGGCGCGCGAGGGCGTCAACGTGGTCATCACCGCGCGCGGCGCCGAGGTGCTGGAGGCCACTGCCGCCGCCATCCGCCAGATGGCGCCGGGCGTCGAGGTGCGCACCGTGGCTGGCGACATCACCACCGAGGCTGGCCGCGCCGCCGCGCTGGCCGCCTGCCCGCAGGTCGACATCCTGGTCAACAACGCCGGCGGCCCGCCGCCGGGCGACTTCCGCCAGTGGGACCGCGCCGCCTGGCTGGCTGCGGTCGAGGGCAACATGTTCACGCCCATCGAGCTGATCAAGGCCACGGTCGACGCCATGGCCGCCCGCGGCTACGGCCGGGTGATCAACATCACCTCGTCGTCGGTCAAGGCGCCGATCGACTTCCTGGGCCTGAGCAACGGTGCGCGCAGCGGCCTGACCGGCTTCGTCGCCGGCGTGGCGCGCCAGCCGCAGCTGGCCGGGCGCGGCGTGACGATCAACAGCATCCTGCCCGGCTCGTTCGACACCGACCGCCTGAAGCAGGGCTTCAAGGCGAATGCCGCCAAGGCCGGCGTGTCGCCCGAGGAACTGGCCGACCGCCGCCGCGTGCTGGTGCCGGCGCAGCGCTTCGGCACCGCGGCCGAGTTCGGCGAGCTGTGCGCCTACCTCTGCAGCCTGCAGGCGGGCTACATCACGGGGCAGAACCTGCTCATCGACGGCGGCGCCTTCCCGGGAACCTACTGACGTGTCCGACCGCCTTGCCGTCCTGCCGCAATACCTGCTGCCCAAGCAGGCGCTGACCATGCTGGCCGGCGCCTTCGCCCGGCGCCGCTGCGGCGCGCTGACCACGGCGGCGATCCGCCGCTTCGTCGCCCGCTACGGCGTTAACATGGCCGAGGCCGCCGATCC
>CALMIF010000362.1 GCA_937864045.1 uncultured Aquabacterium sp. | reverse complement strand
GGCGACGCCCTGCTGCGCTTTGCCGACCTGAACGACGACGCGCCGCTGCTGCAGCGCGCCCGCGAGCTGGCGCCGCGCCTGCTGGCGCAGCACCCGGCCGCCGCAGCCGCCCATGTGGCGCGCTGGCTGGACAGCCGGGCCGAGTTCCTGAAGGCCTGAGGGACCGCGTCCGAAGCGCACCGAAGGCCACCCTGAATGTGCGCACAATCCCAGTCATGCCGCCGACATCTACGCAGCTCACATTGTCCGGATTGCTCCCGACGGGTGTCGAGCGCATCCTGCGCGACAGCAATCCATGGTGGCGGGGCGAACGAGCATTCGGTACGCCGCCCATCCGCCGCTGGGCGTTTTCGCCCACGCTGAAGGGCCTTCGAGTCGGTCTGGCGCCCATCACAGTGCTTCGCGGACCGCGTCAGGTGGGCAAGACGACGCTGCTGAATCAGGTCATCAACACGCTGCTCGACGATGGCATCGATCCGCAGCGGATCTTCCGCGTGCAGTTCGACGACATCCCACAGTTGCAGAAGATCGAGGCGCCGATCCTGGACCTGGCCGCCTGGTATGCAGACAACGTCCTTGGCAAATCGATCAACGCCTTCGCCAACGAGCAGCGGGGGCCGGTTTATCTTCTCCTGGACGAAGTCCAGAACCTGCGCGACTGGGCGACCCAAATCAAACATCTGGTTGATCTGCAACCGGTGCGAGCGATCGTGACCGGAAGTTCTGCGCTGCGCATCGAGGCCGGGCGAGACAGCCTTGCAGGACGCATCGCGTCTATCGAAATGGGCCCTTTGCTTCTGCGCGAGATCGGGGAAATCAGAGGCTTCGGCGAACTGAACCCATTTCTCGCCTACAACGGGTTGGCCCCATTGAAGGAGAAGTCGTTCTGGCAGGCGTTGCGCCAGTTTGGCCACGAGCATCGCATCCTGCGCGACCAAGCATTCACGGCGTTCTCAGAGTTCGGTGCCTACCCGCTGGCCCATACGCGACCGGATGCATCCTGGGAAGAGGTGTCCAGCCAGCTGGTCGAGACGGTAGTCCGCCGTGCCATTCAGCATGACCTCCGAGTGGGTGAACGAGGACGGCGCAGAGATGAGCCTCTGTTGGAGGAGGTCTTCCGGTTGGCCTGCCGCTACGTAGGACAAGCGCCTGCCCAAGCGGCTTACCTGGACGAAGTCCGCCGCAGCCTGGACGCCAACATCGGCTGGCAACGAATCCTCGCTTACCTCAGGTTTCTTGATGCGACGCTGCTGATCCGCCTCGTCGAGCCCTTGGAACTTCGCCTGAAGCGCCGAAAGGGTGCAGCCAAGCTGATCCTCTCGGACCACTCGTTGAGGGCAGCCTGGCTGCAGGAGCAGATCCCGCTGCTGCCGAGTGCGCTGCTTGCTGCACCGCATCTCACCGACCTGGCGGGACGGGTGGCTGAAAGCGCAGTCGGTCAGCTGTTCAAGTCCGTGATCCATCTGGCCGTTCACCACTTCCCGGAGCGGGGGAGCGAGCCGGAAGTGGACTATGTCCTGACGATTGGCGATCAGCGAATCCCGGTCGAAGTGAAGTACCGGCGCCGAATTGATCATGCTGACTCCCGCGGCCTTCGGTCCTTCATCGAAAAGAGTGTCTACAACGCACCGTTCGGGCTGATGATCACCCTTGGTGACGATGTGGCAAGCGATGACCCTCGCATCGTCTCGATCCCGCTGTCGACCCTACTGCTGATGCGCTAGTGCCGCGGCTGACCCCACCCTGCAGATGACCCTCACCGAGCTGCGCTACATCGTCGCCGTCGCCCGTGAACGCCACTTCGGCCGTGCCGCCGAGGCCTGCTTCGTCTCGCAGCCCACGCTGAGCGTGGCGATCAAGAAGCTGGAGGAGGAGCTGGACCTGAAGCTCTTCGAGCGTGGCGGCAGCGAGGTCAGCGTGACGCCGCTGGGCGAGGCCATCGTGCGGCAGGCGCAGTCGGTGCTGGAGCAGGCCGCGGCGATCAAGGAGATCGCCAAGCGCGGCAAGGACCCGCTCTCGGGCCCGCTGCGCCTGGGCATCATCTACACCATCGGCCCCTACCTGCTGCCGGAACTGGTGCGCCATGTCATCGACATGACGCCGCAGATGCCGCTGATGCTGCAGGAGAACTTCACCGTCAAGCTGCTGGACATGCTGCGCACCGGTGAGCTGGACTGCGCGATCCTGGCCGAGCCGTTCCCGGACACGGGCCTGGCCATCGCGCCGCTGTACGACGAGCCCTTCCTCGTCGCCGTGCCGGCCAGCCACCCGCTGGCGCAGCAGCGCAGCATCGGCAGCGCCGCGCTGAAGCAGGAGACCATGCTGCTGCTGGGCACCGGCCACTGCTTCCGCGACCAGGTGCTGGAGGTCTGCCCCGAGTTCGCGCGCTTCTCCAGCAACGCCGAGGGCATCCGCAAGAGCTTCGAGGGCAGCTCGCTGGAGACCATCCGCTACATGGTGGCCGCCGGCATGGGCATCACCGTGGTGCCGCAGCTCAGCGTGCGCACCTGGGACCGCAGCGAGGGCCCGAACCAGCAGGTGGTCTACCTGCCCTTCGACGAGCCCGCGCCCACCCGCCGCGTGGTGCTGGCCTGGCGCCGCAGCTTCACCCGCTACGAGGCGATCGCGGCGCTGCGCAATGCGGTGCATGCCTGCCGGCTGGACGGCGTGACCCGGCTGTCCTGACCGGCGGCCCGGGTCCGGGCTATCGTGGCGATAGCCGGTGGGGCTATCGGCTTCTTTGAATCAATGAGCTGGACCCAGTGAACGCCGACTCCGATAGTGGCATCCCACCGAAGCGTTCCACCGTCAGGAGACCGGACATGACCCAGCCTTCCACCCCCGATTTCGCGGCCGCCGCCGCCGGTTGCCCCTTCCACCAGAACCTGGCCGCGGCCAGCGCGCCGCGCCCGGCCACGCGCCGCAATGCCGACTGGTGGCCCAACCAGCTCGACCTGCGGCCGCTGCAGGCCCATTCGCCCAAGGGCGACCCGCTGCCCGCGGGCTTCGACTACGCCGCCGCCTTCAAGACGCTGGACCTGGATGCGGTGATCGCCGACCTGCGCGCGCTGATGACCGACAGCCAGCCCTGGTGGCCGGCCGACTACGGCCACTACGGCCCGCTGTTCGTGCGCATGAGCTGGCATGCCGCCGGCACCTACCGCATCGCCGACGGCCGCGGTGGCGCCGGCAGCGGCCAGCAGCGCTTCGCGCCGCTGAACAGCTGGCCCGACAACGGCAACCTCGACAAGGCCCGCCGCCTGCTGTGGCCCATCAAGCAGACCTACGGCGACAAGCTGAGCTGGGCCGACCTGCTGGTGCTGGCCGGCACGGTGGCGATGGAGACCATGGGCTTCAAGACCTTCGGCTTTGCAGGCGGCCGGCCCGACGTCTGGGAGCCCGAGGACATCGACTGGGGCCCGGAATCAAAGTGGCTGGCGCCCAGCACCGAGGCGCAAAGCCGCTACCAGGGCGACCGCCAGCTCGACAACCCGCTGGCCGCCGTGCAGATGGGCCTGATCTACGTGAACCCCGAGGGCCCGGACGGCCGGCCCGACCCGCTGGCCTCGGCGCGCGACATCCGCGAGACCTTCGCCCGCATGGCGATGGACGACGCCGAGACCGTGGCCCTGGTGGCCGGCGGCCACACCTTCGGCAAGGCCCACGGCGCCGGTGACGCGGGCCTGGTCGGCCCCGAGCCCGAGGCCGCGCCCATCGAGGCCCAGGGCTTCGGCTGGGCCAACGGCCATGGCAGCGGCGTCGGCGCGCACGCCACCACCAGCGGCATCGAGGGCGCCTGGAAGCCCAACCCCACGACCTGGGACATGGGCTACCTGCAGACGCTGTTCGGCCACGAGTGGGAACTGACGAAGAGCCCCGCCGGCGCGCACCAGTGGAAGCCGGTGGGCGATGCCGGCGCCGGCACCGTGGTCGACGCCCACGACCCCACGAAGCGCCACCAGCCGATGATGACCACCGCCGACCTGGCCCTGCGCGCCGACCCGGCCTACGAGAAGATCGCCCGCGGCTACCTGGCCGACCCGGCGGCGTTTGCCGACGCTTTCGCCCGCGCCTGGTTCAAGCTGACGCACCGCGACATGGGCCCGCGCAGCCGCTACCTGGGCCCGCGCGTGCCGGCCGAGGCGCTGATCTGGCAGGACCCGGTGCCGCCGGTGGACCACCCGCTGGTCGACGCTGCCGACGTGGCGGCGCTGAAGGCGCAAGTGCTGGCCTCGGGCCTGACCACGGCCCAGCTGGTGCGCACCGCCTGGGCGTCGGCCTCCACCTTCCGCGGCAGCGACAAGCGCGGTGGCGCCAACGGCGCGCGCATCCGCCTGGCACCGCAGAAGGACTGGGCCGTCAACGACCCGGCGGAGCTGGCCCAGGTGCTGCCGGTGCTGGAAGGCATCCAGGCGCGCTTCAACGCCGCGCAGGCCGGCGGCAAGCGGGTGTCGCTGGCCGACCTGATCGTGCTGGCCGGCAACGCGGCCGTGGAGGCGGCGGCCAGGGCCGGCGGTGTCGATGTGACCGTGCCCTTCCACCCGGGCCGCACCGATGCCAGCCAGGCGCAGACCGACGCGGCCTCGTTCGCCGTGCTGGAGCCGGCGGGCGACGGCTTCCGCAACCACCGCGTGCCGGACCTGGGCCATGCCGCCGAGCGCCTGGTCGACCGCGCCGCCCTGCTGACCCTGAGCGCGCCGGAGATGACGGTGCTGGTGGGCGGCCTGCGCGTGCTGGGTGCCAACACCGGCGGCACGCCGCACGGCGTGCTGACCGACCGGCCGGGCGTGCTGTCGAACGACTTCTTCGTGCACCTGCTGGACATGGGCACGGTGTGGACGCGCAGTGCCGCCGAGCCCGACCTGCTGGAAGGCCGCGACCGCGCCACCGGCGCGCCGCGCTGGACCGCCACCGTGGTCGACCTGGTGTTCGGCTCCAACGCCCAGCTGCGCGCCCTGGCCGAGGTGCACGCCAGCAGCGACGGCGGCGCACGCTTCGTGCACGCCTTCGTGCGCGCCTGGGCCAAGGTGATGGACCTGGACCGCTTCGACCTGGCCTGACCGGCGCGCGCCGCTCAGCCGGCGCAGGATTGGCCGGCGTGGCACGGGTTGTTCGGCACTTGACCGCCGCCGCGCCGGCCCCACCCTCGCCGGGATGACGCCCATGCTGGCCAGCAGCGATGCGCCTGCCGTGGCCGCACCGCCCCCGCACGACCCGCCGCCCGCGCCCGCGGTGCCTGCCACGGGCGCGGCTGCGGTGGCCGCTGCACCGGCGCCCGCCGACGGGCTGGGCCTGTCGCTGGCCGGGCTGGTGCTGGCGGCGGTGCTGCCGCTGGTGGTGTTCGGCGTCGCCGCGGCGGTGATGGTGGTGCAGCTCAAGCGCCAGGCGGTGGCCGACAGCCTGGCCGGCATCGCCCACGCCCTGCAGGTGACCACCGACCGCATCCTGGCCGGCGAGCTGGCTGCGGCCCAGCTGCTGGCCAACCGGCTGGGCGTGGACGGCCTGCCGCCGGCGGCGGACTTCCGCCCCCAGGCCAGTGCGGCCCTGGCGGCCCACACCGACTGGCGCCACGCCGTGCTGCTCGATGCCACCGGCCGCCAGGTGCTGGCCAGCGTGCAGCCGCTGCAGGCGCCACCGCCGGCACCCGACCCGGCCGACGTGGAGACCGTGCGCCAGAACCGCCTGCCGCGCGCCACCGGCCTGGTGCGCGGCCTGGGCAGCGACGGCACGTCCGGCGCCCCCGGCGTGCTGCTGCTGGCCCCGGTGCTGCGCCACGGCGACGTGGCCGCCTTGGTGGCGGTGGTGCTGGACCCGGCGCCGCTGAGCCAGGTCTTTGCCGACCAGCGGCTGTCCACGCACTGGACCGGCGCCGTGCTCGACCCGCGCGGCCTGCTGGCCGAGCGCATGCGCACCCACCAGCGCGACATGTTCACCGCCATCACGCAGGAAGGGCAGCCGGTGCAGGCGGTGTTCAGCCGCTCGCCGACCACCGGCTGGGCGGCGGCCTGCTGGCCCTGAGCGCGCTGGCGGTCACCGGGGTGATCGGCCGGCGCATCGTGCAGCGCCAGCCCCGCCAGGCCGCCCAGCTGCAGGCCGGGCTGGCCGAGCAGCGCAGCGCCGAGCAGGCCGCCGCGCAGATGCACCAGCTGCTGGTGGAGGCGGTGGACAACGTGGCCACCGGCTTCACCATCTACGACCCCGACGACCGGCTGGTGATCTGCAACGCCGCCTACCGCGACATCCACGCGACCAGCCGCGACCTGATCGTGCCGGGCGAGCGCTTCGAGGACATCGTGCGCCGCGGCGCCGAGCGCGGCCAGTACCCCGAGGCCGGCGACGACATCGACGCCTGGGTGGCACGGCGCGTGCACCTGCACCAGCACCCCACCGGCCAGGTGTTCGAGCAGGCGCTGGACGACGGCCGCTGGCTGGCCATCGTCGAGACCCGCACGCCCAGCGGCCACATCGTGGGCATCCGCATCGACATCACCGCCCGCAAGCGCCTGGGCGAGGAGCTGGCCCGCCACCGCGACCACCTGGAGGAGCTGGTGGCCAGCCGCACCGCCCAGCTGGCCGAGGCACGCGACGCGGCGCAGGCATCGAGCGAGGCCAAGACCCGCTTCCTGGCCAACATGTCGCACGAGATCCGCACGCCGCTCAACGCGATCTCGGGCCTGGCGCACCTGGTGGCGCAGAGCGGCGTCGACGCCGAACAGGCCGGCCGGCTGGCCCGCATCCAGGGCGCCAGCGCCCACCTGCTGGCGATCATCAGCGCCATCCTCGACCTGTCCAAGATCGAGGCCGGCCAGCTGGAGCTGGCGCATGCGCCGGTCGACCTGCCCGCCCTGCTGGCCTGGCTGGACGCCCCGCACCCGGCGCACGACTGAGGCCGGCCCCGGATTGCGGGCACACTGCCGGCCGATGCCCACGACCGAGCACGTCAACGAGCCCGCCGCCCCGCCCGCGCCCACGCTGCCGCCACTGATCGACCTGCAGCAGGTCGGCAAGCGCTTCGACAGCGGCCTGCAGGCGCTGCAGGGCGTGTCGCTGGCGGTGCGCGGCGGCGAGTTCGTCACCCTGCTGGGCCCCTCGGGCTGCGGCAAGAGCACGGTGCTGCGCCTGGCCGCGGGGCTGGAAGCACCCAGCAGCGGTCGGGTGTCGGCCCCCGCGCTGCAGCCGGGCAGCCGCGGCGACACCGCCTTCGTCTTCCAGGAGCCCACGCTGATGCCCTGGGCCAGCGTGTTCGACAACGTCTGGCTCCCGCTGCGCCTGCAGGGCCACAGCCGCACGCAGGCCGCGCCGGCGGTGCAGGCGGTGCTGCAGCGCGTGGGCCTGGCCGACTTCGCCCAGGCGCGACCGGCGCAGCTGTCGGGCGGCATGAAGATGCGCGCCTCCATCGCCCGGGCGCTGGTGACCCGGCCGCAGGTGCTGCTGATGGACGAGCCCTTCGCCGCGCTGGACGACATCACCCGCCAGGCGCTGAACGCCGACCTGCTGCAGTGGTGGCATGCAGCGGGCAGCATGGCGGCGCTGTTCGTCACCCACAGCGTGGCCGAGGCCGTGGCCCTGAGCCAGCGTGTGCTGGTGATGGCCGCCCACCCCGGCCGCGTGGTGGCCGAGCTGGCCATTGACGCGCCCTATCCGCGGCCCGCAGGCTTTCGCCACAGCGCGCCCTTCACCGACGCCTGCCGCCGCCTGGGCCAGGCGCTGGCGGAGGCGCACGCGGCATGACGGGCGCGCTGCAACGCTGGCTGCTGCCCACGCTGGTGCTGCTGGCGCTGATCGCCGGCTGGGAGCTGCTGGTGCGGCTGGCGAACATCCCGGCCTACACCCTGCCCGCGCCCAGCCTGATCGGCCAGACGCTGGCGGCCAACTTCGGTTCGCTGGCCGGCAGCTGGTGGGTGACGGTGAAGATCACCGCCGGCGCGCTGGCCCTGGCCTGTGCCGGCGGCGTGCTCATTGCGGGCGCGTTTGCGCTGTCGCCGACGCTGGAGCGCGCGCTGTTCCCGGTGGCCGTGGTGCTGCAGGTCACGCCCATCGTCGCGGTGGCGCCGCTGATCCTGATCTACGTGGAAAGCACCACCGCCGCCCTGCTGCTGTGCGCGTGGATCGTCGCCTTCTTCCCGATCCTGTCGAACACGGTGGTGGGCCTGCGCGCGGCCGATGCCAACCTGCGCGACCTGTTCCGCCTGTACCGCGCCAGCCCCTGGCAGCGGCTGCGCCTGCTGAGCCTGCCGGCGGCGCTGCCGTACTTCGTGGCGGGGCTGAAGATCAGCGGCGGCCTGAGCCTGATCGGCGCGGTGACGGCCGAGATGGTGGCTGGCGCCGCCGGTCGCGAGACGGGCCTGGCCTCGCGCATCCTGGAGGCGAGTTTTCGCACCGAGACGCCGAAGATGTTCGCCGCGCTGACCTTGCTGGTGCTGACCGGCGTGCTGATCTTCGCCCTGTTCAACGCCCTCTCGGGCTGGCTGCTGGGCCCGTGGCATTCTTCGGAATCCGATCGCCCGCTTTGACTTCCACCTCGCAGACAAGGACTTCGCGATGCGCCTGCACCTCACCCTTCTCGCCGTCGCCGCGCTGATCGCCGGCCCGGCTTTTGCCCAGGACAAGATCACCTTCGCCACCAACTGGAAGGCGCAGGCCGCGCACGGCGGCTTCTACCAGGCGGTGGCCGACGGCACCTACAAGAAGTACGGGTTGGACGTGACCATCCAGCCCGGCGGGCCGCAGGTCAACAACCGGCCGCTGCTGCCGGCCGGGCGCATCGACTTCCTGATGACCGGCAACCTGCTGCACAGCTTCGACAACGTGAAGAACAAGGTGCCGACCATCGTGGTCGCGTCGATGTTCCAGAAGGACCCGCAGGCGCTGATGGCGCACCCCGGCCAGGGCCACGAGAAGTTCGAGGCCCTGAAGAACGCGCCGCTGGCCCTGATCGCCAAGGACGGCCAGTTCAGCTGGTGGCAGTGGCTGAAGGTGACGCACGGCTTCAAGGACGAGGCGCTCAAGCCCTACAACTACAACCTGGGCCCGTTCCTGGCCAACAAGAAGGCGATCCAGCAGGGCTACTCGGTGGCCGAGCCGATCTACATCGAGAACCAGGGCAAGTTCAAGCCGGTGGTGCACCTGCTGGCCGACCACGGCTTTTCCACCTACAGCACGGTGATCGAGGCCCGCACCGAGACGGTCAAGGCCAAGCCCGACCTGGTGCAGCGCTTCGTCGACGCCAGCGCCATCGGCTGGGTGAACTACCTGTACGGCGACCGCAAGGCGGCCAACGCGCTGATGATCAAGGACAACCCCGAGATGACCGAGGCCGAGATGGAGGCCAGCGTGGCGCTGATGAAGAGCCAGGGCATCGTCGACTCGGGCGAGGCCGCCAGCAGGGGCATCGGCGCGATGAACGCGGCACGGGTCAAGGACTTCTACGACCAGATGGTCAAGGCCGGGCTCTACAAGGCCGGCGAGGTGGACCTGGCCCAGGTGGCCACCTACCAGTTCGTCAACAAGGGCGTGGGCCAGGACATCAAGGCCAAGCTGACCGGCAAGTGAGCCGGCAACCCATCACCGCAATCACCCAGCAATCAACATGAGCGACTTTCCGCAGGACATCTACACCGAGCCGCGCGACATCGACGTGAACACCCTGGCCAACCTGGGCCCGCTGCGGGCCATGGCCGGCGTGTGGCAGGGCGAGCGCGGGCTGGACGTGAAGCCCAAGGCCGAGGGCCCGAAGAAGCAGGCCTTCATCGAGCGCATCAGCCTGCAGCCCATCGACCCGCAGACCAACGGGCCGCAGCTGCTGTACGGCCTGCGCTACCACACCCACATCACCAAGCCCGGCCTGGTGAAGACCTACCACGACCAGGTGGGCTACTGGCTGTGGGAGCCGGCCACCGGCTGCGTGATCCACACGCTGACCATCCCCCGCGGCCAGACGGCGATGGCCAGCGGTACTGCGGCGGCCGACGCCAAGGTGTTCGAGCTGACCGCCACGCAAGGGCTGAGCACCTGGGGCATCTGCTCGGCGCCGTTCCTGGAACACGCCTTCAGGACCACCGCCTTCACCATCAAGGTGACCGTCAACGACGACGGCAGCTGGGGTTACGAGGAAGACACGGTGCTGCAGATCCGCGGCCAGGCCGAACCCTTCCACCACACCGACCAAAACCTGCTCAGGAAGATCGCCGAGCCGACGCCGAACCCGCTGGCCGATCCGACGCGCCAGCCGTACTGACAGGCCCCGCCGCCGATAATGGCGGGTTGCCACCGGCCCGAGCCCGCCATGTCCGACCTGCCCACCGAGGTGCGCCGCCGCCGCACCTTCGCGATCATTTCCCACCCTGACGCCGGCAAGACCACGCTGACCGAGAAGCTGCTGCTGTTCTCTGGCGCGATCCAGATCGCCGGTTCGGTGAAGGCGCGCAAGGCCAGCCGGCATGCCACCTCGGACTGGATGGAGATCGAGAAGCAGCGCGGCATCTCGGTGGCGTCGTCCGTCATGCAGATGGAATACCGCGACTGCGTGATCAACCTGCTCGACACGCCCGGCCACCAGGACTTCAGCGAGGACACCTACCGCGTGCTGACGGCCGTGGACGCGGCGCTGATGGTGATCGACGCGGCGAACGGGGTTGAACCCCAGACCCGGCGCCTCCTGCAGGTCTGCAGGGCCAGAAACACGCCCATCCTCACCTTCGTCAACAAGATGGACCGCGAGGTGCAGGAGCCGCTGGCGCTGATGGACGAGATCGAGCGCGAGCTGGGCATGACCGTCGTGCCCTTCACCTGGCCGGTGGGCATGGGCAAGGTCTTCGGCGGCGTGCTCGACCTGCGCAAGGACCAGATGCGCGTCTTCACCCCCGGTGAAGACCGCGTGGCCGGCACCGAGGAAGTGGTCGCCGGCATCGGCAACCCCGAACTGGCCACGCGCTTCGGCGCGGCCTACGAGCAGGCGGCCGGCGAGATCGAGCTGGTGCGCGACGCGGCGCCGGCCTTCGAGCACGCCGACTTCCTGGCCGGCCGGCAGACGCCGATGTTCTTCGGCTCGGCGGTCAACAACTTCGGCGTGCAGGAGGTGCTGGATGCCCTGGTCGACCTGGCGCCGCCGCCGGGCGAGCGCACGGCCATCCAGCGCCCGGTCACGCCCGAGGAACCCAAGTTCACCGGCGTGGTGTTCAAGATCCAGGCCAACATGGACCCGGCGCACCGCGACCGCATCGCCTTCCTGCGCGTGGCCAGCGGCAAGTTCACCCGCGGCATGAACCTGAAGGTGGTGCGCAGCGGCAAGACGCTGCGGCCGAACACCGTGGTGACCTTCATGAGCCAGAAGCGCGAACTGCTGGACGAGGCCTATGCCGGCGACATCATCGGCATCCCCAACCACGGCGTGCTGCAGCTGGGCGACACGCTGACCGAGGGCGAGGCCCTGCAGTTCACCGGCCTGCCGTTCTTCGCGCCCGAGATGTTCCGCATGGTCGAGGTGGCCGACCCGCTGAAGACCAAGCAGCTCAAGGCCGGCCTGCAGCAGCTGGGCGAGGAGGGCGCGATCCAGGTCTTCCGCCCCGTGGCCGGCAGCGTGCTGATGCTGGGCGCCGTCGGCCAGCTGCAGTTCGAGGTGGTGGCGCACCGGCTGGAGCATGAATACGGCTGCAAGGCCCGCATCAGCCCCTGCCGCTTCCAGATCGCCCGCTGGGTGACGGCCGACACCGGCGACGGCGCGGCGGCCGACGAGCGCGAGCTGAACCGCTTCATCGACGGCAACAGCCATCGCATGGCGCACGACGCGGTGAACGCGCCGACCCTGCTGGTGGAGTACGCACCCGAGCTGCGCGCCATCGAGGCCAACTGGCCCAAGATCCGCTTCCACGCGCTGCGCGAGCACGCGGGGCTGGTGTTCCAGCAGCGGATGGGGGACTGAGGGCGGCGACCGCCGCCGTGCCGGCCGGCTACAGCCGGATCATGTCGCCGCGGCCGGCATAGACGAACAGCGGCGTCTGCACCTTGCAGCCGCCCGCCTTGCGGCAGATCGCCTCGCTGTCGCGCATCACCACCGGCTGCACATGCTCGGTGAACACCTGCACCAGGGGCAGCTCGCCCTTGCTGGCGGCCAGGCCGCGCAGCAGGCGCGAGGTGAACAAGCCGCCGTGCGGTGCATCCTCCAGCGACACCTCCTCGGCGCGCGACGCCGCGAGGATCGCCAGGTGGCGGCTGCCGTTGTCGATGCCGGCGGCCAGGCGCGCCGGCTCGGGCGCGATGCCGCCGGTGCGCACGCTCACGCCGTCGGGGCCCACCACCGCGCTGGGCATGGACTTGGCGGCGCCACCGGCATGGCAGGTGTCGACCAGCAGCACCACGCGGTTGGCCGACAGGTTGGCCACCAGGCCCTGCAGCTGCCAGAACGACGAACACCCGCGCGGCGATGCGCACCTCGGCCATGCCACGCTCGGACTCGCCCATCGAGCGCACCTCGCGGTAGACCGCGAAGACCATCGAGAAGCCCGCGCCGCAGCCTGCTGCCGACCGGATGGCACCGCTGACGATGGACACGCTGCCGGCCCGCCCCGCGGCACCGGCGCAGCCGACGCAGCTGCAGGCCGACGTGATCCTGGCCGGCGAGCACCAGGTGACCCGGGGCGATCCGCTGGCCCTGCCCGGCGGCAGCCGCTTCGCGGTGCAGGTGCGCAGCAGCCGGGCCGGCGTGCTGGAGGTCCTGGCCCTCGCGCCGGACGGCCGCGCGCCCGTGCGGCTGTGGCAGCAGCAGGCGGGCGCCCGCACCACGCTGCGCTCGCCGACGCTGCGGCTGGAGGGTGCGCCCGGCGTCGAGCGGCTGCGGGTGGTGCTGCGCAGCGACCAGGGCCAGCTGCTGGCCGAGCGCGAACTGCGCATCTGGCACCGCTGACCCCGCCGCGGCGCGGGCCGCGGGGCCGGGCAGCCGCCGCTCAGCGGCCGTTGCCCATCGCCAGCGCGGCATCCGCCACCGCGATGGCCGCCGCCAGCCGGGCGTTGTCCAGCACCAGTTCCACGTTGGCCGCCAGGCTGTTGCCGCCAGTCAGCGCGTTCACCCGCGCCAGCAGGAAGGGCGTGACCGCCTTGCCGGCGATGCCCTGCTGCGCCGCCTCGGCCAGGGCGGTGTCGATGGCGGCGTCCACCACCGCACGCGGCAGCGCATGGGCCTCGGGAATGGGGTTGCACACCAGCAGGCCGCCGCCGCCCAGGCTGCCGTTCCACTGCGCCCGCATCACGGCGGCGATGTCGGCCGGGTTGTCGAGCCGGGCGTCGAGCTTCAGCCCGCTGCTGCGGCAGAAGAAGGCCGGCAGTTCGTCGGTGCGGTAGCCCAGCACCGGCACGCCGTGGGTCTCCAGCACCTCCAGCGTCAGCGGCAGGTCGAGGATGCTCTTGGCGCCGGCGCACACCACCGCCACCGGCGTGCGCGCCAGCTCCAGCAGGTCGGCCGAGATGTCCATGGTCTGCGCGGCACCGCGGTGCACGCCGCCGATGCCGCCGGTGGCGAAGACGCGGATGCCGGCGGCCGCGGCGGTGATCATCGTCGCCGCCACCGTGGTGGTGCCGCTGCGGCCCTGGGCGACGAGCACCGGCAGGTCGCGCCGGCTGGCCTTGGGCGTGGTGCTGCCGGCGCGCGCCAGGCGCTCGATCTGGCCGTCGTCCAGGCCGGCGCACAGGCGGCCGTCGATCACCGCCGTGGTGGCCGGCACGGCGCCGGCGGCGCGCACTTCGGCCTGCACGCGCAGCGCGGTCTCGGCGTTCTGCGGCCAGGGCATGCCGTGGCTGATGATGGTCGATTCCAGCGCCACCACCGGGGCACCACCGGCCAGCGCGGCGGCCACGGCGGGGTGCAGGCAGAGGTCGGGATGGCGCGTGGCGGCAGGCATGGCCGGCAGCTTACCCGGCGGCTGCCGCACGGGCCGGGGGCGGCGCCGATAATCCGCCGATGCAGACCACCGCCCCGCCACCGTCCCGGCTGGCGCTGTACCTCGACCTCATCCGCTGGAACCGCCCGGCCGGCTGGCTGCTGCTGCTGTGGCCCACGCTGAGCGCGCTGTGGATCGCCGCCGACGGCTTTCCGGGCTGGCACCTGCTGGCGGTCTTCACGCTGGGCACGGTGCTGATGCGCAGCGCCGGCTGCTGCGCCAACGACGTGGCCGACCGCGAGTTCGACCGCCACGTCAAGCGCACCGCCCAGCGCCCGGTGACCCGCGGCGCCCTGCCGGTGGCCGAGGCGCTGGCGCTGGGCGCGGCCCTGGCGGCCGTCGCCTTCGCCCTGGTGCTGACCACCAACCCGCCGACCATCGCGCTGAGCTTCGCCGCGCTGGCCATCGCCATCGCCTACCCCTATGCCAAGCGCCTGGTGGCAATGCCGCAGGCGGTGCTGGGCGTGGCCTTCAGCTTCGGCATCCCGATGGCGTTCTCGGCCGTGCAGGGCGGGCGCGATGCAACGCTGGCCGCGCTGCAGGCGGCCGTGCCGCCGCAGGCCTGGTGGCTGCTGCTGGGCAACCTGTGCTGGGTGCTGGCCTACGACACCGAGTACGCCATGGTCGACCGCGACGACGACCTGCGCATCGGCATCCAGACCAGCGCCATCACCCTGGGCCGCTGGGACGTGGCCGCGGTGATGGGCTTCTACGCCGCCTACCTGCTGAGCTGGGCGGCCATCGGCCGCTCGCTCGGCCTGGGCGCGGTGTTCCTGGTGGGCATCGCGGCTGCGGCAGCGCAGGCCGCCTGGCACTTCACGCTGATCCGCGACCGCAGCCGCGAAGGCTGCTTCCGCGCCTTCCGCGAGAACCACTGGCTGGGCGCCACGGTGTTCGCGGGGGTGGCGCTGGACCTGGCGCTGCGCTGATCAGGCCCCGAACTCATCCCCGAGTTCCGCCGCCCGCTGCTGCGCTGCGCGAACGGCCCGCACCACCGCATCGGCCACGCCGCTGGCGCGCATCGATTCCAGCGCCGCGTAGGTGGTGCCGCCCTTGCTGGTGACGCGCTCGCGCAGCGTGCCCACCGGCTCGTCGCTCTGTGCGGCCAGCGCGGTGGCGCCGTCGAAGGTGGCCAGCGCCAGGCGCTTGCCCTGCTCGGCGCTCAGGCCCATCTGCCCGGCGGCAGCGACCATCGCCTCGACCCAGTAGAAGACGTAGGCCGGGCCCGAGCCCGACAGCGCGGTCACCGCGTCCAGGTCGGCCTCGCGGTCGACCCACAGCGTCTGGCCGGTGGGCGCCAGCACCTGCTCGACCTCGGCGCGTTCTGCGGTGCTGACCGCCGGCGTGGCGAACAAGCCGGCGATGCCGCGGCCGATCAGCGCCGGCGTGTTGGGCATGCTGCGCACGATGCGGGCGGCCGCCGGCGCCAGGCCCATCGCGCGGGCGATGGCGTCGCTGCGGATGCCGGCCATCACGCTCAGGTGCAGGGCGCCTTGCAGATGCGCGGCGCAGGGCGCGGCGGCGGCGGTGAAGAGTTGCGGCTTGACCGCCCACACCACCAGCGCGGTGCCGGCCAGGGTGGCGTCCGCGGCGGCCAGGGTGCGCACGCCGAAGTCGGCCTGCAGCTTGTGACGTGCGGCGTCACCGGGGTCGACGGCGAGGATGGACGCCGGGGGGCGGCCGGCGCGCACCAGGCCGCCGATCAGGGCACTGGCCATGTTGCCGCCGCCGATGAAGGCGATGGTGGAAGCGGTTGTGTCAGGCATGCGGGGCAGTGTAGCCAGCGCCTGCTGGGCCGCCGCCGCAGCCACCGTCAGGCGCTGGCCATCTTCTGCAGCGGCGCCTGGGCCAGATCGGCGGCAGTGGGCTGGCGCCCGGGATCGTCCAGGTAGGCCTGGATGGCCTGCGCTGCGGCGGCGGCACCGTCGATGCCGGCATGCAGGCCCTGCACCCGGCGCGCCTGCTGCCGGAAGCCGGGCTCGCGCAGCAGGCGGTGGACGGCGGCCGTCAGGCGGGCGCCGCCGGCATGCCGCGGCGCCACGGCCAGGCCCATGCCCTGGCGCACCGCCAGGTCGACGTTCAGCTCCTGCTCGGGGTGCAGCGGAATGCCGACCAGCGGCGTGCCGCTGGCCATCGCCGTCTGCACCGTGCCCTGGCCGCCCATGCAGACCACGGCATCCACCGCCGGCATCACCCGGTGGTTGGGCAGCAGGCCGGCGACGACGATGTCGCCATCGCCGTCACGGCTGGGCAAGGGGCCGATGGCATGGATGGTGGCACCGACGATCACCCGCGCACCCGTGGCCCGCACGCGCTGCGTGACCTCGCGCAGCAGCTGCGGCGTGCACGATGACAGCACCACCAGCACCGTGGGGCCGGGGGCGGCCAGCGCGTCGGCCACGGCCGGCGGCAGCGGCAGGTCCAGCGTGGCGTAGAGCGGGCCGGCATAGCGCAGCTGCGTGCCCGGCCGGTAGGCCTGCGGCCGGCGCGGCTGCCAGGCCGCCAGCTCGGCCGGCGTGATGCCCAGCACCGCGGGCGCGTCGGTCACCAGGGTCAGGTCGCCCAGCATCAGGGCGGCCAGCGTGGGCACCGGCTCGACGCCGAGCTCGGCCGCCACGGTGTTGAGGAAGGCCACCGGCCCGGCCATGCGCTCGGTCTGGTGGTTGGCCAGCCAGCGCTTCAGCGGTGCCGGCAGCCAGTTGGTGCCGGGAATCGGCATCTGCGTGGGCACGGGGGCCAGGCCGCGCTCGAAGACCGGCGGCACATCGCTGCCACCATGCGAGGCGATGACCGGAATGCCCACCACCCGGCTGGACAGGTAGACCGTCAGGCTGAAGCCGATGACCACCGCCCGCACGGCGTGGCGGCGGAAGAAGGCGGCCTCGGCCTCGACGCTGGCGCGCACCTCGTCGGCCGGCTGCAGGCGCAGGCCGGGGCGGCCGATCTGGCAGAGGTCGCGGATGTAGCCGGCGCAGCGCGCACCATCCATCAGCGGCGGCAGCAGGGTCAGCGTGAAGCCGGCGTCCTCGATCAGGTGCTGGTAGGGGCCGCCATGGCTGGCGAACACGACCTGCTCGCCCCGGGCCTGCAGCGCCCGGCCGATGGCCAGCATGCGCGAGGTCTCGGACAGGAAACCGCAGTGGGGAACGAGTGCAATCATGGTCCGCCTCGCGCTGGTCGGAGGGTGGCCGGGGCCGCCAGCCAGCCGCCCCCGGATGAAAGGTAATATATTGAATATGTCGTCGGACCGTCCATGGCTGGAGCAGGGGCTGGCCGCCCTGCCGGCGCCGCTGGCCGCGCGGGTGCGGCTGTTCCGCCTGGCGGTGGCCAGCGGCGCGGCCCTGCGCAACCGGCTGGACCGCAGCATGGCCGCCACCGGCGTCACCACCCAGCAGGCGGCGCTGCTGCAGTTCATCGAGGCCTGCGGCGAGGCGCCCTCGCTGGGCGCGGTGGCCCAGGGCCTGGCGATGACGCACCAGAACGTGCGCCAGATCGCCGCCGCGCTGGAACGCAAGGGCTTCCTGCAGGTCGAGGTCGACGCCCAGGACCGCCGCATGCGCCGGCTGCGCCTGACCGACCAGCACCGGCGCTTCTGGTCGCAGCGCAACCCCGACGACTTCGCCCGCGTGCAGGACTGGACGGCCGGGCTCAGCGACGCCGAGGTGGCGCAGGCCTGCACCCTGCTGGCCAGGCTGTTCGCCTCGGTGCGGGCGGCGGACGACGCGCCCTGAATCGCCGTGAACCCGCCGGTGCCGGCCATGACGCCGGCATGCGGCCTCATGCAATCGGCGCATAACCCCGCCGCCCGCTGGCCGACACGCCTACATTGCGCCCCTAACCCCCGGGGCGCGTGCGGTCACGAGCCGCCGCCCGTCAACGGGGGCCCCCACCACCGACCGAGGACGACAAGACCATGAGCCTTTCCTACGTGCACCCGACCGCCGACAGCCCCTGGGGCACCTACCTGTCGCAGATCGACCGCGTGCTGCCCTACCTGGGCCACCTGGCGCGCTGGGCCGAGACACTCAAGCGCCCCAAGCGGGCGCTGATCGTCGACATCCCGATCGAACTGGACAACGGCACGGTCGCGCACTTCGAGGGTTACCGCGTGCAGCACAGCCTGACGCGCGGCCCCGGCAAGGGCGGCGTGCGCTACCACCCCGACGTGACGCTGGAGGAGGTGATGGCGCTGTCGGCCTGGATGAGCATCAAGAACGCCGCCGTGAACCTGCCCTACGGCGGCGCCAAGGGCGGCATCCGCGTCGACCCCAAGCAGCTCAGCCAGAAGGAGCTGGAGAAGATGACGCGCCGCTACACCAGCGAGATCGGCATCATCATCGGCCCGCAGCAGGACATCCCGGCGCCGGACGTGAACACCAACGGCCAGATCATGGCCTGGATGATGGACACCTACTCGATGAACACCGGCGCCACCGCCACCGGCGTGGTCACCGGCAAGCCGCTGCACCTGGGCGGCAGCCTGGGGCGGGTGAAGGCCACCGGCCGCGGCGTGTTCGTCACCGGGCGCGAGGCGGCGCGCCGCATCGGCCTGGCGCTGGACGGCGCGCGGGTGGCGGTGCAGGGCTTCGGCAACGTGGGCTCGTCGGCGGCCGAGCTGTTCGCCGCGGCGGGCACCCAGGTGGTGGCGGTGCAGGACCACAGCGGCGCCGTCTTCCACGGCGGCGGGCTGGACGTGGCGGCGCTGCAGGCCCATGTGAAGGCCACCGGCGGCGTGGTCGGCTTTGCCGGCGCCGAGGCCATCGACCCCGAGCACTTCTGGGATGTGGACTGCGAGATCCTGGTGCCGGCGGCACTGGAGAACCAGATCACCGCCGCCCGTGCCAACCGGCTGAAGGCGAAGCTGGTGCTCGAAGGCGCCAACGGCCCGACCGGCGCGGCGGCCGACGACGTGCTGGCCGAGCGCGGCGTGCTGGTGGTGCCCGACGTGATCTGCAACGCCGGCGGCGTGACGGTGAGCTACTTCGAGTGGGTGCAGGACTTCTCGTCGTTCTTCTGGACCGAGGACGAGATCAACGCCCGGCTCGACAAGATCATGGTCGGCGCGCTGGCCAACATCTGGGACACGGCCGACCGCCACAAGATCAGCCTGCGCACCGCCACCTTCGCGGTGGCCTGCGAGCGCATCCTGTCGGCACGGCAGGAGCGCGGGCTCTATCCTTGAATGTGAGCGGCCGGCGCCAGGCTCAAGCGGCGACGCGCCCGGCTTTTGACGCCAGCAGCCAGCGTTCCAGCGCATCGGACGCCAGTGGCGGCGACCACAGGTAGCCCTGGCCGCGGCCGCAGTCCAGGCGGCGCAGCAGGGCAGCCTGGCTGGGCGTCTCGATGCCCTCGGCCACCGTGTCCATGCCCAGGGTGCGGGCGACGCGGATGGTGGCCTCGATCAGCACGCGGTGGTAGTCGCTGGCCTCGGCATGGCTGACGAAGCTGCGGTCGATCTTCACCGTGTCCAACGGCAGCTGGTGCAGGCAGGCCAGCGAGGAATAACCGGTGCCGAAGTCGTCCAGCGCGATGCGCACGCCCAGGGCCTTGATCTCGCGCAGCCGCTCGCGGGCGGTCTCGTCCTGCGCGGCCAGGCTTTCGGTCACCTCCAGCTGCAGGGCGGCGGGCGCCAGGCCGCTGTCGGCCAGGATGGCCTGCACGTCGGCTGCCAGCCCGGGCAGGCGCAGTTGCACCGCCGACAGGTTGACCGCCACGCTGGCCGGCGCCAGCCCGCCCAGGCGCCGGCGCCACTCGGCCAGCTGGCCGCAGGCGCTGCGCAGCACGAAGGCGCCCAGCGCGGCGATGAGGCCCGATTCCTCGGCCACCGGGATGAAGTCCAGCGGGCTGACCAGGCCGCGCACCGGGTGGCGCCAGCGCACCAGGGCCTCCACGCCGCAGGGCCCGCTGCCTTGCAGGTCGACCACCGGCTGGTAGACCACGAACAGCTCGTCGCGCTGCAGGGCCAGGCGCAGGTCGGCCTCGGTGGCCACGCTGCGCGCCAGCTTCTCGTGCATCGACGGGTGGAACACCACGTAGCGCGCCCGTCCGGCACGCTTGGCCTCGTACATCGCGGTGTCGGCGTCGCGCATCACCGTGTGCGCGTCGTTGGCCGCTTCTTCGCTGGTGACGATGCCGATGCTGGCGGTGGAATGCACGATGCTGCTGCCGATGGTGTAGGGCGCGGCCAGCACCGCCAGCAGCCGCCGCGCCACCGCGCAGGCGGCCTCGCGGTCGGGAATGCCTTCGAGCAGCACCACGAACTCGTCGCCGCCGATGCGCCCGGCCGTGTGCTGCACGCCGTCCGCATCGGCCTGCTCGTCGTCGAAGGCGAAGTTGCCGCGCGACACGCCGTCGCCATGGCGCAGCGCGCTGCGCAGGCGCTGGGCGATCTGGCACAGCAGCTCGTCGCCGGCGGCATGGCCCAGGGTGTCGTTGGTCTGCTTGAAGCGGTCGAAGTCCATGAACAGCACCGCGTAGCCGAAGCCGGGCTGGCGCGCGGCGCGCTCCACCGCCTGCTGCACCTGGTCGAACACCGCGGCGCGGTTGGGCAGCTGGGTCAGGCCGTCGGTGCGGGCGGCATGGCGCAACATGGCCTGCATCTGCACCTGCTCGGTCATGTCGATGTGGATGCCGGCCATGCGCAGCGGCTGGCCGTCGGGCGTGCGCTCGATCAGCACGCCGCAGGACACCACGTCGGCCCAGGTGCCGTCGGGCCGGCGCACGCGCAGCTCCACCCGGCAGGGCTGGCGCGGGTCCTGCAGGTGGATGTGCAGGGCGCGGCCCCAGGCGCGGCGGCTGTCGGGATGCACCAGGGCGCGCCATTCGCGCTGGGTCAGGCCCACCTCGCCGCGGCGGTAGCCCAGGGCATGCAGCAGGCGGTCGTTGCAGACCATGGCGCCGGCACGCATGTCCCATTCCCAGGTGCCCAGGCCGGCGGCGTCGATGGTGTGTTCCAGCAGCGCCAGCTGGCGGTGCTGGGTGGTCACGTCGGCCAGGCAGGCCAGCGAGCCGGTGACATCACCGACGGCATTGCGCAGCAGCGCCACGCTGGCCGCCAGCCAGCGGGTGCGGCCATCGGGCAGGCCCACGCCCATCAGCGCATCGGCCAGGTCCTGGCCCAGGGCCAGCGCCCGCTCCGAGGGCCGCTCGGCCGGCGCCATCGGCCGGCCGTCGGCATGCATGATCTGCCAGCCCGGGTCGGGCGGCGCCTGCTCCATCAGCTGTGCCGGTGCCAGCTGCAGCAGGGCGCTGGCGGCCGGGTTGCCGTGCACCATGCGACCGCGGGCGTCGCGAAGCACCACGCCGTGCGGCAGGGCATCGAGCAGGACGGCTGGCGACGGCCCGGCCGGCACGCACGGCGGCCGCCCACGGCGCAGCCGGCGGCGCGGCGGCGGCACGGGCTGGACGGGTCGGCGGGCAGGGCGCAAGCAGGGCTCCGGCAGGCGGGGCGCTGCACCATGCAACCGCCCTCTGCCCGATCGGTATCGGGTGCAGCCCGGCAAACTTGAGCAGCCACAGGCCGCGTGGCGTCAGTGGCTGCTCACAAAGGGTGGCCCCGGCGCGCCGCGTGGCGGTCAGTCCGGGTCGGCTGCCGGGCTGCGGTAGTGGTAGGCGTAGGCGTCGGCAAAGCCCAGGCGGCGGTAGATGTGCCGCGCCGGGTGGTTGTCCGCGTCCACCTGCAGGTAGGCCGTGCGGGCGCCGGCCGCATGGGCCTGGGCCAGCAGGCGGCTGCACAGGATGCGCGCCAGCCCCTGGCCACGCGCCTGCGGGTCGGTGAAGACGTCGTACAGGCCGACCAGGTCGGCCTCGGCGGCACTCTGGCCGCAGGCCAGCACCCGGCCGTCGGCGGCGCGGCGCAGCACCCAGCCCTGGTAGGGCACGGGCGACAGCGCCAGGCGCTGGGCATGGGCCTCGCGCTGCGCCGCGGGTGAGCCGCGCAGCGCGCCCACGACCTCGGCATAGGCTGCGCCGTCCAGCGGCTGCCACAGCAGGCCGGCGGGCACCGGCTCGGCCTGCGCCGGGCACTGCGGGGCCACCATCACCCGGGTGTCGTCGAAGCGGGCCCAGCCCAGCGCGGCCAGGGCCTCGTCCAACCCCGCCGGCAGGCTGAAGGGCGTGATGCGCACCACCAGCGGCAGGCCGGCCCCGGCCATCACCGCCTGGCACAGCGCCAGGCGCTGATCCAGCGGCAGGCGGCCGGCCGCCACCGCCTGCACGCAGCGGGCGCGCTTGGCCTTGCCGGGCGAATAGCGCAGCAGCCAGCCATCGACCCAGCGCTGCTGCGGCGGGGCGCTGGCGTTGATGCCGGCATCCTCGATGCGCGACAGCAGCGCGTCGGGCAACTGGGTCTCGATGCGTGTGCCCGTCATGCTTGCACCTCTCCGCCCGCGACTCAGACGCCGCGCTTCATCGTCTTGATGCGCTGCAGCAATTCTTCGGCGAAGGCCAGGTAGGCCTGGGCACCCTTGGCCGCCGCGTCGAACACCACGCCGGGCTGGCCGTAGCTGGGCGCCTCGGCCAGGCGCACGTTGCGCGGAATCACCGCGTTGAACACCTTCTCGCCGAAATGCGCCTTCAGCTGCTCGCTGACCTGCTGCTGCAGGGTGATGCGCGGGTCGAACATCACCCGCAGCAGGCCGATGACCTGCAGGTCGCGGTTGAGGTTGGCGTGCACCTGCTTGATGGTGTTGACCAGGTCGGACAGGCCCTCCAGCGCGAAGTACTCGCACTGCATCGGCACCAGCACGCCATGGGCGCTGCACAGGCCGTTGAGCGTCAGCAGGCTCAAGCTGGGCGGGCAATCGATCAGCACAAAGTCGTAGCCACCCGCGGCGTCTTGCGCTGCCGCCTCCAGCGCGCGGCGCAGGCGCAGGTTGCGGTGGTCCAGGCCCACCAGCTCCACCTCGGCGCCGGCCAGTTCGCGGTTGGCGCCCAGCACGTCGTAGCCACCGGCTTCACTGCGCCGGGCGGCCTGGACCACGCTGGCCGATTCGAGCAGCACGTCGTAGACCGACAGGTCCATCTCGCGCTTGTCGATGCCCGAGCCCATGGTCGCGTTGCCCTGCGGGTCCAGGTCGACCACCAGCACGCGCTGGCCCAGGCGGGCCAGGCCGGCGGCCAGGTTCACGGTGGTGGTCGTCTTGCCGACGCCACCCTTCTGGTTTGCGATGCAGAAAACTTGGGCCATGCCGGGAGTATCGCCGCTGGGTCAGGCCGGGTTTGTCGCCGTCCGCCGCAGTTTCGAGGCGATCAGGGAATCACCCCCTGATCACGCCTCTGCCTGGCGCGGCCGCATCCAGACCAGGCAACGCTGGGCATCCAGCCCCGGCACCTGCAGTTGTTCCACGTGAAACACGTCAATGTCGGCGGGCAAGGCAGCCAGCTCGTCCGAGGGCAGCTTGCCCTTCATGGCCATCCAGACACCGCCCGGCGCCAGCAGCGGGCGGGTCAGATTCGTGAAGTCGACCAGCGAGGCAAAGGCCCGGGCCGTGATCAACGGGTAGCCGCCCGGCGGCACCGGCAGTGATTCCACCCGCGCATGCAGCCCCCGCAGCCCGGTCAACCGCAGCTCGGCGGCCACCTGGCGGATGAAGCTCGCCTTCTTGGCCACCGTGTCCACGCAATCGATCTGCCAGCCCTGCTGCAGCGCCGCCAGCACCACGCCGGGCAGGCCACCGCCGCTGCCCACGTCCAGCACCCGGGCTGGCGGGTTGGTGCCCTCGGTGTGCCCGGCCCACCAGCGACGCAGCGGTGGCAGCACCGCCAGGCAGTCGATCAGATGGTGGCTCAGCATCTCGGCCGGGTCACGCAGGGCGGTCAGGTTGTAGACGCGGTTCCAGCGCTGCAGCAGGTCGACATAGGCCAGCAGCAGGTCGATCTGGGCGGCATCGAGCGGCAGGTCGAGTTGGCCGGCGGCTTGCTGCAGAGCCTGGCGTCGGCTGGCACTGCTGGTGGAATCGTTTGCCATCTCAGGCCGCGTCCTTGTCGGCAAAGCCCTGGAATCGGCCCTTCTTCAGGTGCACCAGCAGCAGTGAAATCGCTGCCGGCGTCACACCCGAGATGCGCGAGGCCTGGCCCAGCGTCTCGGGCCGGTGGCGCGACAGCTTCTGCCGCACCTCGAAACTCAACGCCTTCACTTGGTCATAGTCCAGATCGGCGGGCAGCTTCAGGTGCTCGAAGTGCGCCGTCCGGGCCACTTCGTCGGCCTGCTTGCCGATGTAGCCGGCGTACTTGGCGGCAATTTCCACCTGCTCGACCACCGTTGCAGCCTCGGTGACGCCGAGTTCCGCAGCCAATGTTTCACGTGAAACAGTGGCCGAAACACCAGCCGCGCCAGCCACCGCCAGCACGCCGTCGAAGTCCACGCCCGGCCGCCGCAGCAGGTCGGCCAGGTTGTATTCATGCTCGATGGCCTTGCCCAGCAGGCGCTCGGCATCGGCTGCCGCCAGCACCGACGGATTGACCCAGCAGCGCTTCAGCGCCTCGGCCGTGCGGGCCACCGCGTCGCGCTTGCGGTTGAAGGCGTCCCAGCGCCGGTCGTCGACCAGGCCCAGGCCGCGGCCGATGGCGGTCAGCCGGGCATCGGCGTTGTCCTCGCGCAGCTGCAGGCGGAACTCGGCGCGGCTGGTGAACATGCGGTAGGGCTCGCTCACCCCCTTGGTGATCAGGTCGTCGACCAGCACGCCGAGATACGCCTGATCGCGTCCCAGGGTCAGCGCATCCTTGCCCTGGGCCTGCAGCGCGGCATTCGCCCCGGCGAACAGGCCCTGCGCCGCCGCTTCCTCGTAGCCGGTGGTGCCGTTGATCTGGCCGGCGAAGAACAGGCCGCCGATGGCCTTGGTCTCGAACGTGCTCTTCAGCGCCCGAGGGTCGAAGAAGTCGTATTCGATGGCGTAGCCGGGCCGCAGGATGTGGGCGTGTTCCAGCCCGGGCATGGACTGCAGCGCCGCCAGCTGGATGTCGAAGGGCAGGGAGGTCGAGATGCCGTTGGGGTAGAACTCGTGCGTCGTCAGGCCCTCGGGCTCCAGGAAGATCTGGTGGCTGTCCTTGTCGGCGAAGCGGTTGACCTTGTCCTCGATGCTGGGGCAGTAGCGCGGGCCCACGCCCTCGATCACGCCGGTGAACATGGGGCTGCGGTCGAAGCCCGAGCGGATGATGTCGTGCGTGCGGCTGTTGGTGTGGGTGATCCAGCACGGCACCTGGCGCGGGTGTTGATCGGCATGGCCCAGGAAGCTGAACACCGGCACCGGGTCCAGGTCGCCGGGCTGCTCTGTGCACTTCGAGAAATCGATGCTGCGCCCGTCGATGCGTGGCGGCGTGCCGGTCTTCAGCCGCCCCTGCGGCAGCTGCAGGTCCTTCAGCCGCGCCGACAGCGTCACCGCCGGCGGGTCGCCCGCGCGGCCGGCGGCATGGTTCTGCAGGCCGATGTGGATGCGCCCGTCGAGGAAGGTGCCCGCCGTCAGCACCACGGTGCGGCCCCGGAAGCGGATGCCGGCCTGCGTCACCGCGCCGGTGACCCGCGTGCCCTGGCCATCGGACTCCACCGTCAGGTCGTCCACCGCCTGCTGGAACAGCCACAGGTTGGGCTGGTTCTCCAGCCGGTGCCGGATCGCCGCCTTGTACAGGATGCGGTCGGCCTGCGCCCGGGTGGCGCGCACCGCCGGCCCCTTGCTGCCGTTGAGGATGCGGAACTGGATGCCGGCCTCGTCGGTGGCCGCGGCCATCGCGCCGCCCAGGGCGTCGACCTCCTTGACCAGGTGGCCCTTGCCGATGCCGCCGATGCTGGGGTTGCAGCTCATCTGCCCCAGGGTCTCGATGTTGTGGCTCAGCAGCAGCGTGGTGCAGCCCATGCGGGCAGCGGCCAGCGCCGCCTCGGTGCCGGCATGGCCGCCGCCGACGACGATGACATCGAATGTTTGAGGGTGCAGCACGGTGTGGGGGCGGGCGCCAGGCGTGGCGCGTCGCAGGCAGGGTGGGGTGCGCATTGTAAAAACCCAGGCCCGGCGCGGGGGGCCGCCATGCGTGATGGCCTTGCCTGCGGCGATGATCGCGGCTGACCGCCTGCCACCCGATGTCCACCGCCCGAACCGACGCCACTCCGGCCGCCCAACCCGCCTGCCGCCCCGGCTGCGCCGCCTGCTGCACCGCGCCGTCGATCAGCTCGCCGATTCCCGGCATGCCGCTGGGCAAGCCGGCCGGCGTGGCCTGCGTGCAGCTGGACGGCGCCGGCCGCTGCCGCATCTTCGGCCGGCCCGAACGGCCCGACGTCTGCCGCTCGCTGCAGCCCTCGGCCGAGATGTGCGGCGACAGCCGCGCCCACGCCATGCACTGGCTGGTGTGCCTGGAGGCGGCGACCGCCCCGGCGGCTCAGCCGCTGGCCGCCGGAGCCAGCGCCGCCCCGGGCCCGGCCGAACCGGCCTGACGCCGCGCCCACCAGCGGTCGAAGAAGTAGTGCGCCACCGTGTTGCACACCGGCTCGACCAGGGTGATCGCACCGGCCACCGCCACACTGCCGCTGAGCGCATAGCTGACGCCGAAGGCGATGACCACATGCATCACACCGAAACTTGCCGACTTGGCCATGCCAGGACTCCCGAAATCCACGATGGCGCAAGTTTGTCCAAAACTATCACCAACAGCCAATTGATTGCTTCAGTTGCAACCATAGCCCGCCACCCATGAAACCATCCCCCCAAGCCCTGGCCGACCGCCTGCTGCCGCTGTACCCGGTGCTGGGCGACCTGCCGGGCAATCTGCTGCGCCAGGTCCTGGCCGAGCATGCCCGCCATGTGCAGGTGCCGGCCCAGCAGCCGCTGTTCACCGAAGGCACGCCCTGCCAGGGCTTTCCGATGGTGCTGGGCGGCGAGGTGCGGGTGGCCCGTGGCGACCCGCAGGGCCGCTCGCTGGAGCTGTACCGCGTCGGCCCCGGCGAGCTGTGCGTGGCCTCCACCTCCTGCCTGTTCGGCCACGCCCTGCTGGTGGCGCATGGCCACACGGTGCAGCCCACCGAGCTGGTGCTGCTGGCGCCCGAAGGCTTCGAGCAGTGGACTGCGGCCGCGCCGTTCCGACGTTATGTGTTCGGCCTCTTCGCCGACCGCCTGGCCGAGCTGATGGCGCTGGCCGAGGCCGTGGCCTTCCAGCGCCTGGACCAGCGCCTGGCCGCCGCCCTTCTGGGCCACGGCACCGTGGTGGCTGGCACGCACCAGGCGCTGGCCGACGAGCTGGGCACGGTGCGCGAGATCGTCACCCGGCTGCTGCGCCGCTTCGAGCGGGCGGGCTGGCTGCGCACCGGCCGCGAGCGCATCGAGATCCTCGACGCCGCCGCGCTGCGAGCCCTGGCGGCCGGCACGCGCTGAGCCTGGCCCACGCCGGTGACCGCGGTCACAGACCAGACGCCGGCGGCCGGGCACAGTGGGCTGCGTCGGCATCGGCCGACGCAACCTGGAGGACAGCATGAAACACAACGTCGGCGGCATCGACCGCCTGCTGCGCATCGGCGCCGGCCTGGCCCTGATCGCCCTGGCCGCCACCGGCACCATCGGCGCCTGGGGTTGGCTGGGCGTGGTGCCCCTGCTCACCGGCGCGGTCGGCTTCTGCCCGGCCTATCCGCTGATCGGCCTGAACACCTGCCCGCTCAAGCGCCCCTGAGCGGCAGGCATCGGCGGCCTCGGTGCCGCCCCAAGCACAACGGCCCGGTTCAACCGGGCCGTTGTGCTTGGATCAGCCGCGCTGGTCGCGGCCTGGCGCCTGGCGGCGCCGCGAACTCACCAGCCGCTCTTCGGCAGGCAGGGCGACCAGCCACTCTTCGGCAGCAGGGTGGTGATCCAACCGCTTTTCGGCAGCAGGCAGGTGGAAATGCGGCGGGTGGTGCGTTGCATGGTCGATTCCTGGCGTCGTGTTGGTGGCTGGCTATGAGGCTGGCGCCTGTCCCGGCGCTCAGACAAATTGAAACAGCACCCACGATGTGGAGAAACTGTCAACTCTTACAGGACGGAGGAATGCACCGAAATGGCCGCAATCCACCCGCGCGAATGCGGGGGTATGGGCCTGGCGACGCCCAGGCGCGGTGGCCGCAGCCACTGGCAGCGCCGGCGGGTGCCGGTCAGCTGATCAGCCCGAGGCGCAGGGCCTTGAGCACCGCCTGGTGCTTGCTGGCGCAGCCCAGCTTGTGCATCGCGTTGTTCACGTGCAGCACGGCCGTGCGCTCGCTGATGCCGAGGATGGCGCCGACCTCCCAGGCCGTCTTGCCTTCCATCGTCCAGCGCAGCGCCTCCAGTTCACGCGGGGTGAGCAGCGGTGGCCGCTCGAGGGGCGCGGGCAGCGCGGGCGAGAGCAGGCGCATCGCCGCGTCCTGCGCATGCACCGCGAACAGCTGCAGGTCGGCCACCATGCGCTGCAGCGCATCGCGGTCCTCGGGCAGGGGCTGGTCGCGCTCGACGCCAAAGGCGAAGTGCCGGCCCTCGGGCAGGTGCAGCGCCATCGCGATGCCGGTGCGGTAGCCGAAGCGCGCCTGCTCCTCCCACAGGTCGCCCATGCCCTGGCGGGTGTAGGTGTCCTGGTTCCAGATGATGGGCACCGACTGGTGGCGGCAATGCTGCATCACCGGGTCGCGGCGCATGCCCATGGTGTTCTGCATCACCGGCGCGAAGCCTTCGGGTGCGTTGTCCACCGACACGAACTCGGACCTGCCGATGGCCAGGTCGACCACGGCCATGGCGGACACCGTGTCGAAGCCCAGGCTGCGCGAGAACTGCACCACCGCGTCGCGGAAGGCCATGCGGCTCTCGACGCCGAGGATGGAGGTGTAGACGGCGGGCAGCATGCCGCTGGCTCAGCGCACCCCGGTCACCGCGGGACAGCCCTGCAAGGGTTTACATGTTTCCATCTGACGATGCTTGCCGAAAACTGCTGCTCATACCCAAAACTGCCACGGTGAACATCATGCAGTCCATGCCCCAGCCATGCCCGCCCTGGACCTTGCGCGCCTGGCCGCCCATATTGTGGCAGGTCGGCAGGCAGGGCCCCGGTGGCCTGCAGCACCTGGGCACGCAGGTCACGCACAGCGTGGACACCACTGCCGGCACCACCGGCCAGACGCTGTGGGGCACACGCGGCAGCAAGGGCGCGATCGGCTTCGCCTGGGACTGGGTGCAGCTGGGCGACGGCGTGCTGGCGATGGCCGACCCGATGGCCGTGGTGACCAACCTGCGCCTGGTCGGCACCGACGGCGACCTGCTCACGCCCTATGCCTCGGCCCGGCACTTCTGCGCGATGGTGCATGCGATGCCCTGGCAGCAGGCGGTGCAGCATGCGGTCGTGCAGGCGCGCGACACGTCCGCCGCCGCCCGGCGCATGGCCACGCCGCTGGCGGCCTGAGCGCTTCTCAGCGCCACGCTGCCCCGCGCAACTGGCGCGCCACGTCGGCCAGGCAGGCCGCCGTCAGCAGCGCCGCCACCACCACCGGCAGCAGCAGGTCGACGGCGCCCAGCGCGCCGCCTTCGAGCACCCGCTGCATCAGCGTCACCTGGGCCAGCACCGGCAACCACAGGTGCCAGGGCTGCTCGCCGCCGCCGTTGAAGCTGGTCAGCATCGGCAGCAGCGACGCGCCCAGCACCACCACCGTGGTGCCGGCCTGGGCCTCCTTGAAGCTGCGGCTGCGGATGGCCACCGCCATCAGCAAGGCCGCCAGCGCCGCCGCCGCCGGCAGCAGCACCGCCAGGAACAGCCCCAGCTCGCGCAGGCCGTACTGGAACATCGCCGCCAGCGCCTCGCTGCGCAGCAGCCACTGCCCGGGCAGGAAGCCGGCGCAGGCCAGAACCGCCACGCCCATGCCCATGGCCGCCACCGCACCCCACTTGCCCAGCACCAGGGCCCAGCGCGGCTGCGGCGTCATCAGCAGCGGCTCCAGCGAGCCGCGCTCGCGCTCGCCGGCGGTGGTGTCCAGCGCCGCATGCAGGGCGCCGTACAGCACCGCCATCAGCACGAAGAAGGGCAGCAGCCGCATGAACTGCGCCGCCCCGGCGCGGCTGCCGCCCAGGTCGCGGCGCTGCACCTTCAGCACCTGCAGCGCCTGCGGGGCCACGCCGCGCAGCGCCAGCCGCAGGCCGGCCTGCTCCTGGTTGAAGCCCTGCAGCAGCGCGGCCACGCTGCCGGCGCTGCCCTCGGCGCGCTGGTTGGCGCTGCTGCTGAGCAGCAGCAGCTCCGGCGCGATGCCGTCCGCCAGGTCGCGCTCGAATTCCGGTGGCACCACCAGCACCGGGTGCTCGAACTGCCGCGCCACCAGCGCCTGCTCGTGGCCCTCGGGCGCCGGGTGCACCGTCCAGGCCTGGCGGGCGATGTAGTTGGCCAGCGTGGGCGCGCCGTCCAGCCCCACCGTGTACAGCGTGCGCGCCTCGGCCCGGGCCTCGAAGTCGGCCACCAGCACCGACAGCGCCACCAGCAGCAGCGGCCCCAGCGCCACCGACGACAGCAGCACCATCAGCAGGGTGCGGCGGTCGCGCAGCGCGTCGCGCAGCTCCTTCAGGAAGACTTGCCAAGCGCCTTGCATCAGGCAGCGCCTCCCACCGCCGTGGGGCCAAACGCCAGTTGCACGAAGCAGGCCTCGAAGTCGTCCTGCCCGGTCTGCGCCAGCAACGCCGGCACGCTGCCATCGGCCACGGTGCGCCCGCCCGCCACCACCACCACGTGGTCACACAGCCGCTCCACCTCCTGCATGATGTGGCTGGAGAAGACGATGCACTTGCCCGCCTCGTCGCGCAGCCGGCGCAGCGCGGCGCGCAGGCTGCGGGTGGCCAGCACGTCCAGGCCGTTGGTCGGCTCGTCGAGCACGATGTGCGAGGGGTCGTGCACCAGCGCCCGGGCCAGCGCGGTCTTCATGCGCTCGCCCTGGCTGAAGCCTTCGGTGCGGCGGTCCAGCAGCGGCGCCATCTCCAGCACGCCGGCCAGCGCCTCGGCGCGGGCCTCGGCGCGGTCGCGGTCCAGACCATGCAGCCGGCCGTAGTAGACGATGTTCTCGCGCGCCGTCAGCCGCGGGGACAGGCCACGCGCATCCGACAGCACGCCCAGCCGCGCCTGTACCGCCTGCGGCTTGAGCGCCACGTCGATGCCGCCCACGGTGATGCGCCCGGCATCGGGCCGCAGCAGGCCGGCGATCATGCGCAGCGTGGTGGTCTTGCCGGCGCCGTTGGGGCCCAGCAGGCCGGTGATGCAGGCATCGCGCGCGGTGAAGTCCACCGCCTGCACGGCCGGCACCACGCGCCGCTGGCGCCCGCTGCCCTGGCTGAACTGCTTGGCCAGGCCCTCGACGGTGATCATGGCCGGGCCCCGCTGGCTGCGCCCGGCGGCACGAAGAACAGCGGCCGCGGCAGCGCGGCGGCGCAGTCGGCCGGCTGCGCCAGCGCCTGCGCGTCGTCGTCGGTGGTGATGAAGCGCGCCACGGCCTCGCGCAGGCAGGCCTGGGTCAGCACGCCGTGGCCGACGTTGGGCACGATGAGGTGACGCGCACGCACGCCTAACGCAGCAGCCACGCGTGCACCATGGCGCGGCGGCGTCACCGGGTCCAGCGTGCCCGACAGCAGCCAGGCCGGTGCCGGCGCGGGCGGCACGGTGTAGAACGCCGCATCGACACGGCCCCGCGGCCAGTCGGCGCAGACGCTGCGGTACAGCGCCGCCTGGCCGTCGAGCACGGCCGATGCGGCAGGTGACGGCGCCGGCGCACCAGACCCAAGGTCTTCCGCACACACCACCGAGAAGTGCTGCCCGGTGGCGATGCCGCCACCACCGCCGCCCAGCAGCTGCGCCAGCGCGGCGAGCGGCGCCCAGCGGCCGTCGGCCGCCTCGGCCAGCGCGGCGGGCAGGCCGGCGGCCAGCGCCGGGCTGTACAGCGGCGCCCGCACCAGGCCCAGCACCGCCTCCCGGTCCAGTGGCACCCGCTCGATGTGGCCGCTCACCGGATGCGGCAGGTCCACCGTGCGCGGCAGGCTTTGCAGCAACGCCGGCAGGCGCGAGGCGAGATCGGGATGGCGGCGGGCGCAGGCGGCATCGTCGGCACAGGCGCGCAGCAGGGCGTCCCAGGCCGCCTGGTTGTCGACCGCAGCCGCGTCGGGCAGGCGCATGTCGGGCGGCACCACGCCATCCAGCACCGCCCGGCGCACCGCCTGCGGAAACTGCCGCTGGTAGCTCAGCACCGCCCGCGTGCCGTAGGACATGCCGATGGCGTTGATGCGCGCCACGCCCAGCGCCTGGCGCACGGCGTCGACGTCGGCCATCGCGACATCGGTGGTGTAGAGGCGCAGGTCGCCATGCGGCAGCGCCTGCAGCGCCGTGCGGCAGGCCTGCAGCCGGGCCAGGCGCTGGATGCTGTCGCCACGCTCGGCCAAGGGCTGCAACACGGCGCGCTCGCCGTCGTCGGGGCAGGTCAGCGGCGCGCTGCGGCCGGTGCCGCGCTGGTCGACGAAGACCAGGTCGCGCCGCTGCTGCAGCCGGGCGTGGGCGGCGGCCAGCGGGCCAGCCAGGTCGATGGCGCTCTGGCCCGGGCCGCCGGCGAAGAAGAACACCGCGTCCGGCGCCTTGTTGCGCGCCAGCGCCGGCACCACGGCCACGTGGATGTCGATCTGCCGGCCCTGCGGCGTCGCCGGGTCCAGCGGGCGCTGCAGCACGCCGCACTGCGCGGCCCGCGGCCAGCCTTTCAGCCAGCAGGACGACAGCGCCAGCGCCGGTGCGGCCTGCGCGGCACCGATGGCCGCCAACCACGACAGCAACAGCTTGGACAGGACTGGCGCCGCACGCGGCATGCACGCTTCCGTAGGGACTTGGGACGCCAAAGCATACTGTGCGCCCCGTTCCCCAGCCCTCCAGAAAAGGGCTGTTCCATGAAGCTCTACGACAGCACCGATGCCTGTTCGTTGAGCCCGCGCATCGCCCTGCACGAGGCCGGCCTGGCACACGAAGGCGTGCTGGCGCCGACCAAGAGCCAGGTCCTGCCTGACGGCAGCGACTTCCGTGCGATCAACGCCAAGGGCGATGTGCCGCTGCTGGAACTGGACAACGGCGCGCGCCTGAGCGAAGGCGTGGCCATCGTGCAGTCCATCGCCGACCAGGCCCCGGCCAGCGGCCTGGCGCGAGCGTGTCGGCGCTCGGCCCGCGGTGCAGGCGGCACTCAAGGCCGAAGGCTTGGCCTGACCCTCAGCCGGCTGCGGCCGGCTTCTTGAGCAGCGCCCGGGCGATGGCCTCGCAGGTCGCGCGCTGGGCATCGACAGCATCCAGCCTGCCGCACAGCGCGGCCAAGCCGGGCTGGCCATTCTGGCCATCGTGCAGGCGCTGCAGCACGGCAGCCTGCTGGCCGTTCGCGTTCCAGCCGGCCAGCTTGTCGGCCACGCGCTGCAGCGAGCGCGCGCTGCGCTCGTGGAAGGCGGCGGCATCCTTGCCCGCCTCGCTGAACAGCGTGCGCGCCACCTGCTCGATGCGCGGCGCGTCCTGCGGCGCCAAGTCCACCAGGGCGCCCAGGTAGCTGGCGCCCCACTGCAGCCGCGTGGCCGGGCCTTCGCTCTTGTCGAAGGCCAAGCCGTACCAGCGCAGCGCCTCGTCGGCCTCGCCCTGCTTGCGCGCATTGCCGCCCAGCTGGCTCATCAGGTAGTAGGGCGAATGGCTCCTGGCCAGGTTGGCTTTCAGCAGCGCGTCGCTGTCGGCCCACAGGCCCGCCAGGCCCAGGGCATAGGCGCCGCTGGTGATCACCGCCTGGCGCTCGTAGCTGTCGCTGATCTGCTGGTCGTCGCGCGCCACATGGGCCTTCAGTCGCTGCAGCAGGGCGTCGGGCAGGGTGGGGCGCAGCGTCTTCTCGGGCTGGTCGATGCGCGCCAACGCCACGCGGCTGGTCAGCGCGCCCAGGCGGTCGGCGCGCGACAGGCTGGCATCGGCCTCCAGCGTCTGCAAGGCGCTGTCGAACGCGGCGGCGATGGCCTGGCGGTCCGGCCCCGGCGCGGGCGCCAGCGCCTTGGTGATGTCGGGCGCGGCATTCACCACCACGTCCATCTGCGCCCGCGTGGCCCGGGGGTCGGCCAGCAGCTTGGTCACCTGCGCACGCAGCGCCGCATCGGGCTTGATGCCCTTGCCGTCGTCGCTTTCGGCCAGCGCCTTCAGCAGCAAGCGGGTGGCGGCCTCGCGCTCGGCCGGCGGGCAGGCACGCGACAGCTGGGCCAGCAGCGCAGGCCGCTCGCTGGCGGCCACCAGCTGGGCCTCGTCGATGTCCCAGCCGTAGTACGCCAGCATGCGCCACTCGGGCCCGCTGACCGGCTTGCCGGCGCGGGCGTCGGCCAGCACCGCCTTCACCGGCCGGCCGCCGGCCAGGCCCAGCTGCAGCACGCGCAGCACCTGCGGCGCGTCCACCTCGCCGGGCAGGCGGGTGATCTCGCTGCCGTCGGGCTTGAGCAGGATCATGGTCGGGTAGCCGCGCACCTTGAAGCGCGCGCCCAGCTGCTGCGCGCCGGGCAGGTCGCCGTCGACGTGCACCGCGACGAAGCTCTTCGAGCGGTCGATGAAATCGGCCCGGTTGAACAGCGTGGCCTTCAGCTGGTTGCAGGGCGGGCACCACTTGGCGCCCCAGTACAGCAGCAGCGGCTTCTTCTCGGCCCGGGCCTGGGCGTAGGCGCGCTCGATGTCGGCATCGGCCGCAGCCGTGACCCAGGCCACGCCGCTGCCGGGCGCCGTGGCGGCCCATGCCGGCAGCGGGGCGGCGAGGGCGGCAGCCAGCAGCGCGGCGGCCAGCGGGGCGCGGGAGAAGCGGGCGGTGCAGGTCATCGGCGGCTCCTGGTGATGCGGATGTGCGCCGGCGATTCTGGCGCGCTCAGCCCGGCGACGGTGGCCCAGGGTCAGGCAGATCGGTGCCATCCGCCTCACCCAGGCCCGGCTGGGCGTCGTCGTCCACCGGCTCGGGCGTGGCGCGGGCCAGCGCCATCCACA
>CALMIF010000361.1 GCA_937864045.1 uncultured Aquabacterium sp. | reverse complement strand
CGCCAAAGTTCAGCAGCGTGTTGGTGGTGCCGCGCCAGCCGCACTTGTGGTTCAGGCCGGCCAGGGCGACGTCGTTGCGCTCGCCGGTCAGCCTGGCCTCGGTGTCGACCAGCTTCTTGGGCACGATGAAGAGCGAAATGCCCTTCGTGCCAGGCACCGGCTTGCCATCGGGCCCCGGGATCTTGGCCAGCACCAGATGGATGATGTTCTCGGTCAGCTCATGCTCGCCGGCCGAGATCCACATCTTGTTGCCCTTGAGGCGGTAGCGCGGGCCGAGCGGATCGGCGTCCGAGCCCTCGCCGTCCGGCACGGCCCGCGTGGCCACGTCGCTCAGGCTGCTGCCGGCTTGCGGCTCGCTCAGGCACATCGTGCCCGACCAGCGGCCGGAGAACTCGTTCAACGCGAACACCTGCTGCTGCAGCGGCGTGCCGTGGGCCATCAGCAGGTTGGCATTGCCCACGCTCAGCATGCTGGGGTTGATGCTGACCGAGGCCTTGGAGAAGAAGGCGTTGGCCGCCAGTTCCACCGTGTAGGGCAGTTGCATGCCGCCGATGGCGAAGTCCTGCGCCGCGCTCAGCAGGCCCGACTCGGCGTAGGCGTCGAACGCGTCCTGCGTGGCCTTCGGCAGGATCACTTTCTCGCCGTCGAAGCGCGGCTCCTCGGTGTCGACCAGGCGGTTGAACGGCGCGTACTTGTCGCGGGCGATGCGCTCGCTGGTGTCCAGCACCTGGGCGAAGGTCTCGGCCGAGTGGTCGGCGAAACGTTCGCGCTCGGTCAGGGTGTGGACCTGCAGCCAATCAGAAAGCAGGAAATCGACGGTCTGGCGCATCGGCGTCTCGGTGAAGAAGGAAAGGCGGCCGCAGGCAATCAGCCGGTGGCCAGGCCGAAGTGCGCCAAGGCGGCAGCGGCAATCGGTGCGCCCCACTCCGGGACGAAGTGGCCGGCCTCGGGCAACTCCAATGGCAGCGGGCAGCCCCGGATCTGCGAACGCAGCGCCGCCATCGTCGGCCCGCCCAGCACCGGATCGGCCAGTCCGACGGCCATGAAGCTGTCGCCAGCCCAGGTGTTGCGCCAGAAGTCGGCAGCCTGCCGGCCGATGTCGGCGCCGGCTGCATCGGCACCATCAGGCACCAGGTTCGGAAAGGCCCGCAGCGCGGCCTTGAACGACGCGTCCGGGAACGGCGCGTCGTAGCCGGCGGCCTCGGTCGCCGACATGTCGCACTTGCCCCGCTGCAGCAGCTTGCCGACCGCCATGTCGGGCTGGCTGTTGCTGTAGGCGCGCCAGGCCTTGAAGCCCTCGGTCAGCTCGCCGGTCGCCAGCGTGGTGTTCATCACCAGCAGGCGGGTGAACCGGTCGGGCGCGGCCATCGGCAAGGTCAGGCCGAAGATGCCACCCCAGTCCTGGCAGACGAGCATCACGTTGCGCAGGTCCAACTGCTCGATCAGGTTCAGCAGGCCCTGGCGATGACGGTCGAACGTGTGCCAGGCTTCGTCGGCGGGCTTGTCGGAACGGCCAAAGCCGATCAGGTCGGGCACGACCACGCGCAGGCCCGCGCCCAGCAAGACCGGCAGCATGTGGCGGTACAGCCAGCCCCAGCTCGGATTGCCGTGCAGGCACAGCACCGTCACCGCCGCATCGCGCGGCCCCTCGTCGACCACGGCCATGCGCGGTCCGTCGGCGCCCAGCGGCTGCGCGTACTGCGGCGTGGACGGCCAGCCCGGCAGGTCGGCGAAGCGGCTGTCGGGCGTGCGCAGCATGGCCGGTGCGGTCAAAGGACCTCGAACACCCCGGCCGCGCCCATGCCGCCGCCGATGCACATCGTCACGCAGACCTTCTTCGCACCGCGGCGCTTGCCTTCGAGCAGCGCATGGCCGGTCAGGCGCTGGCCGCTCATGCCGTAGGGATGGCCCACGGCGATGGCGCCGCCGTTGACGTTGAGCCGGTCCATCGGGATGCCGATGCGGTCGGCGCTGTAGAGCACCTGCACCGCGAAGGCCTCGTTCAGCTCCCACAGGTCGATGTCCTCGACCTTCAGGCCCAGGCGCTTCAGCACCTTGGGCACCGCGAACACCGGGCCGATGCCCATCTCGTCGGGTTCGCAGCCCGCGACCGCGAAGCCCAGGAAGCGGCCCAGGGGCTTCAGGCCCTTCTGCTGGGCGTAGGTGTCGCTGACCAGCACGCAGGCGCCGGCACCGTCGCTGAACTGGCTGGCGTTGCCCGCCGTCACCACGCCGCCCGGCACCGCCGAGCGCACGCCGACGATGCCTTCGTAGGTGGTGCCGGGGCGCAGGCCCTCGTCCTGGCTGACGGTGACTTCCTTGCTGCGCAGGCCCATCACCGCATCGGCCACCCCGGCGGTGACGGTGATCGGCGCGATCTCGGCGTCGAACAGGCCGGCATCACGCGCGGCGCAGGCCTTCTGCTGGCTCTCGGCGCCGTAGCGGTCCATGCGCTCCTTGGGCACGTTGTAGCGCTTGGCCACCTGCTCGGCGGTCTGCAGCATGTTCCAGTAGATCTCCGGC
>CALMIF010000360.1 GCA_937864045.1 uncultured Aquabacterium sp. | reverse complement strand
CCGACCAGCCAGGCGCCGCGGGTGGACGAGGCGCGCAACGACCAGCTCTACGAGCTGGAGATCGCGTTGGGCGAGATCGAGAAGAACAAGGCCGTCTACGGCCAGCAGATGCCCCCCTGGCTGGTCGACCGCACGCTGCGCAACATCCTGGTCGACGTCACCGGCAACACCCACCGCAGCGAGTTCTGCATCGACAAGCTGTACTCGCCCGACTCGGCCACCGGCCGCCTGGGCCTGCTGGAGCTGCGCGCCTTCGAGATGCCGCCGCATGCGCGCATGTCCATCGTGCAGCAGCTGCTGCTGCGCGCCCTGGTGGCGCGCTTCTGGGCCGAGCCCTACCGCCACGACCTGGTGCGCTGGGGCACCGAGCTGCACGACCGCTTCCTGCTGCCGCACTTCGTCTGGCAGGACTTCAACGACGTGATCGCCGAGATGGGCGAGGCGGGCTTCGCGTTCGACGCGGCCTGGTTCGCGCCGCACCTGGAGTTCCGCTTCCCCAAGGTGGGCGAGCTGACGGCGCAGGGCGTGCACCTGCAGCTGCGCAGCGCGCTGGAGCCCTGGCATGTGATGGGCGAGGAGGGCTCGTCGGGCGGCACGGTGCGCTATGTCGACTCGTCGGTCGAGCGCATCGAGCTGAAGGTCTCGGGCCTGGTGAACCCGCGCCATGTGCTGACCTGCAACGGCGTGCCGGTGCCGCTGCAGCCCACCGGGCGCGTGGGCGAGTTCGTCGCGGGCGTGCGCTACCGGGCCTGGCAGCCGCCGAGCGCGTTGCATCCCACCATCGGCGTCGACGCGCCGCTGACCATCGACCTGGTCGACACCTGGATGCAGCGCAGCCTGGGCGGCTGCCAGTACCACGTGGCGCACCCGGGCGGGCGCAACTACGACAGCTTCCCGGTCAACGCCTTCGAGGCCGAGAGCCGCCGCCTGGCGCGCTTCTTCCAGCTGGGCCACACGCCGGGGCGGATGGTGGTGGGCCAGCCGCAGCGCAGTCTCGAATTCCCGTTCACCCTCGACCTGCGCACCAGTTGATTCCGCACGCTCGCCGTGCCTGACCCGCGCACCCAGGGGATGGCCCCGACCGGGAAGCCGCCGCATCCCGGGCATGATTCGGGCATGCAAAGCAGTCTGCTGGCCGACGACGATCCGCCCGACGCCGCCAGCCTCGTGACCGGGCTGGCGCAACGGGCCACGCCGGGGCATTTCGACGAATGGTGCGCCGCCGTCTCCGGCACGGCGGCAGCAGCCGGCCACCAGCCCGCGGCGCACTGGCGCCGTTTCTTCGACACCCTGGGCCATGGCGGCTGGGCCGACCTGCCGGCGCGTGCCCACCGGGTGCAGGCCCGGGTGCGCGAGGACGGCGCCACCTACAACGTCTATGCCGAGGGCGCCGAGGCGCCGCGGGCCTGGCCGCTGGAGCTGCTGCCTTTCATCGTGCCGGCGGCCGACTGGGCGCAGATCGAGGCCGGGGTGGCGCAGCGCGCCCGACTGATGGCCGCCACGCTGGCCGACATCTACGGCCCGCAGACCCTGCTGCGCGACGCGCTGCTGCCGGCCAGCCTGGTCTTCGCCCATCCGCACTACCTGCGCCCGGCCTGCGGCCTGTGGCCGCAAGATCGCCCCGGCCTGCACATCGCCGCCTTCGACCTGGCGCGCTCGCCGCAGGGTGAGTTCCGCGTGCTGGCGCAGCGGCTGCAGGCGCCTTCGGGCCTGGGTTACCTCCTGGAGAACCGGCTGATCATCGGCCCGCAGTTCCACGACCAGTTCGCCGACCTGCGGGTGCAGCGCCTGGCCGGCACCTTCCGCGGCCTGCTCGACGGCCTGGTGCGCGCCAGCCCGGCCGGCGAGCGCAGCCGCATCGCGCTGCTGACGCCCGGGCCGCTGAACGAAACCTATTTCGAGCATGTGTTCCTGGCCCGCTACCTGGGCGTGGCCCTGGTCGAGGGCAGCGACCTGACGGTGCGCGGCCAGAAACTGTTCCTCAAGACCCTGCACGGCCTGGAGCAGGTGCATGTGCTGCTGCGCCGGGTCGACGACGAGTTCCTCGACCCGCTGGAGCTGCGTGCCGACAGCCAGCTGGGCGTGCCCGGCCTGCTGCAGGCCCTGCGCGCCGGCAACGTGGTGATGGCCAACGCGCCCGGCGCCGGTGTGCTGGAGAGCCCCGGCCTGGCCGCCTTCTGGCCCGGCGTGGCCGAGCGCCTGCTGGGCGAGGACCTGCTGCTGCCGGCGCAGACCACCTGGTGGTGCGGCGAGGCCACGGTCTGGCGCAAGCAGCGCGAGCGGCTGGCCGAATTCGTGGTGGCCCCCACCTTTCCCGACTCGGGCTTCAGCGCCCAGGTGGCGGCGCTGATGGGCGAGGCCGAACGCGAGGCGCTGCGCACGCGCATCGACGCCGACCCCGCGGCCTACACCCTGCAGGCGGGGGTACGGCCCAGCGAAACGCCGGTGTGGATGCCGGGCGCGGTGTCCGGCAACGCGCCGCCCGGGCAGCTGCAGCCGCGTGCGGCGGTCCTGCGCGTCTACGCGCTGGCCGACGGGCAGGGCGGCTGGCAGGTGCTGCCCGGCGCGCTGACCCGGGTGGCTCGGCGCGGCAGCCAGCAGCCCGGCCTGGCGCACGACCCCTGGCTCAGCATGCAGCACGGCGCCGCCAGTGCCGACACCTGGGTGGTGGCCAGCGGCGTGGTCGACCGCAGCACCATGCTGCCGCAGCCGCTGACCGCCGACGAACTGCACAGCGTGCACCGCACCGTCACCAGCCGCTCGGCCGAGAACCTGTTCTGGCTGGGCCGCTACACCGAGCGGGCCGAGAACGCGGTGCGCCTGGCCCGGCTGACGCTGGAGACGCTGCGTGAGGGCAGCGCGCCGGTGCTGCAGCTGCTCGACCGGCTGGCGCGCTTCCACGGCCTGGTGGGCGCCGGCGTGCCGCCGCTGGCGCGGGCGCCGCGGGTGTTCGAGCGCGCGCTGATCCACGGCCTGCTGCCGCGCCGTCCGGGCGAGGCTGCGGCCGTGGACACCGGCGGCCCGACCACCAGCGTCGCCCACAACCTGCGCAGCCTGCGCCAGTGCGCCCAGGCGCTGCGCGAGCGGCTGTCGCCCGAGCACTGGAAGCTGATCCACGAGGTCGACGACCACTTCGAGCAGCACCTGGGCGTGGTGCTGCAGCTGGGCGATGGCCATGCCCCGGTGCCCGACGTGCTGGCCATCCTGGCGCGGGCCACCACCCACCTGGCGGCGATCACCGGCGCGCAGACCGACCGCATGACGCGCGACGACGGCTGGCGCCTGCTCAGCGTGGGCCGGCAGATCGAGCGGCTGGACATGCTGGCCCATGCGCTGGCCCTGGGCATCGAGCTGCGGGTGCACGAGGCCGACGACGGCTTCGGCCTGCTGCTGGGCCTGTTCGACAGTGTGATCACCTACCGCGCGCAGTTCCAGGGCCGGCGCGAGCTGCTGCCCCTGCTGCACCTGCTGGCGCGCGACACCGACAACCCGCGCAGCCTGGCTTGGGTGGCGCGCACCATGCGCGAGCGCCTGCGCCGCCTGGCGCGGCACGACCCGGTGTGGATCGAGCAGGTCACCCGCGACCTGCCCAGCCCGCAGGACTGGCTGCTGGCGCGACTGGCCGCGCCCGACGCCCAGGGCCGGCACGGCGAGTTGCTCGACGCGCTGCGCGGCTGCTGCGCCGCGGCGCGCGGGCTGTCGGACGGGATCAGCCGGCACTTGTTCGCCCATGTCGAATCGCGCGACAGGACGGTGTGGCAATGACCGGGACGCAGGAGCAGTCGCAGGGGCAGGGCACCGAGCAGGTGGGCTTGGTCTCCGCTCAGCCAACGGGCAGGCCGTCGCAGATCCAGACCCAGACCCAGGCCGAGGGGCCGTTGGCACCGACGCCTGCTGCCGAACGCCTGCTGCAGGTGACGCACGCCACCCGCTACGACTACGACACGCCGGTGGAGGTGGCGCACCACAGCGCCTGGCTGCGCCCGCGCGACACGGATCAGCAGCGGGTGCAGCACTGGGATCTGCAGATCGACCCCGAGCCCGACGGTGCGGTGCAGCAGAGCACCGATGCCTTCGGCAACTGGCGGCTGGGCTTCGGCCATTCGCGGGTGCATGCGCGGCTGACGGTGACCAGCCGCTTCCGGGTGCGGCTGGCACCGCCGCCGGCCATCGACACCGCCGACAGCCCACCCTGGGAAGAAGCCGCCCAGGCGCTGCGCTACCGCGCCGGCCTGACCCAGCCCGAGGCGGTGGAGTTCAGCCTGCCCAGCCACTTTGCGCCGCGGGCGGCCGTGCTGGCGGCCTATGCGCAGGACCTGTTCACCCCTGGCCGGCCGCTGCTGCAGGCGGCGCACGCGCTGATGCACAAGGTGCACACGCAGATGCACTACATGCCCCACAGCACCGACGTGGCCACCGACGCGCTGCAGGCGCTGGCCCAGGGCCAGGGCGTGTGCCAGGATTTCGCCCACCTGATGATCGGCGCGCTGCGCAGCCTGGGCCTGGCGGCACGCTACGTCAGCGGCTACCTGCTGACGCATCCGCCCGCAGGCCAGCCGCGCCTGGTGGGCGCCGACGCCAGCCATGCCTGGGTGGCGGTGTGGTGCCCGCGGCATGGGTGGGTGGCGCTGGACCCGACCAACGACGTGGCGGCCGGCCAGGACCACGTCACCCTGGCCTGGGGCCGCGACTACGCCGACGTGGCCCCCCTGCGCGGCGTGATCCGCGGCGGCGGCACGGCGCCGCCGTTGGTCGGCGTCACCGTCGAACCGGTGGCCATGGCGGGCCGGCCCGCAGGGGCGGCGGCATGACGGGCCGCAGCGCCAGGCGCAGCCCGGCGCGGGGCGGCCGGCCCTGGCAGGCCCTGCTGCTGGTGGCTGCCGCCCTGGCCGGCCCGGTCACGCTGGCGCGGGCACGGCCCGCCAACGCGGCGCGGGCGCCTGCCGGTGACCGGGCCCTCACCGGCAGCTGGGTCAGCACCAGCGGGCCGGAGCGCATCATGTTCTCTGCCGATGGGCACTTCCGCACCTGCATCGCCGGCGGCCGTCAGGGCAATGCGGCGCTGGGCCTGTGGCGGCGCGAGGCGCCGGGGCGCTACGTGGTCGAGTTCACCCACACTGCGGCGCCCGACTGCAGCCGCCCGGCGCAGCCGCTGCGCCAGCACCGCGCCAGCATCGTCGGCCAGGTGCTGCTCAGCCGCGGTGAACTGGCGCTGTACGTCTCCGGTGAATTCCCGCCGGACATCTACCGGCCGCTGCCGCCCGGGCGCTGAGCGCGGCGGGGTCGCCTCCGGCGATGTCAACGGGGTATCGTGGCGGCCCGCAACGCCACAGGAACCCGCCATGACCACAGGCACCGTCGAACTGCACCGCGTGCTGCGCGCACCGCCCGAACGCGTCTACCGCGCCTTCCTGGACGCGTCGGCGCTGGCGCGCTGGCTGCCGCCGTTCGGCTTCACCGGCACGGTGCACCAGCTCGATGCGGTGGTGGGCGGGCGCTGGCGCATGTCGTTCACCAACTTCGGCCGCGGCCAGTCGCACAGCTTCGGCGGTGAATACCTGGCGCTGAAGCCGGGCGAACTGCTGCACTACACCTCGGTGTTTGACGACCCGAACCTGCCCGGCCAGATGGAGACGCGGGTGACGCTGCGCCCCGTGCTGTGCGGCACCGAGTTCCAGGCGGTGCAGAGCGGCATCCCGGCGGTGATTCCCACCGAGATGTGCTACCTG
>CALMIF010000359.1 GCA_937864045.1 uncultured Aquabacterium sp. | reverse complement strand
CAATGGATAGAACGAGCGCCTCCTAAGCGCTAGATACAGGTTCGATTCCTGTCGGAGGCACCATCCCGGCGCTCCCCCGCCCCGCGCTACAGGCCGATCAGGTCGGTGGTGCCGAAGTCGGTGCCCGTGGGGTCACCCGGGTTGCCGGTGTCGGTCAGGCGGCGCTCGTGGATGCGCTGCTTGGCCAGCATGCGGCTGATCACTGCTGCTTCCTCGCGCAGCGTCAGCGCAAACGGGTAGAGCGAGCGCTCGCCGCTGGCGGCATCGGCCTGGCCGGCGAACTCGCCGATCTGCGACTTGATGTAGCTGAACTCGGCCCCCAGCAGCACCGCCGGCGCGTTGACCGAGGTGTTGATGCGCTCGTCGGCCAGCACGCGGGCGCCCAGCATGCGCTCGTAGTAGCGCACATGGCGGGGATTCACCTCCATCACCAGCATGTCGAAGCCGCGGATGCGGTGGGCCACGATGTAGGCGACGTGGAACAGCGTGGCCAGCACCCGCTTGGTGCCCGAGACCGGGTCGATGGCCAGCTTGGTGAATTCGCAGATGCGGCAGCCCTGGGCGCGCATGGCGGCCAGTTCGGCACCGAAGGCGTCGTCCGCACCCAGGCGCTGCGCGCCATCGAAGGACACGGTGATGGTGCCGATCACCACCTCGTCCTCGACCGCGGTGAGGGTGAAGCGGTGCACGCCGGGGTCGGTGGGCAGGGCCGGCTGCTGGTAGCCGCGCCAGCCATAGCGGTCCTTCAACAGGCTGTTGACCCGGCTGCGGCGCTCGAGCGAATCGGCGGACTTGATCTTGAAACGGCGCGGCCCCGCCGGCCCGTCGGGCAGCAGGTCGATGCGCGGGTCCTGCACCAGCATGTGCCCGCCCTTGCCACGCCAGATGACCGAGGCTGCGAAGATGGTGCTCGACTTCAAGACGTCACCGGAAGGAGGGATGGACAGGCGGCAGTGGTGCACGGAACACAGCCGGATGATAGCGACCGGCTTGGGGGCCCCACACCACCAGAGTGCAGTGTGAAACCCATTTGCGCAGGGTCAGAGCAACGATTTGACGCCTTGGCGGCGGCGCTACCCCCTTGAACAGGGGTGTCCTGGTGCGCTTGTTCCCGCAACCGCTGCCCGCCCCGGCGTCATGCGGTTTGGCCGCTTCCCGCGATCAGTGCCTCCAGCGTGGCCAGGCTGTCGGCCTGCCACAGCGGCTTGTCGTGGCGGATGCGCAGCATGCGCGGGAAGCGCAGCGCGATGCCGCTCTTGTGGCGCGGGCTGCGGCCGATGCCCTCGAAGGCCAGCTCGAAGACCAGCTGCGGCTTCAGGCTGCGCACCGGGCCGAACTTCTCCAGCGTGCTGGCGCGGATCACCGCGTCCACGGCCTTGAACTCGGCATCGCTCAGGCCCGAATAGGCCTTGGCAAAGGTCAGCAGCTGCAGCGCGCCGGGCTGGGCGGGCTGGCGGGCGGCGATGGCCTGCACCACGGCGTCGGCCTCGGCGGCATCGGCGGGCGGGCGGCTCCAGACGGCGAAGCTGTAGTCGGTGTACAGGCCGGCGCGGCGGCCATGGCCGGCCTGGGCATAGACCAGCACCGCGTCGACCGTGTACGGCGCGATCTTCCACTTCCACCACAGGCCATCGGCCTTGGTGCGGCCGCTGCCGTAGGCGGCGCTGCGCTGCTTGAGCATCAGGCCCTCGACGCCGCGTTCGCGGCTCTGCTGCCGCAGCGCGGCCAGCGCCGGCCAGTCGGCGGCCTCGACCAGCGGCGCGGCGGCGAACGGGCCGGCGGCCAGCAGCGCCTGCAGCCGCGAGCGCCGCTCGGCCAGCGGCAGCGACCGCAGGTCCTGGCCGGCCTGCTGCAGCAGGTCGTAGGCGATGAAGCGCACCGGCACCTCGGCCAGGAGCTTGCGGCTGAGCGTCTTGCGCTGGATGCGCTGCTGCAGTTGCTGGAACGGCGCCGGTGCGCCACCGCCCTCGCCTGGCGCCCAGGCCAGCAGTTCGCCATCGAGCACGCAGCCGTCGGGCAGGCCCAGCGCCAGCGCCGCCACCTCGGGGAAGCGCTCGGTCACCAGCTCCTCGCCGCGCGACCACAGCCACACCTGGCCGGCCCGCTTGACCAGCTGGGCGCGGATGCCGTCGTATTTCCACTCGGCCTGCCAGTCGGCCACCGCCCCCAGGCGGCGGGCGATGTCCTCGGGCGGGCCGTCGTCCAGCGCATGGGCCAGGAAGAATGGGTAAGGCTGGCCGTCGACCACTGGCGTGGCCTGTGCATCTGCCGGGGCATCAGCCGGCGCCAGCAGCGCGGCCAGGCGCTCGGCATTCGGCGGCAGGCGGGCGTCGGTCCAGCCCATCATGCGCTGGGCCACCAGCTTGGCGTCCAGCCCGGCATGGCGGGCCAGCGCCCGCTGCACCAGCAGCTTGCTGACGCCGACACGGAAGCCGCCGCCGATCAGCTTGACCAGCAGGAAGCGCTCGTCGGGCGCCAGTTCGTCCCACCAGGCGCGCAGGGCTTCGGCCTGCACCTCGGGCGGCTGGCCCCGCAGCGGCAGCAGGCGCTGCGTCATCCAGTCGGCCAGCCCCAGGTCGCTGTTGCGGGTGGGCGGCGGCAGCACCTGGGCGATGGTCTCGGCCAGGTCGCCCACGGCCTGGTAGCTGGCCTCGAACAGCCAGTCGGGAATGCCGGCCAGCGCGGTGGCGGTGGCGCGCAGCAGCGCGGTGGGCACGGTCTGGCGCGGCCGGCCGCCGGCCAGGAAGTAGACCGCCCAGGCGGCGTCGTCGGGCGCCGCGTCGGCCAGGTAGCGCACCAGGGCGTCGACCTTGGCGTCGGTCGAGGTGCTGGCGTCCAGCGCGGCGTAGAGGGCGGCGAAGTGGCGCATCAGGTCGCTCCGGCGGGTTCGGCGGCCGCGCCGACGTCGGGGCCGTCCTCGGTGCCGAACTCGGTGCGGAACGAGCCCGCGTCCAGCCCCTGCTCGCGCAGCCAGCGCACCATCACCGCCTCCTGGCCGTGGGTGACGATGACGCGGCTGGCACCGGTGGCGGCGATGGCGCGCTGCAGGCCGGGCCAGTCGGCGTGGTCGCTG
>CALMIF010000358.1 GCA_937864045.1 uncultured Aquabacterium sp. | reverse complement strand
TGGCCAGCAGCAGCGGCACCAGGCCGAAGGCGGTGATGCTGGCGGTCATCAGCACCGGGCGCAGGCGGCGGCGGGCGCCGTCGACCACCAGCGTGGCCAGCGGCTGGCCACGCGCATGCAGCTGGTTGAAGTGGGTGATCATCACGAGGCCGACGTCGCCCGGCTGCACCGCGCGCTGCGCCAGCAGCCGGGCCACGGCCTGGCGGCCGAGGTGGCGCGCCAGGCGGGGCTGCGCACGGCCGACTACCTGCTGGCGCACCGCATTCCGCGGCCGGTGCAGTGGCTGCTCAAGCGCCTGCCTGCGCCGCTGGCAGCGCGCGTGCTGCGGCAGGCCGTCGGCCACCACGCCTGGACCTTTGCCGGCAGCGGCCACTTCACCGCCCGCGCCGGCCGGCCCTGCGTGCTGACCATCACCGGCAACCCGCTGTGCCGCGGCGCGGATCTGCAGAACCCGAGCCCGCTGCCCGCCTGCGACTTCTACGCCGCCACCTTCGAGCGCCTGTTCCAGGTGCTGGTGCACCCGACGGTGCAGGCGGTGGAGACGGCCTGCGAGGCGCGCGGCGATCCGGCCTGCGTGTTCGAGCTGCGCTGGTAGGCGGGCCGGGGCGCGGCGCCGGCGCGGGGCCCGGCCGCCTAAAATCCCTGGTTTTCCCCAGGACGCCACCGCCATGTCCCAAGTCGCGCACTCCGCCCTCACCGCCCTGTCCCCGCTGGATGGGCGTTATGCCGGCCGCATGGCCACGCTGCGCCCGCTGATGAGCGAGTACGGCCTGATGCTGCGCCGCGTGCAGGTCGAGGTCGAGTGGTTCATCGCCCTGTCCGACGCGGGCTTTGCCGAGTTCAAGCCGCTGTCCGAGGCCAGCCGCGGCTACCTGCGCAGCCTGGTCCAGCGCTTCAGCGAGGCCGATGCCCAGCAGATCAAGGACATCGAGCGCATCACCAACCACGACGTCAAGGCCGTCGAGTACTGGATGAAGCAGCGCTTCAAGGGCCATGCCGACCTGGAGGCCGCGGGCGAGTTCGTGCACTTCGCCTGCACCAGCGAGGACATCAACAACACCAGCCATGCGCTGATGCTCAAGGCCGCGCGCGAGCAGGTGCTGCTGCCGGCCATCGACCGCATCATCACCAAGCTGCACGGCATGGCGCAGGGCATGGCGGCGCTGCCCATGCTCAGCCGCACCCACGGCCAGACCGCCAGCCCCACCACCGTGGGCAAGGAGATCGCCAACGTGGTGGCGCGGCTGCACACCGCCCGTGCGCGCATCGCCGGCGTGGCCCTGCTGGCCAAGATGAACGGCGCGGTGGGCAACTACAACGCGCACCTGGCGGCCTACCCGGCGCACGACTGGCCGGCGTTCTCGCGCATGGTGGTCGAGCAGCGGCTGGGCCTGGCCTTCAACCCGTACACCATCCAGATCGAGCCGCACGACTACATGGCCGAGCTGTTCGACGCCATGACCCGCTGCAACACCATCCTGATCGACTGGAGCCGGGACGTGTGGGGCTACATCAGCCTGGGCTACTTCAAGCAGCGGCTCAAGGACGGCGAGGTCGGTTCGTCGACCATGCCGCACAAGGTCAACCCCATCGACTTCGAGAACGCCGAGGGCAACTTCGGCCTGGCCAATGCGCTGCTGACGCACCTGAGCCAGAAGCTGCCGGTCAGCCGCTGGCAGCGCGACCTGACCGACAGCACCGTGCTGCGCAACATGGGCGTGGCCTTCGGCTACGCGGTGCTGGGGCTGGACAGCCTGGCCAAGGGCCTGGACAAGCTGGAGACCAACACCGCGGCCCTGGCCGCCGACCTCGATGGCGCCTGGGAGGTGATGGCCGAGGCGGTGCAGACGGTGATGCGCCGCCACGGCCTGCCCGAGCCCTACGAACAGCTCAAGGCCTTCACCCGCGGCCAGCCGATGACGGCCGAATTGATGCTGGGCTTCGTCGACAAGCTGGCCCTGCCGGACGACGAGAAGACCCGGCTGCGGGCGATGACGCCGGCCAGCTACACCGGCCTGGCGGCGCAGCTGGCGCAGGGGTTGCCGGGCTGACAAGGGACCTTGTGAGTCAGCGCGCCATGCTGGCCAGCACCCGGTCGACCATCACGCCACTCTGGCCCAGGTAGTTCGCCGGGTCCAGCATCTGCAACAGCTGGTCGCGGCTCACGTGCCGGTTGATCTCCGGGTGTGCGGCCAGCAGGTCGAGCAGCGGTGTCTTGGTCTTCAGGGATTCCCGGCACAGGTCGTAGACCAGGTCGTGCGCGTACTCGCGGCCGATGAACGGGCCCAGGCCCATCATCACCGCCTCGCTCATCACCAGGCCACCGGTCATGTCGATGTTGCGGCGCATCGCCTCGGCATCGACCTCCAGCCCTTCGAGCACGCTGCGCATCTGCTTCAGCGCGCCTGCAGCCAGGCAGAAGGCCTCGGGCAGCACGATCCACTCGATCTGCCACGGCCCGGTGCTGCGCTCGTGGTCGGCCACCATCGCGTCCATCAGCGCGGCCGCATGCTGGCGCAGCACGCTGATGGCGCCGTGGGTGTCGGCGCTGGAGATCGGGTTGCGCTTCTGCGGCATGGTGCTGCTGCTGCCGCGGCCGTGGTGGTAGGGCTCGTAGACCTCGCCGACCTCCGTCTGCATCATCAGCTTGATGTCCATGCTGAGCTTGCCCAGCGTGCCGCCGATCAGGCCCAGCACGCAACCCACCTCGGCGATGTTGTCGCGGCTGGTGTGCCAGGCGATCAGCGGCTGGCCCAGGCCAAGCTCGGCGCACAGGCCGGCCTGGGTCTCCATCGCGCCGGTTTCCAAGCTGGCCAGCGTGCCGGCGGCGCCGGCGAACTCGCCGACCAGCACCCGTTCGCGCAGCTGGGCGATGCGCTCGCGGTGGCGCAGCACGGCCGCCAGCAGGCCGGCCATCTTGTAGCTGGTCGAGGTGGCAGTGGCGGACGATCTCGTCGGCGGCCTCCTGCGGAATGATGCCCAGGCGGGCCTGCACGATGGCCAGCGCTCGCTCGATGGCGATGTAGTGCGCGGTGCGGTTCTCGTCGCTCCACACGGCGCGCATCGCGTCGGTGGTGAAGATGCCCTGGAAGATGGTCGAGTCGATGATGCTGGCGGCCATGGTGGCTCCTGGTCGATGGGGGTGGGCGCGGCTCAGCGCAGCGTGGCGACGGCGTCCATCGTCAGCCAGCCGGCATGGTCCTGCGCCCACAGCCGGATGGTCTGGCCGTCTGCCTCAGCGACACCGTCGACGCCGGCTTCCTTCAGCGTGGGCACGTCGGGCAGCAGGGCCGAGCGCTTCGGGCCCGCCACCGCCAGCGCTTTCAGCTTGCCCGACTTCACATGCGGCATCGAGGTGAAGAGGCTGGGGAACATGAGTTGCGTCTGTCCGCCGATGGTGTCGCTGACCGCCGGGGCCGAGCCCTTGTACGGCACGCCCAGCATCACCACGCCGGCGTTCAGCTTGAACAGCTCGGCCGCGTAGTGCGGCGCCGTGCCGTTGCCTGCCGAGGCGTAGGTGTACTTGTCGGGTTTGGCCTGGAGCTGAGCCACCAGGTCCTTGACGTCCTTGATCGGCGCCGCAGCGTTGCCCACCATCAGCGTGGGTGAGTAGCCCACCAGGCCCACGGGCTCGAAGTCGGCCACCGGGTCGTAGCGCAGCTTCTGAAGCGCCGGGTTCATCGCATGCGTGGCCACGTAGCCGAACATCAGCGTGTGGCCGTCCGGGGCGGCGCGGGCGACAAATTCGCTGGCGATCGAGCCGTTGGCGCCGGCGCGGTTGTCGATGATGATGGTCTGGCCCAGCAGCCGGCCCAGCTTCTGGGCGATGGTGCGGGCCATCGCGTCATTGCCGCCGCCGGCGACGGTGGGCACCACCAGGGTGATGGTCTTGTCGGGCCAGGCCAGGGCGGCGGGTGCGGCGCTGGCCAGCGCGGCGGCAGCCAGCGCGGGGGCGACCAGCTTGTTCAGGGTCTGCTTCATCGATTCGTCTCCTTCGGTGGATCTGGAAAAACGTAGTCGGGGATGTGCAGGTCGCCCTGCAGGATCTTGCGGGCGGTGCGCACCAGGGCGGCGCGCTGGATGCGGGCGGCATCGCCCTGGGCGGCGATGGCCACCTCCACGTCGATGCGGCCCTGCGGGTGCAGCACCGACACCAGGCGCGGGCCTTCGGTCTGCAGCGCGGCGCTGGCCACGGTGCCGGGCAGGGCGAAGGCCGTGGCCACGCCGATGGCGCCGGTCACCGCATGGCTGGCATGGCAGCGGCGCGGTGTGAAGTAGCGCGAGGTGATGCTGTGGGTATCGTCGCCGGCGCTGGCGATC
>CALMIF010000357.1 GCA_937864045.1 uncultured Aquabacterium sp. | reverse complement strand
CGAAGTGGCGGTCGGTCAGCGTCATGGTGATGGCGCCGGCCAGCACGGGCATCACCGCGATCAGCAGGTAGGCGGTGATCAGCCAGGTCCAGGCGAACAGCGGCATCTTCATCAGCGTCATGCCCGGCGCGCGCATGTTCAGGATGGTGACGATGATGTTGATCGAACCCATGATCGACGAGGCGCCCATGATGTGCATCGCGAAGATGCCGGCGTCCATCGACGGGCCCATCTGCAGCGTCAGCGGCGCGTACAGCGTCCAGCCCGCGGCGGGGGCGCCGCCGGGCATGAAGAACGAGCCCGCCAGCATGATGGCCGCCGGGATCAGCAGCCAGAAGCTGAAGTTGTTCATCCGCGCGAACGCCATGTCGCTGGCGCCGATCTGCAGCGGAATCATCCAGTTCGCGAAGCCGACGAAGGCCGGCATGATCGCGCCGAACACCATGATCAGCCCGTGCATCGTGGTGAACGAGTTGAACAGTTCGGGGTTGAAGAACTGCAGGCCCGGCTGGAACAGTTCGGCGCGGATGCACAGCGCCAGGATGCCGCCGATCATCAGCATCGCGAACGAGAACAGCAGGTACATCGTGCCGATGTCCTTGTGGTTCGTCGCGAAAACCCAGCGCCGCCAGCCTTTCAGCGGGCCGTGGTCGTGGTCATGATCGTGGCTGTGGTCGTGGGACCCGTGTTGCGGGAGGACGGCGCTCATGGGCGTGGCCTTTCAGCAGCTGATGCGGTGGGAACGAAGGACGGCGATCACTTGCGGGCGGCGACAACTTCTGCCGGCTGCACGATCTGACCGGTCTTGTTCGACCAGTTGTTCTTGGTGTAGGTGATGACGGCGGCGATCTCGGTGTCCGACAGGCCCTTCCAGGCCGGCATCGTGCCGTTATTCTGGCCGTTGAGCAGCACGCCGATCTGCTTGGTCTTGTCGGCATCCAGCACAACGGCGGCGCCGTCCAGCGGCTTGATCGGGCCGGCACCCTTGCCGTCGGGGCGGTGGCAGACGGCGCAGTTGGCGGCGTAGACCTTGGCGCCACGCTCGGCCAAGGCCTCCAGCGTCCAGACCTTGCTCGGATCGTCGGCCTTGGCCGCCATTTCCTTCTTCTTGGCCTCGACCCACTTGGTGTAGTCCTCGGCGGACAGCACCTTCACATGGATCGGCATGTAGGCGTGCTCCTTGCCGCACAGTTCGACGCACTGACCGTAGAAGTCGCCGGTCTTCTCGGCGCGGAACCAGGTGTCGCGCACGAAGCCCGGGATGGCGTCCTGCTTGACCGCGAAGGCCGGCACCATCCACGAATGGATGACGTCGTTGGCGGTGGTGATGATGCGGATCTTCTTGTTGACCGGCACCACCAGCGGGTTGTCGACCTTCAGCAGGTAGTCGTCACCGGCAGGCTTGCCAGCGTCGGACATGTTGCGCTGGGCCACGTCCAGCGACGACAGGAAGCCGATGCCCTCGCCCTCGCCCTTCAGGTAGTCGTAACCCCACTTCCACTGGTAACCGGTGGTCTTGATGGTGAGGTCGGCGTTGCTGGTGTCCTTCATCGCGACCACGGTCTTGGTCGCCATCAGGCCCATCACGACGACGATGGCGAAGGGCACGATGGTCCAGGCGATCTCGACGGCCACGCTCTCGTGGAAGTTGGCCGATTTGTGGCCCACCGACTTGCGGTGCTTGATGATCGAATAGAACATCACGCCGAAGACGGCAATGAAGATCACCAGGCAGATCACCAGCATGAACTGGTGCAGGCCCTGCACTTCAGCACCGATGCGGGTGACCGACGGGTGCAGGTCGACCTGATTGCGGGCCGGCCCTCCGATCAGGTCATTGACCGCCCAGGCCGCATGCGTGCCGGCCGCCAGTGCCAGCGCGGCCGTGCCTTGCAGGGCCCGCGACTTCCAAGTCTTGTTCGTCATCTTGTTCATGCTTCAAGTTTCCTGATCCACAGCCCGGGCACCGGCCGCACGCGCCAGGCGCAAGGCCCGGCGCAGTTCCTGCGCCAATGCCAACCGCATCTCCGGACGCACGTGCCTGCCCACCCGCACGCTGCGCCCCTCTCCCGACAACTCGACCAGCGAGCCGTCATCGGCCACCGGCTCCACGCGAACCCATTCGGCACGGAAGCGCACCCGCTCCACGGCCGGCCCGACATGCTGCTCGATCGACAGTTCGCGACCCGTCAGCGTGATGGTTTCGCAATCGCCCGCATGGCGCGCGAACACCAGCAGCGCGGCGCCAACGGCCAGCAGTTCCAGCCCGGTGAACAGGCTCACGACGGTCACGCCCTGCAGCCAGAAGCCCACGGCCACGCCCATGGACACGGCGCACAGCAGCAGGTAGCAGCCCATCAGCTGGCGCGGGGTGATCGAGACATTGCGCCGCAGCTCGAACAGCCAGGCCAGCGGCGACGCCTGCTCGCGCGCGAAGCGCCAGCCGCCATCCTGCCGCGGGGGCGGCGGTGCTGGCCAGGGGCTGGGAGCGGTCGTGGCGGACATGGCGGGCGACGGGAGCGGCGGCGGATCGAATTGAGGCAGGTCAAGTACGCTGGGGATGCGTCCCCGAAGCGGAGACGGCATCACGGCCCGGTGGCAACCGGCATCCATGCCGCATGCGCCAGATCAACGACCGATTCTAGCGGAGTGTTAAACCGCCTCTGCGGTTGACACATGCCAGTCAGGCCTTGCGTGGCGGCCTCCCGCTGCGCAAGGCGTCCAGCGAGACCACCACCGGCGCACCGGGCTCGGCCCGTGGCTTGCCCTTGTAGGCATGGCCATAGACCACCTCGAAGCGCATCGCGATGCGGCCCTGCGCGTCGGCGCGAGCGGCCAGCGCCTGCTGGAGTCGCCCATGCCAGCGCGGCGTGCGCAGACCTGAAAAGCGCTGCGTCCCCAAATGACCGCCCAGGCCGCGCAACTCCGCCAGCAGCGCGCCGGGCGATGACCAGGTGAGCGTGATCGTCTCCTGGTCCATCACCGGGTCGGCGAAGCCACCGTGCACCAGCATGTCGCCCAGGTCGTGCATGTCGACGAAGGGCGGGTGCGGCGCCGGCCAGCCCGCCTCGGCATAGACCTCGCGCAGTTCGCGCAGCGTGTCCGGCCCGAAGGCCGAGAACATCAGGAAGCCGTCGGCCGCCAGCGCCCGGTGCCAGACGGCGAAGCTGGCCTCGGGGTCGGCGGCGGTGTGCAGCACCAGGTTGGCCCACAGCATCTGCGCCTGCGCCGGCGGCACCTCGCTGCTCAGCCAGACCGGCTGCGGCGCGGCGCGGCGCGCCCGCCACGACCACCATGGCGCGGCCAGCGCAGCCCGGCTGCGCGCCTGCAGCGCCGGCGTGGGCTCGACCACCAGCCGCTGCGCCTCGGGCCACACGGCCTGGACGGCCCCGGCGCCCGCGCCGGTGAAGGCCCACCAGTCCAGCCACTGCGCAGGCGGCTGGCGGATGACGGGCAGCCGCGCCGCCATGCGGCGCGCCACCTCCTGGTGCAGCCAGGGCGGGCCGTCGGACCGGGCCAGGCGGTCCAGCACACGGCGCAGGGCGCGGGTGTCGATGGCCGGCGGACCGGATGCGGGATCGGATGCGGGATCGGAGGGCTCGGCGCCGGTGCCGGCACGGTGTTCAGGCATGGTCGATTCAGTATATTGAGCCGATGCCGCCCGACCGATCCGCCACCGCGACGCCAGGGCGCCAGCGCGGCTGGCTGGGCACGCTGCCGCGGCCCTGCGCGCTGTGCAGCCAGTGGGACCGCGCCGGCTTCTGCAGCGACTGCCGGCAGCGCTTCGTCGACCGTGCATTGCACCGATGCCCGCGCTGCGCCCTGCATGCGCCGGGCGGCCAGGTCTGCGGCGCCTGCCTGCGTGCGCCGCCGCCGTTCGCACGGGTGGTCGCGCTGGCCGACTACGCCTTCCCCTGGGACCGGCTGATCGCCCGCTTCAAGTTCCAGCAGCAGCCCGAGCTGGCCGCGCTGCTGGCCGATGCACTGGTGGCAACGGTGCGGCGCCTGCCCGCCCTGGCTGAACCGCCACTGGTGCTGCCGGTGCCGCTGAGCCCGGCCCGCCTGGCCGAGCGCGGCTACAACCAGGCCTGGGAACTGGCGCGGCGCGTGGCCGCATCGCAAGGCCTGCCGGCCCGCCATGACGCCCTGCTGCGGCTGCGCGACACGCCGCACCAGGTTGGCCTGGACCGGCGTGCCCGGGCCGCGAACCTGCGTGATGCGATGTGGGTGCCCCCCGAAGGCCAGGCCGCCATCACGGGCCGCCAGGTGGCCCTGGTCGACGATGTGATGACCACCGGCATGACGGCCACCGCGGCAACACAGGCCCTGCTGGCTGCGGGCGCCGCCAGTGTGCAGGTCTGGGTGCTGGCGCGCACACCCTCGCCGCAGGACTGACCCGCGGCACGGCGCCACAATCGCGCCCCATGTTCCACATCGTGCTCGTGCATCCGGAGATCCCGCCCAACACCGGCAACGTGATCCGCCTGGCCGCCAACACCGGCTGTGCGCTGCACCTGGTCGAGCCGCTGGGCTTTGCGATGGAGGACAAGTTGCTGCGCCGCGCCGGGCTGGATTACCACGAGTTCACCGCCGTGCGCCGCCATGCCGACTGGGCTGCGCTGTGCGCTGCGCAGCAGGCCGTCGGCGGCCGGGTGTTCGCCTTCACCACCCGCGGCGCCCGGCGCTTTGCCGATGTGGCCTGGCAGCCGGGTGACTGGCTGGTTTTCGGCAGCGAAACGGCCGGCCTGCCCGCCGCCATCCGCGACGGCTTTGCTGACGACCGGCGTGTGCGCCTGCCGATGCGGGCGGGCCAGCGCAGCCTGAACCTGAGCAACGCGGTGGCCGTGGCGGTGTTCGAGGCCTGGCGCCAGAACGACTACCAGGGCGGAGCCTGAATCGGGTCAGGCCTCGGCCCGCGCGTCGCGCGCCATCAGCTGCTGCAGCGCCTGCGCCGGGACCAACCGGCCCTGCAGCACGGCCACCACCGCGTCGGTGATCGGCATCTCGACGCCCGCAGCGTTCGCGCGCGCCTGCAGCGTGGGGGCGGTGAGCACGCCCTCGGCCACATGGCCCAGTTCGCGCAGGATCTGAGGCAGCCCCTGGCCGCGGGCCAGCCGCAGGCCGACCTGGCGGTTGCGCGACAGGTCACCGGTGGCCGTCAGCACCAGGTCGCCCAGGCCCGACAGGCCCATGAAGGTGGCCGGCTGTGCGCCCAGCGCCACGCCCAGGCGCGTCATCTCGGCCAGGCCGCGGGTGATCAGCGCGGCGCGGGCATTCAGGCCCAGGGCCAGGCCGTCGGCGATGCCGGTGGCGATGGCCATCACGTTCTTCACCGCGCCGCCGACCTCCACGCCCACGGGGTCGGCGCTGCTGTAGACGCGCAGGTGCTCGCCATGGAAGGCGGCCACCGCCTGGGCGGCCAGGTCGGCATCGGCACTGGCTGCCACCAAGGCGGTCGGCTGGCCGCGCGCCACTTCCTGGGCGAAGCTGGGGCCCGACAGCACGCCGCAGCGCAGATCGGGGCGGATGGCGCGGGCAATCTCGTGGCCGAGCAGGCCGCTGCCGGCCTCGAACCCTTTGCAGAGCCACAGCGTGCGGGCAGCAGGCGGCAGCGCCGCCAGGCTGTCGCGCAGGCCGGCCATCGGCGTGCCGACGATGAACAGGCCGTCGGCAGGCAGCGCCAGCGCTTGCGGCAGGCTGGCGGTGACTGTCAGCGACGTCGGGAACGCGATGCCCGGCAGGTAGCGCGCGTTGGTGCGCTCGGCCTGCATGCGCTCGGCCTGACCAGCGTCACGCGCCCACAGCAGCACAGGCTGACGGGCGGCTGCATTGATCGCCAGCGCCGTGCCCCAGGCGCCGGCGCCCAGCACCACCAGCCCGGACATCTGCGCGCTCAGGCTCAGTTGGCGCCGTTGCCGGCAGCGGCAGCCTGCTGCGCCTCGAACATGGCCTGGAAGTTCACCTCGGTCAGCATGATCGGCGGGAAGCCGGCGCGGGTGCAGACGTCGGAGACGATGGCGCGCAGATACGGATAGATCATCTGCGGGCAGACGATGCTGAGGATGCCCTGCAGCTGGTCCTGCGGCACGTTGCGGATCTCGAAGATGCCGGCCTGCTTGGCCTCGACCAGGAACAGCGTCTTGTCCTGGATCTTGGTGGTGACGGTGGCGGTGACGGTGACCTCGTAGACGCCGTCGACCACGTTGGCGGCCGACATCGCCAGGTTGATGTCGACCTGCGGTTGCTGCTGCTCCAGCAGGATCTGCGGCGAGTTCGGCTGCTCCAGCGACAGGTCCTTCAGGTACATGCGCTGGATCTGGAACACGGGGGTATCGTCTTGGTCGGCCATGGCGGAGAGGTCCTGAAGAATGACAAAAGCCCGCCACCGACTGCGGCAGCGGGCTGGGGCGGGCGGGATTATGGCGCAGCGACCTGACCGGCCCGCCGCGTGACCGGGGGGGCGGAACGCCGGCTCAGGCGCCCTGCAGCAGGGGCTGCAGCCCACCGGCGCGGTCCAGCGCCATCAGGTCGTCGCAGCCGCCGACATGGGTGTCGCCGATGAAGATCTGCGGCACGGTGCGGCGCCCGGTCAGCGCGATCATCTGGTCGCGCTGCGCCGGGTCCAGGTCGATGCGCACCTCGTCGATGGCCTCGACGCCGCGCTGCTTCAGCAGGGCCTTGGCCCGGATGCAGTAGGGGCAGACCTGGGTGGTGTACATGCGCACGGAAGTCATGGTGGCGAGGCTCTGAAACGACAAGGGGCCCGATTGTGGCGGGCCCCGGAACACCTTGCGGCGTGTGCGCCTGATCGGCGCAGCGGCTGGCTCAGGCCGCCTTCTTGTCGACGGGCAGGCCCGCCTCGCGCCAGGCGGCCAGGCCGCCGGTGACGGCGGTGGCCTTCTCGTAGCCGGCCTTGCGCAGCAGGGCGGCGGCACGGCCGGCGCGGGCACCGCTGGGGCAGATCAGCAGCAGCGGCAGCGTCTTGTTGCCGGGCAGTTCCTTCGCGCCGTCGAGCGAACCCAGCGGGATGTTGCGGGCGCCCACCGCGTGGCTGGCGGCGTATTCGCCGGGTTCGGACACGTCGATCAAGACCCCCTTCTCGCGGTTGATCAGGCGCACGGCCTCGGCAGTGGCGACACCGCCGCCGGCGTTCTTCTGCAGCGCCTGCCACAGCAGCAGGCCGCCGGACGAGGCGGCCAGCAGGATCAGCATCCAGTTGTCGATCAGGAACTTCACGGGCAGGGCCTGGGTTGAGCGGAAACGCGGATTATAGAATTTCAGGCTTTGCCGTCGCTGGCCCAACCCACCACTGCCACCATGTACAAGCTCGTGCTGATCCGCCACGGTGAATCGACCTGGAACCTGGAGAACCGCTTCACCGGCTGGACCGACGTGCCGCTGACGCCCACCGGCGTGGCGCAGGCCCAGCAGGCCGGCCGGCTGCTGAAGGAGGCGGGGTACGAGTTCGACATCGCCTACACCTCGGTGCTCAAGCGGGCGATCTGGACGCTGTGGCACACGCTGGACCAGATGGACCGCACCTGGCTGCCGGTGGTCAAGGACTGGCGCCTGAACGAGCGCCACTACGGCG
>CALMIF010000356.1 GCA_937864045.1 uncultured Aquabacterium sp. | reverse complement strand
ATTCGAACAGGTGGGCACCAATGCAACCCAGATCCCAGAGGCGCGTGCACGGCGCGGAGTTCAAGGCACAGGTCCTCGCCGAGTGTGAGCAGCCCGGCGCGTCGGTGTCGGCCATCGCTCTGGCCCACGGCCTAAACGTCAACCTGCTGCGCAAGTGGCTGGTCGGCCGCGGCATCAAGCGCGCTGGGCTGGCTGCGCCCAGGACCGTGAGCCGCAGGGTGGACGCCGATCAGACGCCGGCAGCGCCGCTGCAGTTCATCCCGGTGGAAATCGCGCCTGCGTCCGTCTCCGCGCCCACCACGCCCGAACCATCCGAGCCGCCCGCGGCCGAGATTCATGTCGAGCTGACCCGCGGTGCGACTCAGCTGCGCGTGCGCTGGCCATCAGCCCAGGCCGGTGCCTGCGCTGCCTGGCTGCACGAACTGGCCGCCGTGGCCCTCAAGGACTGACCGGCACCATGATCAAGATCGACGCGCTGTGGCTGTGCAGCCAGCCGCAGGACATGCGCGCTGGTGCCGACCGGCTGCTGACGGTGGTGGTCAACACGCTGGGTGAGGCCCGTGCGCACCATGGCTACCTCTTCGCCAATGCGCGCGCCAGCCGGCTCAAGCTGCTCGTGCACGACGGCTTCGGCGTGTGGTGCGCCACGCGGCGGTTGCACACCGGGCGCTTCGTCTGGCACACGCCCGAGGCGGGGGCCGCATCACCCGCATTGCAGCTCAGCACCCAGCAGTTCGAGGCGCTGGCGCTGGGCTTGCCCTGGCAGCGACTGGGCGAACTGGCGACCATCCGCCGCTGCTGATCGAGTGCCCGACGGCCGGCAGGCCGTTGACATCGGAAGTGCCGATGGCGCTGCGCTGGCCGGCGCGGCACCATGCCGGGCATGCCCGGTGAAGCAGCCGCCGCCATCGATCTGACCAGCCTTCCGGCCGAGGTGGCCGCCCTCATTGAGCGGCTGCAACAGCAGGCCCAGGCCGATGCGCAGGAGCTGGCTCGCCGCGAGCGCGAGATCGCGCTGGCGCGGGTGAAGATCGACAAGCTGAACTTCGAGCTCGCACGCTTCAAGCGCTGGAAGTTCGGCGCCAAGACCGAGTCGATGAAGGCCGAGCAGCGGCTGCTGTTCGCCGACGTCATGGCCGAGGACGAGGCCAGCCTGCGCGCCAAGCTGGCCGAGTTGCAGCGCGGCCTGCCCGAGACACCCAAGACGCCGAAGGCACCACCCCGCCGGCCGCGTCGCCAGGCCCTGCCCGAGCACCTGGAGCGCGTCGAGCACCGGCACGAGCCCGAGGACACCACCTGCCCGAACGCCGACTGCGGCCGACCGATGCAGCGCATCGGCGAGGACGTCAGCGAGAAGCTGGACATCATCCCGGCGAAGTTCTTCGTGCACCGGCACATCTACGGCAAGTGGGCGTGCCGGTGCTGCCAGCAGCTGCGCCAGGAGCCGGCCGAGCCGGACGTCATCGATGGCGGCATCGCGGCCGCCGGCCTGGTGGCGCACACGCTGGTCAGCCGCTTCGTCGATCACCTGCCGTACTACCGGCAGTCACCGATCAACGCCCGCTCGGGCGTGCACACGCCGCGCTCGACGCTGGCGTCCTGGGGCGGCGCCGGCGGCGCGTCACTGGAGCCACTGTTCGACTTGCTGCGGCGCTTCATCCTCAGCTGCCCGGTGCTGCACGCCGACGAGACGCCGCTGCGGCTGCTGGACCCGGGTGCGGGCAAGACGAAGAAGGTCTACGTCTGGGCCTGGGCGCGCAGCCACCACGATCCACACCCGGGCGTGGCCTACGAGTTCTGCCTGGGACGCGGGGCGCAGTACCCGCTGGCCTTCCTGGGCGGCAAGGGACCACCGAGTGCGCAGCCGGTGTGGCACGGCACCCTGGTGACCGACCAGTGCGCCAGCTACAACAGCGTACTCGACGCCAAGGTCTACCCGCAGCGCAAGGCGGCAGCGTGCGCTGCGCATGCCCGGCGCCGCTTCGAGGAACTCAGCCGCGGCCACCACGGCGCCAGCGCGGTGGCCACCGAGGCGATGCTGCGTTGGACCCGGATCTACCGGGCCGAGGCGGCCTACGCCGACATGGGCTGCGACGAGCGTCGCAACGCCCGGCAGGTGCTGAGCAGGCCGCTGTGGGAGGAGTTCGAGGTGTGGCTGAA
>CALMIF010000355.1 GCA_937864045.1 uncultured Aquabacterium sp. | reverse complement strand
GCGGCCATCTTGTTCAGGCCGGTCCAGTTCGCGTCGATGTAGGTGATGGCGCCGGTGGGGCAGGCCTCGGCGCAGGCGGGCTCGCCGCCGCACAGGTCGCACTTCTGCACCTTGCCGGTTTCCTGCACGTAGTTCACCGTGCCGAACGGGCAGGCGATGGTGCAGACCTTGCAGCCCACGCAGGTGGATTCGTTCACCACCTTGGCGCCGGTGGCCTTGTCCACGGTGATGGCCTCCACCGGGCAGGCGTGCAGGCACCAGGCCTCGTCGCACTGGGTGCAGGTGTAGGGCACCTTGCGGCCGGTGTGGTGGAAGTCGAAGACCTTGATGCGCGACTTGGCCGGCGCGTAGGTGCCGTAATTCTCGAAGGAACAGGCCATCTCACATTGCAGGCACCCGGTGCACTTCTCCGGGTTGATGTGCAGGCTCTTCTGCATGGGGTTCGTCTCCGCGGGGGTCAGGGGTGGTGGCACACAGCGGAGCGCCCGGCTCACTGCATGGCTATGCAATGATGGACATAGGAAAGCAAGGCCATAACCTGGGGACAACCCTTGACCCGCCAAGGAGAACGGGCCGGGTGTCCCAGGCTGGGACGCCCGGCCCGTGGGGGGCCTGCATGGCGTGCGGAAGTTCACGGCCGGCCTGGCGGCCGGCGCCGGGTCACTTGCCGGCGTTGGGGAAGAACAGCTGCTCGCCGCCGATCTTGTAGGCCGCGATGCTGGCCTGGCCGGCCGGCGACACCACCCAGTCGGCAAAGCCCTGGGCCAACGCCTGCTTCACATGCGGATGCTTCGCCGGGTTGACCACCATCACGCCGTACTGGTTGAACAGCCGGTTGTCGCCCTCGACCAGCACGGCCAGGTCGGCGCGGTTCTTGAAGTTGAGCCAGGTGCCGCGGTCGGCCAGCACATAGGCGCCGGTGGATGCGGCGATGTTCAGCGCCGGGCCCATGCCGCAGCCGCATTCCTTGTAGCCGGCCGGCTTGGTGGTGGCGATGTCGGTGCCGGCGGTCTTCCAGTAGCGCAGTTCGGCGGCGTGGGTGCCGCTCTTGTCACCCCGGCTGACGAAAGGCGCGCCGCTGGCCGCCACCTTCTGCAGCGCGGCGACGATGTCCTTGCCGCGCGCCTTGGCCGGGTCGGCCGCGGGGCCGATCAGCACGAAATCGTTGTACATGACCGGCAGGCGCTTCAGGCCGAAGCCGTCGGCGACGAACTTCTCCTCGGCCGCCTGGTCGTGCACGAAGACGATGTCGGCGTCGCCCCGGCGGGCGGTGTCCAGCGCCTGTCCGGTGCCCAGGGCCACCACGCGCACGTCGGTGCCGGTGGCGGCCTTGAAGGCCGGCAGCAGGTGGCCGAACAGGCCCGACTGTTCGGTGCTGGTGGTCGAGGCCATCACGATGAAGTTGCCCTGGGCCAACACAGGCAGGCCGGCCGACAGCGTGATGGTGCCCAGCAGGGCCAGTGCGCCGCGGCGCAGGGTGAGGAAGTTCAGGTCCATGGCAGTTCGCCCTTGAGAAATTGCGCCGCCTCGGGCGGCAGGTCGGTGCGGTGGAAGAAGTCGTCCACCGGCAGGTCGGCCAGCAGGCGGCCGGCATCCAGGTACAGCACGCGGTTGGCCAGGCGCTTGGCCTGGCCCAGGTTGTGGGTGCTCATCACCAGCGCCATGCCGGCATGGCCGAAGTCGTCGATCAGCGCCTCGACCTCGCGCTTGGCCGAGGGATCGAGGCTGGCGGTGGGCTCGTCCAGGAACAGGATGTCGGGCTGCACCGCCCACGCGCGGGCCAGCGCCAGGCGCTGCTGCTGGCCGCCCGACAGGCTGCGCGCCGGCCGGTCGGCCATGGCTTGCAGGCCGACGCGGCGCAGTGCGTCGTCCAGCCGCACGCCACGCTGCGCCGCCGGCACCCGCGCCAGCCACAGCGCCAGCTGCAGGTTGCGCCGCACGCTGAAGTGCAGCAGGAAGGGCCGCTGGAACAGCATCGCCGTCACCGGCGCGCCGGTCGCCAGGCGGCTGCCGCTGCTCGGCGCCAGCAGGCCGTTGAGCAGGCGCAGCAGCGTGGTCTTGCCCGAGCCGTTGGCGCCGACCAGGGCGATGCGGTCGCCGCGGCGGATCTGCAGCGTGATGTCGCGCAGCGCCGCCTGGGCGCCGAAGTGCACGCCGGCGCCCTGCAGCGCCAGCAGCGGCGTGGCCACGGCAGCCACGGCCGGCGGCAGGCCAGTCATGCCGCTGCCCCGGCGGCCAGCGGCACGCCTGCGCCGCCGCGCCGCTGCACCAGGCCCACCGCCAGGTTGACCAGGCCCACCACGCCCAGCAGCACCAGGCCCAGCGCCAGCGCCAGCGGCAGGTCGCCCTTGCTGGTCTCCAGCGCGATGGCGGTGGTCATCACCCGGGTGACGCCGGCGATGTTGCCGCCGACGATCATCACCGCGCCCACCTCGGCCACCGCGCGGCCAAAGGCGGTGAGCAGCACGGTGAGCACCGCCAGCCGGGCATGGGCCAGCAGCAGCAGGGCGCTCAGCAGCTTGCCGGCGCCCATCGCGGCCAGCTCGTCGCCGCCTTCGCGCAGCGCGTCGGCCACCAGCTGGCGGGCGAGTGCGGCGATCAGCGGCACCACCAGGATGGTCTGCGCCACCACCATCGCCGTGGGCGTGAACAGGATGCCCCAGCTGCCCAGCGGCCCGCTGCGCGACAGCAGCAGGTAGACCACCAGGCCGACGACGACCGAGGGCAGCGCCAGCAGCGTGTTCAGCACACCGACCACGGCCGCGTGGCCGGGAAAGCGCGCCACCGCCAGCCAGGCGCCCAGCAACAGGCCGGCACCGGCACCCAGGGCGCAGGCACTGGCGCTGACCCGCAGCGACAGCGCGACGATGGGCCACAACGTGGCATCGCCCTGGGTGATGAGGCCCAGCGCGACGCCGAAGCTCTCGGAGAACGTGTTCATCGGGATCGGGGAATGGCCGGGGCGCTCCCCGCGGCGGGCGCGATTCTGGCCGCATTCACGCCCGGGCCGCGATATGCACATGACTGCATAGGTCGCCGGCGCGGCATCATCGGCGGCCCGTCACCACACGCCCTGCCGATGCTCACCCTGCACTACGCCCCCGGCAACGCCAACCTGGCGCCGCACATGCTGCTGCAGCGGTTGGGCCTGCCGCACCGCCTGGTCGAAGTCGACCGCGCCAACGCCGCGCACAAGGCGCCGGCCTACCTGGCGCTGAACCCGAACGGCCTGATTCCGCTGCTGGTCGATGGCGACCTGGTGCTCTACGAGACCGCCGCGATCTGCCTGCACCTGGCCGACCAGCGCCCCGGAAGCGGCCTGCTGCCGCCGCTGGGCAGCGCAGGGCGCGGCGAGGCGCTGAAATGGCTGGTGTGGATGAGCAACACGCTGCAGACCACGCTGATGCACCACTTCTACCCGGCGCGGGTGCTGGGTGATGCCTACGCGGCGGCGCATGCGGACGTGGCGGCCCATGTGTCGGCCCAGGCCCAGGCGCTGGTGGGCACGCAGCTGGGCCAGATCGAAGCCCAGCTGCAGCGCCACGGTGGCGCCTGGCTGCTGCCCGGCGACCGCCCCACCGTGCCCGACTACTACGGCCTGATGCTGTGCCGCTGGACGCGCAACTTCCCCGGCGATGCCTCGCCGCCGGCACGCCTGCGACCCGGGCTGGCGCCCTGGCTGCAGCGCCTGCTGGCCTTGCCCGAGGTGCAGCGCACCTGGGCGGCCGAGGGGCTGGCGGCGCCGTTCGTCTGAATCCGCGCCAGCCGGTCTTGCATCACCGGAAGCTGTAGGTCGCGCTCAGGTGCCAGCGCCGGCCGCGCGGGTCGGTGTAGCCGGGGTCGTAGCCCGCCAGGTAGGTGTCCGCCTGGTTCGAGAACGGCGGCGCGGTGTTCAGCAGGTTCTGCACGCCGCCGCGCAGCACCAGGCCAGGCATCGCCTGCCAGCTGCCCGACAGATCCCAGATCGAGTAGGCCTTGACCCGGTTCGGCGCCACGTAGGTGCCGGTGTTCGGATCGGGTGCGTTGTTCTGATCGGTGTAGCTGCTCAGGTAGCTGTTGGCCAGCGTCATGCTGAAGGGCCCGCGCTCCCAGTCCACCGCCACCGTGTGGCGCCAGCGTTGCACCACCTTGTCCTCGACAAAGCGGCCCAGGTTGCTGATGAATGGGTCGCCGTTGCCGCTCTGCTCCTTCGACTTCAACGTCAGCGTGCCGCTCAGGCGCAAGGCAAAGCTGCCCACCGGGCTGCGCAGGTCGCTGACCTTGGCGGACACGTCGATGCCCGACGCCTTTTGCCGGCCGCGGTTGGCCTTGCGCAGTTCGATGAAGCAGATGTCGTCATCGTCCGGGTCGTAGTCGCAGAACCCTTCATCTTCGTTGTAGCGGTGCACCAGGCCCTCGTACTTGGCCGGGTCGGCGAGGATCGCCTGGGCGCCGATCTTGCTGATCAGGTTGCGTTTCTCGATGGACCAGAAGTCCAGGCTGACACTGGTGCCTCGGGTCGGCTCGAACACCGCGCCCAGCGAGAACTGGCGCGACTTCTCGGGCTTCAGATCGGGGTTGGCATAAGTGCGAACACGCCAGGCGTCGACGCAGTCGGTGACCGATTCGCCCGCGGCCAGGCAGGTCGGGTCAGCCAGCAGCGGGCCGTCATGTTCGGTGACGGGGCGGTAGAGGTCGGTCATCGACGGCGCACGGAAGCCCGCCCCCACCGACCCACGCAGCAGCCATGCCGCATTCGGCTGCCAGCGCAGCGCCAGCTTGGGGCTGGTGGCGCTGCCGGTGCGCTGGTATCGCTCGTGCCGAAGCGCCACTTGCGCCTCCAGCGACTTGGCCAACGGCACCGCCAGCTCACCCCACACCGCCTGCACGTTTCGGCCGTAGCTGAAGTCGGCGTCCGGCCCCTGCGAGGTCTGGCCCAGGATCAAGTCGGCGGCGAGTTCCGGCGACTGGTGGAAGCGCTGCGTCTCACGGCGAAACTCGCCGCCGAGGGCGACGTTGAGCTCACCGGCGCCGAACTTGCCCAGGCTGCGAGAGAACTTGAAGTCGAGCCCCTGCAGCACGCCGGTGGAGCTGCGGACCTCGCCACGGATCTGCGCCGCCGCGATCAGCGCCTGGCCAGCCGCGCCGGACGGTCCGAAGGCATTGATGCGGCCGTCGGCCAGGGCCTCGTCGATCATGGCTTCGTTCAGGTAGCCGTTGAAGGCGCGGTCGCGCACGGTGTTGCGGCTGTGGTTCAGCGCCGCCTCGTAGTCCCAGGCGCCGAGCACGCCGTTCACGCCAGCGACGAAACGTTCGCCGGTCGAGCGCAATTCGCTGTCCTGCCGGCCGGCCTCGTTGAAGCGCAGGCGGGCGACGATGACCGGGTCCTCGAAGGTCTCCAGCCCGTAGCCCATCAGCCCCGCCACCGGCGTCACCGACAGGTCGATCTCGGGCGTGAATGGCGCCGGCAGCGCAACGTAGTGGCTGGTGGCCCGCGCCAGCGCGACCTCGGCAAACGCCTGGTGGCCGCCTCCCAGGTTGACGATGCCGCGCGCCAGCAGCGAGCGCTTGTCCGTTTCGGGCGACAGCTCGACGTCGCGCATGAAGTTGTAGGTGCAGCCCTGGGCGCCACCGATGCCGTTGGGCAGGTTCAGGCTGACCGGCGGGCTGCAGGTCGGCCAGGTGAGGTTGAACAGGCGCTCGGTCAAAGCGTCGCCATTGGCGAGACGGAAGCCGTTGCGGTTGAGTTCGTCGCGCTGGTCGCTGCTGACGCGGATGTTGGCCGGAAAGGTGCGGCTGAGCAGCAGGTGCGGCAGGCGGCCAGGAATGTCCAGCTTATCGATGAACTTGCGTTGCGACGAGGCCAGGCGGTCAGTCTTCTGCACATCGAGCACGGCCATGACGTTGAAGCCGTCGCGGCCGTAGTCGCCGAAGCCGGCAGCCACCGACGCGGTGCGCTTGCCCGCGCCGCCCTCCTGCGTGCCCATCGCCGACGCGCTGACCTCCCCGCCCTGGTAGTCGCGCCGGGTGATGAAGTTCATCACCCCGGCCACCGCATCGCTGCCGTACAGCGCTGAGGCGCCATCCAGCAAGATCTCCACCCGCTCGATTGCTGCCGCCGGGATGTTGTTCAGGTCCACCCCGGCGTCGTCGCCCGGCGAGGCGAAGTTGGCCATGCGCCGGCCGTTCAACAGCACCAGGGTCGACGACACGCCGACGCCCCGCAGGTTGGCGCCGTTGAAGCCCATCTGGTCGCGGTAGCCGCCGGCCGACATGCTGATGCCGTCGGTCAGGTTGCCGGCCGCGGCGCTGATGCGGCCCACGATCTCGGCCGCCGTGGTCAGGCCGGCCTTGCTGATCTCGTCACGCGTGATCACCTGCACCGGCAGCGCGGTCTCGCCGTCGATGCGCTTGATCGCCGAGCCCGTGATCTCCACCCGCTGCGGCGTGGTCTGGGCGATGGCCTGCGAGCCGATGCTGGCCGTGGTGGCCAGGAGGGCGGCCTGGGCAAGCGCCGTCAGCAGGCAGCGGGGTGAGCGTGAGGGCATGGCAGCAGCTTTCCGGCAAGAAGGAATGCGCGCGAGTCTAGGAAGGCGGACACACGCCGGACACAGGCCCGACATGCACCGGTCGCAAGCGCGCAACTTGGGGTCGCATCGGCGCAAGCCGCCATGCGCGGGCGCCACGGGTGCGGTGGCAGCATGCGGGCCTGCCGCCGCTGGTGGCGCCCCACAACCGCCGCCATGCCCGCCTGCCTGCTCCCGATGTCTCTCACCCGCCGCGCCGTCGGCGCCCTGGCACTGGCCCTGCTAGGCGCACCGGCCGGGGCCCAGGCACCCGACCGCATCGACCACGACCAGCGCGGCCGCGGCACGGCGGTGGCCATCGGCGGCGGGCTCAAGTCCGACAACGACGCCATCTACGGCCGCCTGATCGCCGCGGCCGGCGGCAAGGGCGGGCGCTGGGTGGTGTTCGGCACGGCCTCGGAGAACGCCACCGCCAGCGCCGATGGCGTGGTGCAGCAGTTCGCCCAGCGCGGCGTGAAGGCGGTGGCGCTGCCGGTGTCGCCGCTGCTGAAGGACCGGCCGGTGGACGCCGCCGTGCGCGACCCGGCCCTGGTGGCCCAGGTGCGCGCGGCCCAGGGCGTGTACTTCACCGGCGGCGCGCAGGCGCGCATCGTCGATGCCTTCGCCCCGGGCGGGCTGCCCAGCCCGCTGCTGCGGGCGATCTGGGACGTCTACCGCGCCGGTGGCGTGGTGGCCGGCACCTCGGCCGGCGCGGCGATCATGAGCAGCACCATGTTCCGCGACGCGCCCGACGTGCTGGGCGCGATGAAGGGCCAGCTGCGCGAGGGCCGGGAGGTGGGCGCGGGCCTGGGCTTCATGGGCACGCGGCTGTTCGTCGACCAGCACTTCCTCAAGCGCGGGCGCATCGGCCGCCTGCTGCCGCTGATGCAGGCCAAGGGCTACACCCTGGGCCTGGGCGTGGAGGAGAACAGCGCCGCCGTGCTGAACGGCGACACGGTGGAAGTGATCGGCAGCGCCCTGCTGGTGGACCTGAGCGAGGCGCGCAGCGACGTCACGCAGGGCGCCTTCAATGTCGACAACGCCCGGGTCAGCCTGCTCGACAGCGGCGACAGCTTCCACCTCGGCACCGGCCGCATGACGCCGTCCGACGCCAAGCGCAAGGGCCAGGTCTTCGACGCCACCGCGCCCGGCTTCAAGCCCTACCACGAGGTGCAGCCCTTCCACGTCGACATGCTGGGCGACAACGTGATCAGCGGCGCGATGGGCAAGCTGATCGACGGCGCCTTCAGCGAGGTGCGCGGCATCGCCTTCCACCCGCAGCCCGCGGCGGGTGACGCGCGGGGCGCGCTGGGCTTCGAGTTCATCCTGAAGAAGGGCCCGGGCAGCATCGGCTGGGCGACGGATGCCGGCGGCGGCGAGGACTACAGCGTGCGCGACCTGCGCCTGCAGGTGCGGCCCATCCGCATGGCCCAGCCGCTGTACACGCCCTGGGCGCGCTAACCTTCCCGACCTGACCGCACCGGAGCTTTCATCACCATGCAACGCCGTCCCCTCGCCCTCGCTCTCGCGCTGATCCTGGCCGCAGGCACTGCCGCCGCCCAGGCGCCCGACTGGAAGAAGATCCGCATCGGCGTCGAAGGCGCCTACCCGCCATTCTCGGAGGTGGGCACCGACGGCAAGCTCAAGGGCTTCGACATCGACATCGCCATGGCCCTGTGTGCCGAGATGCAGGCCGAATGCAGCCTGGTGCAGCAGGAGTGGGACGGCATCATCCCGGCGCTGCAGTCGCGCAAGTTCGACGCCATCGTCGCGTCGATGGCCATCACCGAAGAGCGGCTGAAGGTCGTCAGCTTCACCAACAAGTACTACAACACGCCCAGCCGCCTGGTCGGCAAGGCCGGCACCACGCTGGCGCCCACGCCCGAGGGCCTGAAGGGCAAGCGCATCGGCGTGCAGCGCAGCACCATCCAGGACCGCTTCGTCACCGCCACCTTCACCGGCAGCGAGATCGTGCGCTATGCCAAGGCCGACGAGGTCTACCTGGACCTGGCCGCCGGCCGGGTGGACGTGGTCTTCTCCGACACCCTGGCAGTGGACGGCGGCTTCCTGAAGAAGCCGCAGGGCAAGGGCTTCGCCTTCTTCGGCCCGGCCTTCGACGACCCGAAGTTCTTCGGCACCGGCTCGGGCATCGCGGTGCGCAAGGCCGACACGGCACTGCAGCAGAAGTTCAACGCGGCCATCGCCGCCATCCGCGCCAACGGCACCTACAAGAAGCTCAACGACAAGTACTTCGACTTCGACGTCTACGGAAAATAACGCAGATGCTGCACGGCTACGCCCTCAGCCTGCTCGAAGGCGCCGCGCTGACGCTGTCGGTGGCGTTCCTGTCGCTGGGCATCGCGCTGGCCCTGGGCCTGGCGGGGGCGGTGGCCAAGCTGTCGCGCTCGCGCATCGCGCAGGCTGTCGCCCTCGCCTACACCACCGTCATCCGCGCCGTGCCCGACCTGGTGCTGATGCTGCTGGTGTTCTACGGCGGGCAGATGGCGATCAACAGCCTGGGCGAGCGCCTGGGCTGGGCCTACATCGACATCGACCCCTGGATCGCCGGCGTGCTGACCATCGGCTTCATCTTCGGCGCCTATTTCACCGAGGTGCTGCGCGGCGCCTTCCTGGCGGTGCCGGCGGGGCAGAAGGAGGCGGCGATCGCCTGCGGCTTCACGCCCGGCCAGGTGCTGTGGCGCATCGTCGGGCCGCAGATGCTGCGCCACGCGCTGCCGGGGCTGTCCAACAACTGGCTGGTGATGATCAAGGCCACGGCCATCGTCTCGGTGATCGGCCTGTCGGACCTGATGAACCGCGCCGCGCAGGCCGCCGGCAGCACCCGCGAGCCCTTCCTGTTCTACGGCGCGGCGGCCCTGCTGTACCTGGCCTTCACCACGCTGTCGGAGCTGGGCTTTGCCTGGTTGTCGAACCGTCTGGCCATCGGCACGAAGAAGGCTTCGCTGTGAAGGGGCTGCCATGAACGTCCAGGTCATGTGGGACAGCCTGCCGCAGTACGCCGCGGGCGCGGTCACCACCTTGCAACTGCTGGTGCTGGCCCTGGCCATCGGCCTGGCCGCGGCCCTGCCGCTGGCGGTGCTGCGCAGCCTGCCCTCGGCCTGGGCCTGGCGGCCGGTGTGGGGGTTCACCTATGTCATCCGCGGCACGCCGCTGCTGGTGCAGCTGTTCCTGCTGTACTACGGCCTGGCGCAGTTCGAGGTGGTGCGTGCCAGCGCCCTGTGGCCGCTGCTGAAGTCGGCCTGGTTCTGCGCGGTGGCGGCCTTCGCCATCAACACCTGCGCCTACACCACCGAGATCCTGCACGGCGCGATCAAGGCCGTGCCCGCCGGCGAGGTGGAAGCCGCGCGCGCCCTGGGCATGGGCCGCTGGCAGGCGCTGCGGCGCATCGTGCTGCCCAGCGCGCTGCGTCGCTGCCTGCCGGCCTACAGCAACGAGGTGGTGCTGATGCTGCACGGCACGGCCCTGGCCAGCGTGGTCACGCTGCACGACCTGACCGGCGTGGCACGCGAGGTCAACTCGGTGCACTACCTGCCGTTCGAGGCCTTCATCACCGCCGCGCTGTGCTACCTGCTGATCACCGTGGTCCTGGTCGGCGCCTTCCAGCTGGCCGAACGGCGCTGGCTGCGGCCCTTCCTGCCGCGGGCCTGAGCCCTTCGCCCCGTTCCCATCCGCATGACTGCCGTCCACCACACCCTGCTCGGCGCCACGCCCGGCACCACCCACCAGCTGATCAGCCTGCACTACGGCACGCCGGGCGCCGGCCCCAAGGCGATGATCCAGGCCTCGCTGCATGCCGACGAGGTGCCCGGCATGCTGGTGGCCCACCACCTGCGGCGCCGCCTGGATGCCCTGCAGGCCGCTGGCCGCGTGCGCGGCGAGGTGGTGCTGGTGCCGGCGGCCAACCCGGTGGGCCTGGGCCAGTGGCTGCTGCGGGGCTTCCAGGGCCGGTTCGATCTCGCCAGCGGCGAGAACTTCAACCGCCACTACGCCGACCTGACCGAGGCCGTGGCCGCGGCGGTGCAGGGCCGCCTGGGCGCCGACAGCCGGGCCAACGTGGCCCTGGTGCGCGCGGCACTGCGCGAGGCGGTGGCCGCGCTGCCGGCCGACAGCACGCTGCAGAGCCTGCGCAAGACGCTGTTCGGCCTGGCGGTGGACGCCGACATCGTGCTCGACCTGCACTGCGACGGCGAGGCCCTGCTGCACTTCTACACCACGCCCGGCTGCTGGCCGCAGGCCGAGCTGCTGGCGCGCTGCATCGGCGCACGCGCCGTGCTGCTGGCCGAGCGCTCGGGTGGCGACCCCTTCGACGAAGCCTGCTCAATGCTGTGGCCGCAGCTGGCGCAGCGCCTGGGGCTGGACCTGCCGCAGGCCTGCCTGGCCGTCACCATCGAGCTGCGCGGCGAGGCCGATGTGCAGCATGCGCTGGCGGCGCAGGACGCGGCCGGCATCCTGCAGTTCCTGGCCCGCCGGGGTGTGCTCGACCTGCCCGAGCCCGCCGCGGGCGAGGCGGCTGGCGACCTGCCGCCGGCCTGCCGGCCCACGCCGCTGGCCGGGTCGATCCCGCTGGTGGCGCCGGTGGGCGGCATGGTGGTGTTCGCGCAGGAGCCCGGCGCGCAGGTGCATGCGGGCGACCTGCTGGCCGAGCTGATCGACCCGCTCACCGGCACCGTCACGCCGGTCACCGCGCCGGTGGACGGCCTGTTCTTCGCCCGCGACAACCGCCGCTTCGCCGTCGCCGGCATGTCGCTGGGCAAGGTGGCCGGCAGCCAGGCGCTGCGCTCGGGCCCGCTGCTGTCGGCCTGACGCCGCCTGCGCATGCCGATGGCACCCCCGCCCGCCCGACCGGCCGCCGAGCCGCAGCGCATCGGCCTGGTGCTGCTGCCGGGCTTCAGCCTGGCCGCGCTGGCCGGCGTGGTGGAGGTGCTGCAGGCCGCCAACGAGCTGCTCGACACCGCCGCCTACGAGCCGGTGCCGCTGTCGCCACTGGGCCACGGCGTGGCTGCCGGCAGCGGCGTGCTGGTGGCCGCCCGGCCGCTGGGCGACGCACCGGCGCTGCTGGCCGCGCTGGTCATCAGCGACGGCCCGGTGCCCGGCGCCGGGCACCTGCCGGACGCCGCACCGCTGCTGGCCTGGCTGGTGGCCCAGGCCGCTGCCGGCCGGGTGCTGGGCGGCGTGGGCAGCGGTGCGGCCTGGCTGGCCGAGGCCGGCCTGCTGCGCGGCCACCGCGCCACCGTGCACTGGCCGCAGATCGCGCCGCTGGCGCAGCGCCATGCCGACGTGGTGGTGTCGCGCCGACGCGTCGAGATCGACCGCCAGCGCCTGAGCGCCGCCGGCCAGCAGGCCGGGCGGGACCTGCTCATCACCTGGCTGGCCCAGCGCCACGGCGCCGCGCTGGCGCCGGCCCTGGCCGCCCAGCTGGGCCTGGCGCGGCCCCCGGCGGCCGACGAGGACCAGCAGCCGCCGCCGGCTGCGCTGTTCGACGGCGCTGCGGCGGCCGGCCTGGCCGGCAAGGCCGGCGGCACCGGCTCGGCCAAGCTGGCCGAGGCCCTGGCGCTGATGCAGGCCAACCTGGCCGAGCCCCTGCCCACCGAGGAGGTGGCGCGCCTGGTGGGCGTGTCACGGCGCCAGCTGGAGCGGCTGTTCCGCCAGCACCTGGATGCCCTGCCCTCGCGCTGGTACCTGGCGCTGCGGCTGCAGCACGCCCGCAACCTGCTGCGGCAGACGCACCAGTCGGTGCTGCAGGTGGGCCTGGGCTGCGGCTTCGCCTCGGGACCGCACTTCAGCAACGCCTACCGCGCCCACTTCGGCCGCACGCCGCGCGACGAGCGCAGCGCCCGGGTGGTGGCCTGGCAGCGCGGCACATCGGCCGCGCCCGTGGTTGACGCGCCGCACACCACGCGGGCCACCACGAAGTGACCAACGACGCCGACCCCGCCGGCCGCTGGGTGCTGCGCCCGGCCCAGCACCGCGACCTGCCCGCGTTGGAGGCCCTGGCGCAGGCCAGCGCCATCGGCATCAGCAGCCTGCCGCCCGACCGCGATGCGCTGCGCCAGCTGCTGGCGCTGTCGGCCAAGGCCTTCTCCAGCGACGACCAGGCCAGCGGCGAGGAGGTCTACCTCTTCGTGCTGGAAGACCGCGCCCGCGACGGCGCCCTGGTGGGCACCAGCGGCATCGCCGCGGCAGCGGGCTTCCACGACCACTTCTACAGCTACCGCAACGAGTTCATCGTGCAGGCCAGCCCGGCGCTGGGCGCGCGCCGGCGCATCCACACCCTGCACCTGTGCCATGACCTGAGCGGCGTGACCCTGCTGACGGGCTTTCACATCGACGCCAGCCTGGCCGGCACGCTGGCGCCGCAATTGCTGTCGCGCGGGCGTTTGCTGTTCATCGCCCGGTTCGCGGCGCGCTTCTCCGACCGCATCGCCGCCGAGAACCCGGGGCTCTCCAACGAGCAGGGCGGCTGCCCGTTCTGGGACGCGGTGGGCCGGCGCTTCCTCGACCTGGACTACCCGGCGGCCGAACGCCTGGGCGGCGGGCGCAGCCACAAGGGCTGGATCGCCGGGCTGATGCCGCAGTCGCCCATCTACGTGCCCCTGCTGCCCGAGGAGGCGCAGTGGGCACTGGGCCAGCTGCACCCGGTGGGCGCCCTGCCCTTCGACATCCTGATCGACGAGGGCCTGGACGGCGACACCTACCTCAACCTGTTCGACGGCGGCCCCACCGCCGATGGCCGCGTGGCGCTGCTGAAGACGGTGGCGCGGCGCCGGGCGCTGCTGGCGCAGGCCGGCGCCGCGCCAGCCGACCCGGACGCAGGCTGGCTGCTGGTGGACAACGGCCGGCAGGCCGACTTCCGCGCCACCCTGCTGCCCGGCAGCGGCCACGCGCTGCACCTGCGGGCGCAGGCCGCCGCGGCCCTGGCCTGGCAACCCGGCGAGCCGCTCTGGGGCGCGCGGCTGGACCTGCCGCACGGCAGCGCCGATGCAAGGGAGGCTGGATGAGCCCGCGCGTGCACGTGCGCGCCGCCCGCGCCGCCGACCTGCCGTTGCTGCAGCCCTGGCTGCGCCCCGGCGCCGCGCGCGCGCTGCCGGCGGCCGATGCCCGCACCGAAGCCTGGCTGGTGGCGGCCGGCGCCGGCGACCAGCCGCTGGCCTGCCTGCGCCTGCGCCACGTCATCGGCCTGGACCTGCCGCGCCACTGGTACCACGCCGGCTGGGTGGTGCACGCTGCCCCCGAGCTGGGCCTGTTCCAGCGCCTGCAGACCCTGCAGCTGGGCAATGACCTGACCGGCGCCAGCGAGCTGGCCGACATCGCCTGGCAGCCCATGCTGGACAGGGCAGGCCAGGCCCGCGTGCTGGCGCCGCTGCTGCGCGGCGCCATCGCCATGCTGCGCGGCGGCATGCCCTTGCCCGGCGCGCTGCCGCTGCTGATCGCCGAACTGCCCGGCCGTCGCGATGCCGACGGCCGGTCGCCCTTCTGGCAGGGCCTGGGCCGGCCCTTCCACGACGGCGACCCGGCGCAGGCCGCGCAGCAGCTGGGCCCGGCCTGGCGCAGCCATGTGGCTGCGCTGATGCCGCGCCAGCCGGTCTACGCCGCCTTCCTGCCCCCCGGGGCACAGGCGGCCATCGGCCAGGCCGACCCGGCGCAGGCGGTGCTGGCCGACCTGCTGGGTGCCGCGGGGCTGCGACCGGACGGCCATGTCACGATCGACGACGGCGGTCCGGTGCTGACCGCGCCGCTGCAGGCGCTGGTGCCACCCCCCACCCCAACCGCGCCGCCGCCAGCCTGACACGCGGGCGCCACGCCGGCACGGCGCTTGCGCCTAGCACCGCCCTTCCCCCATCCGACGCCCTGCCCCGCCATGACCGCCCCCGTCCGCATTCCAGGCCGCCGCTTCCTGCAGTCGCCCGGCCCATCGCCCGTGCCCGACGAGGTGCTGCATGCCATGTCGCGCCAGCCCATGGACATGGGCGACCCGCGGCTGGACGCCACCATCGCCGCCTGTGAGGACGGCCTGCGCCGCCTGCTGCATGCGCCCGGGGCCGAGGTCTTCCTGTACGCCACCAACGGCCACGGCGCCTGGGAAGTGGCGGTGGAGAACCTGCTGCCGCCGGGCGCCGCGGTGCTGATCCCCGGCACCGGCCACTTCAGCGAGAGCTGGGCGGTGCAGACCGAGGCGCTGGGCCGGCGCGTGGTGCGCACGCCCTGGCACCCCGGCTTTCCGATCAAGGCAGACGACGTGGCGCAGGCCCTGCGCGACGACACGCGGCACGCCATCGTGGCCGTCTTCGCGGTGCACACCGACACCGCCAGCGGCATCACCAGCGACATGCCCGCGCTGCGCCGCGCCATCGACGCCTGCGGCCACCCGGCGCTGCTGGTGGTCGACGCCGTGGCCTCGGCCGGCTGCACCCGCGTGGCGATGGATGAACTGGGCGCCGACGTGGTGCTGGGCGCCAGCCAGAAGGGCCTGATGACGCCGCCGGGCATCGGCTGGCTGGCGGCGGGTGCCAAGGCGCTGGCCGTGGCCGAGGCCAACCCGGCGCCGCGCTTCTACTGGGACTGGCGCCTGCGCCGCAGCCCGCTGAGCTACCGCAAGTTCTGCGGCACGCCGCCGCAGACCCTGCTGGCCGGCCTGGCCGCAGCCTTCGACCTGATCGCCCAGGAAGGCGAGGACGCCGTGCTGGCCCGCCACCGCCGCCTGGCCGGTGCGGTGCATGCCGCCGTGGCAGGCTGGGCCGAGGCCGGCGCGCTGGGCTTCTTCGCGCAGGTCCCCGCCACCCGCTCGACCACGGTGACCAGCATCACCGTGCCCGAGGGCACCGACGTGGACGCGATGCGCCAGGTCGCGCGTGAGCGCTTCGGCGTGGCCATCGCCGGGGCCCTGGGCCCGCTGCAGGGCAAGGCCTTCCGCATCGGCCACCTGGGCGACAGCAACGCCGCCACCATCCTGGGCTGCCTGGGCGCGGTGCAGGCGGCGCTGCAGGTGCAGGGCATT
>CALMIF010000354.1 GCA_937864045.1 uncultured Aquabacterium sp. | reverse complement strand
CACCGCGTTCAAGAACCGCACGCCGCTGGTGATCACCGCCGGCCAGCAGGCGCGGTCCATCCTGCCGTTCGACCCCTTCCTGCATTCGGCCCAGGCCACCGAACTGCCCAAGCCGTATGTGAAGTGGAGCATCGAGCCGGCCCGCGCCGAGGACGTGCCGCTGGCCCTCGCCCGGGCCTACCACGTGGCGATGACGCCGCCCTGCGGCCCGGTGCTGGTGTCGATTCCGGCCGACGACTGGAACGCCCTGGCGCAGCCCGTGCCGCCGCGCCAGGTCAGCCAGCGCCTGCGCCCCGACCCGGCGCTGCTGGCCCGGCTGGGCGACGCGCTGGACGCCGCCGCCCGCCCGGCCTTCGTCGTCGGCGCGGCCGTCGACCGCGATGGCGCCTGGGATGCGACCGTCGCCCTGGCGGAGCGCCACCAGGCCCGCGTCTTTGCCGCGCCGATGTCGGGCCGCTGTGGCTTTCCCGAAGACCACCCCCTCTTCGCCGGCCACCTGCCGGCCATGCGCGAGCGCATCGTCGCCCGGCTCGCCGGTCACGACCTGGTCTTCGCGCTGGGCGCACCGGCCTTCACCTACCACGTCGAGGGCAGCGGCCCGCATGTGCCGCCTGGCGCCACGCTGGTCCAGCTGATCGACGACCCCGCCACCGCCGCCTGGACGCCGCTGGGCGATGCCGCGATCGGCAGCATCGGCCTGGGCCTGGCCGACCTGCTGGCGCGGCCGGCGCCCGCCCGGCGCGAAGCACCCGCCCCGCTGCCGCCGCGCCCGCGGGTGCCCATGCCCGACGCGGGCGAGCGCCTGCCCACCGCCTGGGTGCTGCAGACCCTGGCCGACCTGCGCGCGCCCGACAGCATCGTCGTCGAGGAAGCCCCCAGCGCCCGCGCCACCATGCAGGCGCATTTGCCGATGCTGCGCAGCGGCACGTTCTTCACGATGGACAGCGGCGGCCTGGGCTGGAGCCTGCCGGCATCCGTGGGCGTGGCGCTGGCCAGGCCGGGCGCGCGGGTGATCGCGCTGATCGGCGACGGCTCGGCGATGTACGCCATCCAGGCGCTGTGGAGCGCCGCCCAGCTGCGCCTGCCCATCACCGTGCTGATCCTGAACAACCGGCGCTACGCGGCGCTGCAGGATTTCGCGCCGGTGTTCGGCTACCCGCCGGGCGCCAAGGTGGAAGGCACGGCCCTGCCCGACCTGGACTTCGTCGCCCTGGCCGCTGGGCATGGCCTGCCCGGCGTGCGTGTCACGCAGGCCGGCCAGCTGGCCGACGCCCTGCGCATGGCCCTGCAGGCCGACGCGCCGTCGCTGGTCGAGATCGAGGTGGCCTGACGGCGCCCGCCGCGCACCCCCCTGCGTTAAAGTCGTTCGGCTCAGGCGCGCACCGCGCCCGCCACTGCAGCACGCCCCGGCTGCGCCTCTGACCGATGACCGGCTTTTCCTTCCGACTGCGGCCTGCACGCCGCCTGTTCCAGCCCCTGCTGCCGGCCTTGCTGGCCGCCACCTGCCTGGCCACCATCCTGCCGGCCTGCGCCCAACCCGCCAGCACCGACACCACCGTGGTCGATGCCCGCGAGGCCGCCCGCAAGCGCGACCGCAACCGCCTGGCCGCCGCCCGTGCCACCCTGGAGGCGGCCAACCACCCGCTGCTGCCCTGGGTGGCCTACTGGGACCTGGCCGGCCGCCTGCCGGAAGCCACCGTCGACGAGGTCGAGGCCTTCTACGGCCGCTGGGCCGGCACCTATGTGGAAGACCGGCTGCGCAACGACTGGCTGCGTGAGCTGGGCCGACGCCGCGACTGGGCCAACCTGGCGCGCGACTACCCGCGCTTCCGCATGAACGACGACCGCGAGGTCACGTGCTGGTGGCTCTTCACCGAGCACCTGGCCGGGCGCGACGTGGCCGAGCAGGCCCGCGGCCTGTGGTTCGCCCAGCGCGACCTGGACGACGGCTGCAACCTGCTGGCCACGGCCCTGGTCGACGCGAAGAAGTTCGCCCCCGAGGACGTCTACCGCAAGGCCCGGCTGGCCCTGGAGCAGCAGCGCCCCGGCGCGGCCAAGGCGGCAGTCGGCCTGCTGGGCAATGCCGCCGCCAAGGACGTGGCCGACGCGGTCGACAACCCGGCGAAGCATCTGGCGCGCCTGACCGGCATCGGCCACCAGGCGCAGGAGTTGCGGCTGCTGTCGGTGATGCGCCTGGCGCAGAGCGATGCCCCCGCCGCCGCCGCACGGCTGGAGGACCGCAGCGCCCGGCTGAACGACAGCCACGCCGCCTGGGGTTGGGGCTATGTGGCGCGGCAATCGGCCTTCCAGCTGTCAGCCGAAGCCGCGCCGCAGATGCTGCGGGCGCTGGCGCTGGTCAAGGGCGACGCGCACCCCGGCTGGAGCGACGAGACCCTGGCCTGGGGCGTGCGCGCCCTGCTGCGCAGCGCGGCGCCCGCGCAGCGCTGGCCGGCGGTGGCGCGGCTGATCGGCTGGATGTCGCCCGCCGAGTTGCGCGACCCGGCCTGGGCCTACTGGAAAGCACGTGCCACGCTGGGCAACGCCCGCCCGGGTGCCGAGGGCGAGGCCCAGCGCGCCGAGGCCCGCAGCCAGCTGGAAGCGCTGGCCGGCGCCACCAACTTCTACGCCAAGCTCGCCACCGAAGACCTGGGCCGCCCGCCCGCACTGCCCCCGGCGCCACCGCCGCTGACCGAGGCCGAGCAGACCGCCGCCAGCGCCCACCCCGGCCTGCAGCGGGCGCTGCTGCTGGTGGCCCTGGGCCTGCGCGACGAAGCCCGGCGCGAATGGAACTTCAGCCTGCGCGGCATGGATGACCGCGCCCTGATGGCCGCCGCCCGCCTGGCCTGCGACCGCCAGGACTGGCAGCTGTGCATCAACACGGCAGAGCGCACCCGCACCGAGGTCGACCTGCGCCTGCGCTACCCGATGCCGTTTGCCGACGACATCAGCGCCGCCGCCCGCGCCCAGGGGCTGGAGCCGGCCCTGGTGTTCGGCCTGATCCGGCAGGAGACGCGCTTCATGCCGCAGCTGAAGTCCAGCGTCGGCGCCAGCGGGCTGATGCAGGTGATGCCGACCACCGCCAGCTGGGTGGCCAAGCGCATCGGCATGCCCTGGACCAACCCGGCGTTGATCAGCGACCCGGCCACCAACCTGAAGCTGGGCACCGCCTACCTGAAGCTGGTGCTCGACGACCTGGGCGGCTCGCAGGCCATGGCGGCGGCGGCCTACAACGCCGGCCCCGGCCGGCCGCGCCGCTGGCGCGAGGGGCCGGTGCTGGAAACCGCCATCTGGGCCGAGAACATCCCGTTCAACGAGACCCGCGACTACGTCAAGAAGGTGCTGTCCAACGCCAGCGTCTACGCCGCCCTGCTGGACCCGCGCCAGCCGCCGGCCCTGCGCCCGCGCCTGGGTGCCGGCATCGGCCCGCGCGACGGCAGCGCCCCGGCACCGAACACCGAACTGCCCTGAAGGTTGTCATGCGCAAGATCGTCATCACCGGCGGCACCGGCTTTGTCGGCCGCAGCGTCTGCGAAGCACTGGCCGCCGCCGACGCCGGCTGCCGCCTCGTCGTGCCCACCCGCCGCCTGGCCAACGGCCGCACGGTGGTGACCCTGCCCACGGTCGACCTGGTCGAGGCCGACGTGCACAGCACCGACGAAATGGCCGCCCTGCTGCAGGGCGCCGACGCGCTGGTGCACCTGGTGGCCATCCTGCACGGCAGCGCCGACGCCTTCGACCGCGTGCATGTGCAGCTGCCGCGCAGCCTGGCTGCCGCCTGTGCGCGCGCCGGCGTGCGCCGCGTGGTGCATGTCAGCGCGCTGGGCGTGGCAGCGAACGCGCCGTCGGACTACCTGCGCAGCAAGGCCGCCGGCGAGGCGGTGTGGCAGCAGGCGCTGGGCGCTGCGGGCGGCGACCTGACCATCCTGCGCCCCAGCGTGATCTTCGGCGCCGACGACCGCTTCACCAACCTGTTCGCCCGGCTGCAACGGCTGTTCCCGGTGCTGCCGCTGGCCGGCACGCAGGCGCGCTTCCAGCCGGTGTGGGTGGGTGACGTGGCCCAGGCGGTGCTGCGCAGCCTGCAGCAGCGGCCTGGGCCGGGTCCGGTCGTCGAATGCGCCGGCCCGCAGGTGCTGACGCTGGCCGAGATCGTGCAGCGCGTGGGCACGATGGCCGGCTGCCGCCGCCCGGTGCTGCCGCTGCCTGAAGCCGCCGGCCTGCTGCAGGCCGCCGCGATGGGCCTGCTGCCCGGCGAGCCGCTGATGTCGCGCGACAACCTGCTGAGCATGCGCGTGCCCAACGTCGCCAGCGGCCGCCTGCCGGGCCTGCGGGACCTGGGGCTCACGCCGCAGGCCATCGACATCCTGGCGCCGCACTTCCGGCCGGCCGACCCGCGGGCGCGTTGAGCAGGCGGCCGGCAATGAACGCCTGGATCGTCGGCGGCGCCGTGCGCGACCGGCTGCTGGGGCTGCCGGTCAACGACCGCGACTGGGTGGTGGTGGGCAGCACGCCCGAGGCGATGACCGCCGCCGGCTTCACGCCGGTGGGGCGCGACTTTCCGGTCTTCCTGCATCCGCAGACGCACGAGGAATACGCGCTGGCGCGCACCGAGCGCAAGAGCGGGCGCGGCTACCTGGGTTTCACCGTGCTGGCCGCACCCGAGGTCACGCTGGAAGAAGACCTGGCGCGGCGCGACCTGACGATCAACGCCATCGCCGAGGACCCGGCCACCGGCACCCTGGTCGACCCCTTCGGCGGCCAGCGCGACCTGCAGCAGCGGGTGCTGCGCCATGTCGGCCCGGCCTTCGTCGACGACCCGGTGCGTCTGCTGCGCCTGGCCCGGCTGGCGGCGCGCTTCGCCGATTTCACGGTGGCGCCCGAGACCGAGGCGCTGCTGGCGCAGATGGTCGCCAGCGGCGAAGTCGACCACCTGGTGCCCGAGCGGGTGTGGCAGGAGCTGTCGCGCGGGCTGATGGAAGACCGGCCCGAGCGGATGTTCGACGTGCTGCGCCGCTGCGGCGCGCTGCGCGTGCTGCTGCCCGAGGTCGACCGCCT
>CALMIF010000353.1 GCA_937864045.1 uncultured Aquabacterium sp. | reverse complement strand
TGCGACCAGCTGCCCGGCCCGCAGTTCATGTACAGCATGCTCACCCGCAGCCAGCGCATCAGCCACGAGAACCTGCGGCTGCGCGACGCGCGCTGGCTGGCCGACTTCGAGCGCTGGTTCGCCCGCCGCGCCGGGCTGGTGCTGCGTGACGACCCCAACGACACACAGCGGCCGCCACCGCCGATGTTCACCCCGTACACCGTGCGGGGGCTGACGCTGAAGAACCGCGTCGTGGTCTCGCCGATGGCGCAGTACAAGGCGGTGGACGGCGTGCCCGGTGACTGGCACCTGATGCACCTGGGCGCGCGCGCGCTGGGCGGCGCCGCGCTGGTGATGGCCGAGATGACCTGCACGTCGCCCGACGCCCGCATCACCCCCGGCTGCCCGGGGCTGTGGACCGATGAACAGGGCGCGGCCTGGAAGCGCATCGTCGACTTCGTGCATGCGCAAGGCGATGCGGCCATCGGCATGCAGCTGGGCCACGCCGGGCCCAAGGGATCGACGAATGCGCCGTGGCAGGGCGCGGGCGCGGACCTGCCGCTTGAATCCGGCAACTGGCCGCTGCTGTCGGCGTCGGCCGTGCCCTATCTGCCCGACGGCCAAGTGCCGCGCGCGATGACCCGCGCCGACATGGACCGCGTGCGCGACGACTTCGTCGCTGCCACCCGCCGCGCCGATGCCGCCGGCTTCGACTGGCTGGAACTGCACGGCGCCCACGGCTACCTGCTGTCGGCCTTCATTTCGCCGCTGACCAACCGGCGCTCGGACGAGTACGGCGGCTCGCTGGCCAACCGTCTGCGCTATCCGCTGGAAGTGTTCGCCGCGGTGCGCGCCGCCTGGCCGGCGCACAAGCCGATGTCGGTGCGCATCTCGGCGGTGGACTGGGTGGACGGCGGCACCACGCCCGACGACGCGGTGGCCATCGCCCGCGCCTTCAAGGCCGCCGGGGCCGACATGGTCGATTGCTCGTCGGGCCAGGTGCATCCGGATCAGAAGCCGACCTATGGCCGCATGTACCAGGTGCCGTTTGCCGACCGCATCCGGCAGGAGGCCGGCATTGCCACGATCGCCGTTGGCGCGATCAGCGAAGCGGACCACGTCAACAGCATCATCGCCGCCGGCCGTGCCGACCTGTGCGCCATCGCCCGTCCGCACCTGGCCAATCCGGCCTGGACGCTGGGCGAGGCCGCGCGCATCGGCTGGGTGCCGCAGCCCTGGCCGGCGCCGTACCGGTCGGCCAAGTCGCAGCTGGAAGCCGGCTTCGCCCGGGCTGCGGCGGCGCAGGCGCCGGTGAAGGTGGAATCGTGAAGAACGACGCCAGCCGAACGCAACTGCAGCAGGCTGACCAGCTCGGCCACGAAGCCCGCGCCGCCGGCGACGACCATGCGGCGCTGAAGCTGTGGCTGCGCCTGCTGGCCACCACCACGCAGGTCGAAACCGAGATCCGCCGCCGCCTGCGTGAGCGCTTCGGCATCAGCCTGCCGCGCTTCGACTACCTGGCCCAGCTGCACCGCGCGCCCGACGGCCTGAAGATGAAGGAACTGTCGCGCCAGCTGATGGTGACCGGCGGCAATGTGACCGGTCTGACCGACGAACTGGAGCGCGAGGGCCTGGTCGAGCGCATCGACAGCCCCACCGACCGCCGCAGCTGGATCGTGCGCCTGACGCCAGCCGGCCGCAGCGGCTTCGAGGCCATGGCCGCCGAGCACGAGCAATGGGTGCTCGACCTCTTCGCCGGGCTGGACGCCAGGGCCGTGCAGCAGCTGCACGGCCACCTGGGCGTGCTGCGGGTGCACCTGACCCGGTTGCAAACAACGACCCCTACAGGAGACGCCACTTGAACGACACCACCATTCCCCGCGTCGACCCCGCGCTGCTGGCCGGCAACCGCCGCCCCATGGCCGGCTACCAGGCCGCTCACTTCCAGTGGCAGGTGAGCGGAGGCGTCGGCACCATCACCCTGCACCGGCCAGAGCGCAAGAACCCGCTGACCTTCAGCGCCTATGCCGAGCTGCGCGACCTGTTCAACGCGCTGCGCCTGGCCGACGACGTGCATGCGGTGGTGGTGACGGGCGCGGGCGGCAACTTCTGCTCGGGCGGCGACGTGCACGAGATCATCGGCCCGCTGATCCGCCTGACCGCGCCCGAGCTGCTGGCCTTCACCCGCATGACCGGCGACCTGGTCAAGCACATGCGCGGCTGCCCGCAGCCCATCGTCGCGGCGATCGATGGCGTCTGCGCCGGGGCCGGCGCCATCATCGCGATGGCCAGCGACATGCGGCTGGGCACGGCGAAATCGAAGGTGGCCTTCCTGTTCAACAAGGTGGGCCTGGCCGGCTGCGACATGGGCGCCTGCGCCATGCTGCCGCGCATCGTCGGCCAGGGCAGGGCGAGCGAGCTGCTTTACACCGGCCGCACCCTGGGCGGTGACGAGGGCGAGCGCTGGGGCTTCTTCAACCGCCTGTGCGCGCCCGAAGACGTGCTGGCCCAGGCCCAGGCCCTGGCCGCCGACCTGGTGGCCGGGCCCACCTTCGCCAACGGCATCACCAAGACCATGCTGCAGCAGGAATGGGCGATGACCATCGAGCAGGCCATCGAGGCCGAGGCCCAGGCCCAGGCCCTGTGCATGCTGACGCAGGACTTCCACCGGGCGTACCACGCCTTCGTGGCCAAGCAGAAGCCGGTCTTTCAAGGTAATTGAGGAAGCCGCACCATGAACGACAAACCGCACCAGGCGCTGCTGCCCGAAGGCTGGCCGCGCCCCAAAGGCTATGCCAACGGCGTGGCCGCGACCATGGCCCGAGGCCGCCAGGTCTTCATCGCCGGCATGATCGGCTGGGACGAACAAGGCGTGTTCCAGACCGACGACTTTGCCGCCCAGGCGCGCCAGGCGTTGGCCCATGTGGTGGCGGTGCTGGCCGAAGCGGGCGGCAAGCCCCAGCACATCACCCGCATGACCTGGTACGTGACCGACAAGCGCGAGTACCTGGCGGCCG
>CALMIF010000352.1 GCA_937864045.1 uncultured Aquabacterium sp. | reverse complement strand
TATGCATCGGCGCGTGATAGACGACTGTATCGATGACCCGAATTGAATAAGCAATGTCCATCACGCGCCGCACGGACTTATATATACCATACCGCGACTTGCTCGAAAGCTTTTGCTTATCCAGCCACCTATTGAATCGAACGAGGGCGTCTGCCTCCCAGTGCTGGTGCAGATAGAAACGCGGGGACACTCTCAGATCGGGATACTCCGCCTTGGTCTCCTCGACGTACTCAAGGTACTTATTTCTTGCGTACCGAAAGGATCCCGCATACGGCTCCTCTTGCTCCCGTTCAACCTGAAAGAACATCCAAACTATCTGGGCGTATGGATTGTGGGTTGTCGGTTCAGGCGGACGCGCGATCCTAACGATGTTTTGGGCCACGATGTCCTCGGCTTTCCTTGTGTCTGAGAGGCGCTAGCCACGATTCACTTCGAATCGTTTCCGCCTCCTCTAGACGATTGAGTCGACGACCTGCCTTGCTTAAACGTTCAAGCATTGCAGGAGATATTTGCGTATATATCTCCGTCGTGCGCAAATCGTTGTGACCCAACATACTTTGGACAATCAGCATCCTATCTACATAGTCTTTACCTGCATCGGACCGGAGAACGGAAAAGGCGGTTCCATGGCGAAGCCAATGAGAACGGAAACTTTCCGGCAAGCCGGCGCGTCTTACTGCAGCCTTGAACTGCTTCGCAGCATTGCGTGCTTGCCACATCAACTGATTTGCAGTGAGAAACACTGGCTTCTCTGGATCATTGAATGCCCATCTAGAATCGAGCCGGTATTCAGCAGAATTGTGATAGGCCTTAATGCGTCTCAGGACGGCACGCGAAATCAAGGTAATACGCTCCTTGACGGTACCACCGCGGCCTTTGGCTCCATTGACGCAAATCGGAATGAATTCGTGGGCAGCGTCAAATCCGGCCTCGTTCGGCAAATCCCTTCGCTGGAGCCCAATCAACTCTGAGATCCGAAGGCCCATATCATATTGAGCATGAAACATGCAGCGTTCACACTCGTTATGAAAGCCCTTGAGCACCCGAACGACAGTCTCAGTTTCAATGAACTTCGGGCTGTTAGGGCTCGACCGCTTCGTAATGTTTCCTGCACGGCCATCACGGCCCCGCGGCGAGTTCTCCGCATCACGTAGATTTCCCGCATCGGCCGTGCAGAGCCAGTCCAGGAATTCGTGGGCACAAACTTCACGAGCGAGAAGGGTCTTATTGCTTCTGGCCCCGTGCTTCTTCATGTACTGAAGCCAGTTGACGAGGTCACTGCGATTCAACCCAATGAGGTTTTCGTCGACGCTGAGGCTTGGCAGGGGCGGCTGCTTCTCGATCCAACGGATGAGGTAGGTCATCGTCTTGCCGTACTGCTGGACCGTGTAGGCGCTGTATGTGAGACCCACTTGGCGCCCAATGTGGCTGAGCCAGGCCTGAACGGTTCGAACAATGAATCCGTTGCTGTCAGTGACGCTGTAGACGGCCTCTGGCGCCCCATTCAGCTCCAACTCAACGGTTTGGTCAGGTCGAGAGAGCAGCACCTGCTCGCCCTTGAATCGCTGCGAGCTGACACCGATGAGAGACGCCTCAAGATACGCGTCGAGGGGTCTGGGCCGTGCGCTTGAGTACGCCGTCTCACTCATTGCGTCCACATGCAGCACCCAGTCGCCAAGGTACCCCAATTTATGGTTCCCAGCGCGTAGCTGTCAAGTTCATGCAGTCAGCCCCGGACGCGCTGGCTCGCAGTCAACCATGAACTTCGAACGATGGTCCTCAGCAGTCCCGATCAGGACTCGGCGGTATGATGGGTTGAAACCTGTGTACAGGTCTCAACCGGGGGCCTCCGGCGGCCTGGCAAGGGCCTGAAGACAATGAAGATTCAACCCATCAAGACAACACCAACTGAGGGACGTCGCCTTGAACTTTTCTCTTTGGTGCCGTAAACACATCTACGACAACCACGTGGAGCAGGTGCGCACCCAGCTCGACCGCACGCCCTACCCCTACCCCAGGCTGGAGATCGTGCGCCGGCCCGACAGCATCGACGGCTACCGCTACGAGGACTTCGTCGTGCACGGCTACCAGAGCCATCCGCTGATCAAGGCGCCGGTGGCGGTGTGAGCGCGGTTCCCCTCGCCCTCATCGCCAGCGTCGACCGCCAGCGGATCATCGGCAGCGACAACGAACTGGTCTGGCGCGAGCCGGAAGACCAGCGCTGGTTCCGCCGCCAGACCATGGGCTGCCCGGTGGTGATGGGCCGCAAGACCTGGGACTCGCTGCCGGTGCGCTTCCGCCCGCTGCCGGGGCGGGTCAACATCGTCGTCACCCGCCAGGGCGACTGGCAATCCGATGGCGCGCAGGTGGCGCACACGCTGGCCGACGCGCTGGCGCAGGCCCGCGCCTCAGCCGCGGCCACCGGCGCGCCGCGCGTGTTCGTGATCGGCGGCGGCCAGCTGTTCGCCGAGGCGCTGCCGCTGGCCGACCAGCTGCTGATGACCGAGATCGACGCCGACCTGCCCGGGGACGTTCGTTTTCCCGACTGGCGCGACGGTGCATTCGTCGAACAATCAAGAGACACGCGGCACAGCGACGGCCCACCGGCCTGTGCCTACGCCTTCGTCACCTACCAGCGCCACCGGTAGCCTCTGTCCGGGCTGGCGTTGCCAACCACGCACCGCCATGCAGATCACCCCCATCCCCACCGCCACCTTCGGCGCCACCGTCACCGGATTGCGCCTGGCCGACCTGGACGACGCCGGCTTCGCCGCGCTGCACGCCGCCTGGCTGCAGCATGCGCTGCTGATCTTCCCGGGCCAGCACCTGAGCAACGCCCAGCAGATCACGTTCGCCAAGCGCTTCGGGCCGATCGAGCGCATGGGCGGCGACGACATCGTGGCCATCTCCAACGTCAAGGCCGACGGCACGGTGCGCCAGCACACGCCGGCCGAGTGGGACGACATGATGAAGGTCATCGTCGGCAACATGGCCTGGCATGCCGACAGCACCTACATGCCGGTGATGGCCCAGGGCGCCGTGTTCTCGGCCGAGGTGGTGCCGCCCACCGGCGGGCGCACCGCGTTTGCCGACATGCGCGCCGCCTGGGACGCGCTGGACGACGCCACCCGCGCCCTGGTCGAACAGCGCAGCGCCCACCACTCGCTGAAGTATTCCCAGAGCAAGCTGGGCCACGTGCAGGCCGAAGGCTCGGCCTACAACGGCTACGGCATGGACACCACCGTCACGCCGCTGCGCCCGCTGGTCAAGGTGCACCCGGAAACCGGCCGAAAGTCGCTGCTGATCGGCCGCCATGCGCACGCCATTCCGGGCCTGGACGCGGCCGAGTCCGAACGCTTCCTCGAAGGCCTGGTCGACTGGGCCTGCCAGGCGCCGCGCCTGGTCGAGCACCAATGGGCCGCCGGCGACGTCGTGGTGTGGGACAACCGCTGCCTGCTGCACCGCGCCGAGCCCTGGGACCTGCAGCTGCCGCGGGTGATGTGGCACAGCCGCCTGGCCGGCAACCCGGCCACCGAATCGGCCACGCTGGTCTGAGCACAACCGCCCCGTGAACGCACCACGCCCCGGCTTCCGCGGCAACAAGTCCAGCCTGCCCAGCAAACCCTGCGCCGTCTGCGGCCTGCCCATGACCTGGCGCAAGCGCTGGGCACGCAACTGGGCCGAGGTGAAGTTCTGCTCCGACGCCTGCCGCCGCCGCGGCGCCGGGCCGTCGCATGGCTGAACGGCCCACCACCCTGCGCCACCTCGTCGTCGTGCTGGGCGACCAGCTCGACCCTGACGCGGCGGGCTTCGACGGCTTCGACCCCGCGCAGGACGCGGTGTGGATGGCCGAGGTGGCCGAGGAATCCACCCACGTCTGGTCGAGCAAGCCGCGCACCGTGCTGTTCCTGGCGGCGATGCGGCACTTTGCCCAGGCGCTGCGGGATGCCGGCCGGCCGCTGCACTGCACCGCGCTGGACGATGCCGCCAACCAGGGCAGCCTGGCCGCCCAGCTGCGCGCCGACATCGCCCGCCTGCAGCCCGCCGGCCTGGTGATGACGGCGCCGGGCGACTGGCGCGTGCTGAAGGCCCTGCGCGCCGTGGCGGCCGAGGCCGGGCTGGCGCTGGACGTGCGCGAGGACCGCCACTTCTTCTGCACCGTGCGCGAGTTCGCCGCCCATGCCAAGGGGCGCAAGTCGCTGCGCATGGAGTTCTTCTACCGCGCGCAGCGCCAGCGCCACCGCGTGCTGATGGACGGCGACCAGCCCGAGGGCGGGCAATGGAACTTCGACGCACACAACCGCGAGGCCTTCGGCGCTGGCGGGCCGGGGGCGGTGCCGCCGCGGGCGACCTTTGAACCGGACGCCATCACGCGCCAGGTGATGGCCCTGGTCGAGCAGCGCTTCCCCGGCCACCCCGGCCGGCTCGACAGCTTCGCCTGGCCGGTGACGCGCACCCAGGCGCTGCAGGCGCTGCACCGCTTCATCGCAGAGCGGCTGCCGCAGTTCGGCCGCTACCAGGACGCGCTGTGGCCCGGCGAGCCCTGGCTGTACCACGCCCACATCGCCGCGGCGATGAACCTGAAGCTGCTGCACCCGCGCGAGATCGTCGCCGCCGCCGAGGCCGCGTACCGTGCGGGCCAGGTGCCGCTGGCCAGCGCCGAGGGCTTCATCCGCCAGGTGATCGGCTGGCGCGAATACGTGCGCGGCATCTACTGGACCCGCATGCCGGCCTATGCCGACCAGAACGCCCTGGACGCGCAGCAGGACCTGCCCGCCTGGTACTGGACCGGCGCCACCACCATGGCCTGCCTGCGCGACGTGATCACGCAGACGCTGGACCACGGCTATGCCCACCACATCCAGCGCCTGATGGTGACCGGCCTGTACGCCCTGCTGCTGGGCGTGCAGCCGCAGCAGGTGCACGCCTGGTACCTGGCGGTGTACGTGGACGCGGTGGAATGGGTGGAGCTGCCCAACACCCTGGGCATGGCGCTGTATGCCGACGGCGGGCTGATGGCGAGCAAGCCGTACGTGGCCACCGGCAAGTACATCCAGCGCATGGGCCCGCACTGCCAGGGCTGCCGCTTCGACCCCGGCCAGCGCACCGGCGACCGCGCCTGCCCCTTCACCACGCTGTACTGGGACTTTCTGCTGCGCCACGAACAGCGCCTGGCCGCCAACCCGCGCATGGCGCTGCAGGTGAAGAACCTGGCGCGGCTGGACGATGCCGAGCGCGACGCGGTGCAGCAGCGCGCCGACGCCATTCGCCGCGGCGAGGTGGGCGCCGACCATGGCTGAGGCGATCGAGGCCACCCGCGCCGCCGCGCTGGCGCGCATCGCCGCCGTGCGCCCGGCCGACTATGCGCGCACCCGCAATGCCATCGACGGCGCGGTCAGCGGGCTGTCGCCCTGGCTCACCCACGGCATCGTCAGCCTGCCCGAGGTGCTGGCCGGCGTGCTTGCCCGCCAGCCGCTGGCGGTGCAGCACAAGTTCGTGTTCGAACTGGGCTGGCGGGCGTTCTTCCGCCATGTGTGGGCGCAGCGCGGCGACGGCATCTTCGAGTCGCTGCACGCCGGCCCGCTGCCCGATGCGGCCTATGCCCGCGCAGTGCCCGCCGATGTGCGCCAGGCCGCCACCGGCGTGCCAGTGGTCGACCAGGCAGTGCGCACGCTGTATGCCACCGGCACGCTGCACAACCATGCGCGCATGTGGCTGGCCAGTTATCTGGTGCACCTGCGCAAGGTGCACTGGCGCGCCGGTGCCGATTGGCTCCACGCCCATCTGCTCGATGGCGACCTCGCCAGCAACCACCTCAGCTGGCAATGGGTGGCCGGCACCGGCAGTCACAAGCCGTATCTCTTCAACGCCGAGAACGTGGCCCGCTTCGCCCCGCCAGCCTGGCACAGCCCGGGCACAGTGGTCGATGCGACCTATGAAGCCCTGGACCTGTTCGCACGTGACGCCAGCGCGGTGGCGCCGGCCGGCAGCGGCGCGCCCGTCGACGAACCGGCGCTGCTGCATGCGCCACCCGCAGACCTGGGCCTGCAGCCGCCCGATGCGGCCGCCGTCGCCGACCGCGATGTCTGGCTGGTCCACCCCTGGGCCCTGGGCGAACTGCCCGCCGATCTGCCGGCCGGTGCGCAGGTGCTGGGCGTCCTCCTCGCCGACTTCCACGCCTCGTGGCCGTGGTCGGCGCGCCGCTGGCACTTCGTCGGCACGCGCATGGCCGATCTGGCGCCGCTGCGCTGGTGGGGCGACGCTGCCGCCATCGGCGCGGCGCTGGCCGGTGCCCGGCGGGTGCGCAGCGTGGGCGATCCGCACATCGACCGCTGGTTGGCCAGTTGGGCCGAGGTGACGCCGCCGCCCGTGCTTTTCCCAACCGTGGACCGGCGCTGCGATTCGTTCTCGCAGTGGTGGACGCGCGCCACCCGCGGCCTGCACGACGCGGCCGAGCTGCTGCCCGCCGCGCCCGCCGACGCTTAGCGCTGCGGCATGTCGGCCGCGCCGAAGCCCAGGCTGACGCTGGCATCGGGCGGAATCGGCGGCAGGGTCGCGTCCCAGGCCAGCCAGCGATCGCGCATCGCGGCCAGCCGCTGCGGCTCGCGCTTGGCCAGGTTGGCGCGCTCGCGGGCGTCGGCGCTGATGTCGAACAGGTACTCGTGGCCGTCGACCTGCAGGTACTTCCAGGGGCCGTCGCGCAACGCCCGCTGGCCACGGTGGTTCATGCGCCAGGCGAGTGGTCGATCGGTCGGTCGGTCGAAGCGGTGGCTCGGGTCGCGCAGCAGCGCGGCCAGCGACACGCCGTCGATCGGCCAGTCGGGGTGCGGCGTGCCGCCGCCGACGTCGAGCATGGTCGCCGACCAGTCCATGGTCAGGCAGTGCTGGGCGCTGGTGCTGCCGGCCGGAATCACCGCCGGCCAGTGGGCGATCCAGGGCACGCGGATGCCGCCTTCGGTCAGGTCCATCTTGCCGCCCACCAGGGGCCAGTTGTCACTGAAGCGCTCGCCGCCGTTGTCGCTGGTGAAGACGATCAGCGTGTCGTCGAGCAGGCCTTCGGTGCGCAGCGTGGCGACGATGTGGCCGATGCCCTCGTCCATGTGGTGGATCATGCGGCGATAGGCATCCACGTTGCCGCCGTCCAGGTGGAACAGGTTCTTCGCCAGCGCGGGCGCGATGTGTGCGTCGTCGCGGGTCTCCCAGGGCCAGTGCGGCGCGGTGTAGTGCAGGCTCAGGAAGAAGGGCTTGCCGCCGCGGGCGTCGGCCGCGCGCCGCTGCACCAGGTCGACGGCACGCTGCGACAGCAGGTCGGTCAGGTAGCCCACCTCGCGGTGCGGCTCTTCGCCCACGAACATGTCGTGGTGGCCGGCGCTGCTGCAGTGGGTGAAGTAGTCGACCCCGCCGGCCATGATGCCGAAGAACTCGTCGTAGCCCGAGCGCAGCGGGCCGAAGTGCGGCGGGTAGCCCAGGTGCCACTTGCCGATCAGCGCGGTGGCGTAGCCGGCCTCGCGCAGCAGCGACGGCAGGGTGGGGATCTCCGGCGGCAGGCCCAGCCGGGGGTCGCCCTTGCTGCGGCTGTTGATGGGTTCTTCCAGCGCGCCGCGCAGCCGGTACTGCCAGCGCATGGTGATCATCGCGAAGCGCGTGGGCGAGCACACCGGCGAATTGCTGTAGCCCTCGGTCAGCCGCAGACCGCCGGCGGCCAGGGCGTCGATGTGCGGCGACACCGCGCCGAAGGGCGCCTGCCGGCCGCCGTAGCAGCCCAGGTCGGCGTAGCCCAGGTCGTCGCTGACGATGAAGATGATGTTCGGTCGCTTGGTCGTTCCGGTCATGTTCACTCCGCCTTCATGCCGGTGCTGCGCACCAGCTCGCCATCACGTGCATTCAAGTCAGCCAGGCGCTTGGCCGCCGCAGCGCCGGTCTGGCCTTCGTAGACCAGGTCCAGGCCCTTCATCCGGGCCTGCATCTCGGGGCGCTGCAGGGCGTCGGCAATCGCCCGGGCCAGCGGCTGCAGCACCGCGTCGGGCGTGGCCGCGGGCGCCATCACCAGGTACAGCACTTCGGATTCCAGCGCCTTCAGCCCCAGCTCGGCCACCGTGGGCAGTTGGGGCGCCAGCTGCGGCCACGCCGCGCGCCAGGATGTCCGACGGCCCGCCGGGCGGGAAGTTGTTGATCAGCGTGACCTGGCGCGACGGCCAGGCCTGGGCGTGGGCGGGTGGGCCCGACAACATGGCCGCCATGGCCAGGACGGCCAGGGCAGCGCGAACAACGTGGCGGCGGACAGGGTGCATGCGGACGTCTCCTTGGGCCTGTGATGGTGCCAGGGCCGCCGCGCAGTGCCGCGGCGGCAATCGTGTCAATCCTCGACCGACGGCTCAGCGCCGGCGTGCAGCCGCGCCTGGGCCAGCAGCCGGTCGAGCAGCCCGTCGAGCAGCGCCAGTTCATCGGTCGACAGGCAGGCGGTGATCTGTGCATTGCGCCGCTCGATCACCGGCTGCAGCCGCGCCCACTGCTGCGCGCCGGCCTCGGTCAGCGCCAGCAGCACGCCGCGGCCGTCGCTGGGTGCGGCGGTCTTGGACACCAGGCCGCGCTCGACCAGGGCCTGGGCGGCGCGGCTGGCCTGGCCCTTGTTCAGGTTGGCCAGGCCCGCCAGGTCGTTGACCGACAGCGGCCCGAACGAGGCCACGGCCGACAGGCAGCGGCCCTCGCCCAGGGCCATGCCGGCGTCGGCCAGGTAGGCCTGCTGCGTCACCCGGTCGGTCAGCTTGCCCAGCGTGTGCAGGCGGTGGGTGACGCTGCGGTCGAGCCGGAACGGCGCGCTGCGAGGCACGGCCTCAGTCCAGCTTGATGTTGGCGCTGCGGATCACCTCGCCCCACTTGGCGCGCTCGGCGCGGGCGTAGTCGGCCATCTCCTGGGCCGTGCTCGGAATGGCCTCCAGGCCCAGGGTCTGGAAGCGGGCCTTGACGGTGGTGGTGTCCAGCGCCGCGCGCAGGGCCTTGGCCAACTGGCCAACCACCGGCTGCGGCGTGGCCGCGGGCACCACCAGGCCCTGCCAGGCGTAGGCCTCGAAACCCTTCAGGCCCTGCTCGGCCAGGGTGGGAATAGTCTCGAAGTTCTTCACCCGCTTCGGGCTGGCCACGCCCAGCGGACGCAGCTTGCCCGACAGGATGTGCGGGTAGCCGCTGGCGGTGTCGACGAACATGAACGGCACCTGGCCGCCGACCACGTCCTGCACCGCCGGTGCCGCGCCACGGTAGGGCACATGCGTCAGCGGCACGCCCAGGCGCGCCTTCAGCAGCTCGGTGGCCAGATGGTGCGGGCTGCCGGCGCCCGGCGTGGCGAAGCTGGCACCGCCGGATTGCGCCTTGGCCCAGGTGGTGAACTCGGCCAGGGTCTTGGCGGGCACCGACGGGTTCACCACCAGGATCATCGGAAAGCGCGCCATCAGGCCCACCGGCGCAAAGTCCTTCTCCACGTCGTAGGCCAGCTTGGCGTACAGGAAGGGGTTGGCCGCCAGGGTCGCGGTGTCGGCGCTCAGCAGCACATGGCCGTCGGCCTTGGCCTTGGCGGCGTAGTCGGCGCCGATGTTGGTCGCCGCGCCGGGCTTGTTGTTGATGACGATGGTGGCGCCCAGGGTCTTGCCCATCTGCTCGGCCAGGGTGCGGGCCACCACATCGGTGCCGCCGCCGGCGGGATAAGGCACGACCCATTCGATGGGCTTGTCAGGGAACGCGAAGGCCAGCAACGGGCTGGCAAGCAGGGCAAGGGCGCCGCGGCGGGCGAGGGTCAGGACCATGAAAACTCCGGATCGGAACAGTGGAAGCATCGGCAGGCGGGTTGACCCGCATCAACACGCACTGTCCGCGATTTTGGTTGCGAGCGCAACTAAGTAGATTTGCGCATCGCGCTGCCGCCTTGATCTTGGCAAACTCGTTGCGCTCGCAACCAAAGGTCGCCCGATGCACCAACCCGACGCCACGCCCCGCCACTCGATCTACTACCGCTACCAGGTGCACGCGCCCTGGCTGCCGGCCGCCGGCAGCGCCCAGCCACGGGTGCCGGTGGTGATCGTCGGCTCGGGCCCGGCGGGCATGGTGACGGCGCTGGAACTGGCGCGCCACGGCGTGCCCTCGGTCGTGCTGGAAAGCGAACTGCAGGTGTCGCTGGGCAGCCGGGCCATCGTCTTCACCCGGCGGTCGATGGAGATCCTGCAGCAGGTGGGCGTGGCCGCGCGGATGACCGAAGCCGGCCTGCCCTGGCGCAACGGCAACTCGTTCTACCGCGGCCAGCGCGTCTTCCGCATGGCGGCGCCGCACGACCCAGACGACCGCTTCTTCCCGATGCTGAACATCCAGCAGCAGTCCCTGGAGGAGTTCCTGGTCGACGCCTGCAAGGCGCAGCCGCTGATCGACTTCCGCTGGGGCAACAAGGTCACCGCCATCGCCCAGCACGCCGACCACGCGGTGCTGACGGTGGACACGCCGGCCGGTGACTACACCCTGCCCGCCGACTGGGTGGTGGCGGCCGACGGCGGCCGCTCGCCGCTGCGCAGCATGCTCGACCTGAAGCTGGAGGGCGCGTCCTACGAGGGCTTCTTCGTCATCGCCGACATCCGCGTCGACCTGCCCCTGCCCACCGAGCGCCTGGCCTTCTTCGACCCCGACTGGAACCCCGGCAACACCGTGCTGATGCACCGCGAGCCGCACGGCATCTGGCGCGTGGACTACCAGTTGCCCACGGGCGAGACACCCGAGCAGGCGCTCAAGCCCGAGAGCCTGAAGGCCCGCATCGACGCCACGCTGGCGATGGTGGGCCACGCCGGCGCCCCGTGGGAGATGGACTGGGCCTCGGTGTACTCGGCCCGCACGCTGACCCTGCCCGACTACCGCAGCGGCCGCGTGCTGTTCACCGGTGATGCGGCCCACCTGCTGCCGATCTTCGGCGTGCGCGGCGCCAACACCGCCTTCCAGGATGCGCAGTCGCTGGGCTGGCACCTGGCCCATGTGGTCAAGGGCCTGGCCGGCGAGCGGTTGCTGGCCAACTACAGCGCCGAACGCGTCGGCGCGGCGCGCGAGATCATCGACGAGGCCGGCAAGAGCACCCGCTTCATGACGCCGCCCACGCGCGGCTTCCAGCTGCTGCGCGACGCGGTGCTGTCGCTGTCGCTCCAGCATGACTTCGTGCGCCCGCTCTACCACTGGCGCACCTCGCGGCCGCACGAATACACACACTCGATGCTGAACGCCACCGGCGACGACGATGGCCTGTTCACCGCCGGCCCGGCGCGTGGTGCGCCGCCGCGCAACGTGCGCCTGGGCGCCGACGACTTCCTGCTCGATCACCTGGGCGGCGGCTTCGAGCTGCTGCTCTTCAACCCGGCCGGCGCCGTGCCCGCGCCGCTGCTGGCCGAGGTGGATGCCGTGCGTGCACGCGGCGTCGCGGTGCGCATCACCGCCATCGGCACGGCAGCGGTGCAAGGCGCCGACCAGTGCTTCGCCGATGCCGACGGCCATGTGCGCGCCCGCTACGGCGTGCCCGGAAGCGGTGGCGCCTACCTGCTGCGGCCGGACCAGCATGTCTGTGCGCGCTGGCTGACGCTGGACGCCACCCGATTGCGCGCTGCCTTCGCCCAAGCCCTGCCCCAATGACCACCGAGACACCGATGACCACCACCTCCTCCACCCTGGACATCGGCGGCCTGGAAGCCGTCTACGACCGCCTGGCCCAGGCGATCGACACCGCGGGCGAGGCGAAAGCACCGCTCTTCCTCGTCAAGCTGGCCCTGCTGAACGCGCAGGCGCTGGGCGACGCCACCCTGTTCGCCGCGCATGTCGACGCGGCGCTGCAGGACCTCTGATCCGGCACGACCTTCCAAGGAGACACACCATGGCATTGATCGAACGCGTCCACCATGTGGCCTACCGCTGCAAGGACGCCAAGCAGACCGTCGAGTGGTACGAAAAGCACCTGGGCATGCACTTCGTGCTCGCCATCGCCGAGAACGAGGTGCCCTCGACCAAGGCGCCCGACCCGTACATGCACGTCTTCCTGGACGCCGGCAACGGCAACGTGCTGGCCTTCTTCGAACTGCCCAGCCAGCCGCCGATGGGCCGCGACACCAACACGCCCGACTGGGTGCAGCACCTGGCGCTGAAGGTCGATTCGGTGGCCACCCTGCTGGCGACCAAGGCGAAGCTGGAAGCCGCCGGCATCGCCGTGGTCGGCCCCACCGACCACACGATCTTCCAGAGCATCTATTTCTTCGACCCCAACGGCCACCGGCTGGAACTGGCGGCCGACACCGGCACGCCCGCCATGTACGCGAAGCTGGACGCGGTCAAGCGCGCCATGCTCGACGAGTGGGCCCGCACCAAGCGCGCGCCGACGCATGCGCAGTGGATGCATGACGGCTCGATGGCCGGGAGCCACTGACATGCCCCACACCAACGAGACCCACGATCCGGCGCTGACCAGCTGGGTGGCATCCGCCAATGCCGGCGGCGACTTCCCCATCCAGAACCTGCCCTTCGCCGTGTTCCGCCAGCCGGGCCAGGCCTGGCGTGGCGGCGTGGCCATCGGCGACCAGATCGTCGACCTGGCTGCGGTGGCGGCGCGGGGTGTGTTCGACGGTGACGCGGCACGCGCCGCGACCGCGGGCGCGGGCGACACGCTGAATGCGCTGATGGCGCTGGGCCCGGCGGCCTGGTCGGCGCTGCGGCTGGCGCTGTCGCGCGGCTTGCGCAGCGGCTCGGCGCAGCAGGCGGCGCTGGCGGCCTGCCTGGTGCCGCAGGCCGGCGCCGAGTACACGCTGCCGGCGCGCATCGGCGACTACACCGACTTCTACACGTCCATCCACCACGCCACCAACATCGGCCGCCAGTTCCGCCCCGACAACCCGCTGCTGCCCAACTTCAAGTGGGTGCCGATCGGCTACCACGGCCGGGCGTCCAGCCTCACCGTGTCGCCGCAGTCCTTCCACCGGCCGGTGGGCCAGAGCATGCCGCCGGGCGCCACCACGCCCAGCTTCGGGCCCTGCCAGCGGCTGGACATCGAGTTGGAGCTGGGCATCTACATCGGCACCGGCAATGCGCTGGGCGAGGCGGTGCCGATCAGCGAGGCCGAGGCCCATGTCTTCGGCATCGGCCTGCTCAACGACTGGTCGGCGCGCGACATCCAGGGCTGGGAATACCAGCCGCTGGGCCCGTTCCTCAGCAAGAACTTCGCGAGCACGTTGTCGCCGTGGATCGTGACGCTGGAGGCGCTGGCGCCCTTCCGCGTGCCATTCACCCGGCCCGAGGGCGACCCGCAACCCCTGCCCTACCTGGACAGCGCCGCCAACCGCGAAGCCGGCGCGCTCGACATCCAGTTGCAGGTGCTGCTGAAGACGCCCACGACGGCCGAGCCGGCCAGCATCTGCAGAACAAGCTACCGCCACGCCTACTGGACCGTGGCCCAGCTGGTGGCGCACCACACGGTCAACGGCTGCAACCTGCAGCCGGGCGACCTGTTCGGCAGCGGCACGCTGTCGGGCCCCACGCTGGACCAGGCCGCCGCGCTGATCGAGCTGACCCAGGGTGGCAAGCACCCGCTGCAGCTGCCCGGCGGCGAGCAGCGCAGCTGGCTGCAGGACGGCGACACGGTGACGCTGGCCGGCTGGTGCGAGAAGCCCGGTGCGGCGCGCATCGGCTTCGGCACCTGCACCGGCACCGTGCTGCCGGCACGGCCGGTCGGCTGATCAGGCGGCCGGCCCGGCGCTCGGCGCACCGGCCGCCGAGGCCAGCCCGGCCAGCAGCCGGCCCAGCCGCCGTGCATGGCGCTGCAGCGCCGCGCCCACCTCGGCGCGGCGGGCCTCATCCAGCCGCGACGAGATCGCCGCCACGCTGAGTGCCGCCACCGGGTGTTCACCTGGCAGGGCCACGCCCACCGCCGCGGTGCCGGTGAACACCGGGCTGTCCAGGAAGGCCCAGCCACGGACCCGGCCTTCGGCCACTGCGGCCTTCACCTCGGCCGGCTCCAGCGTCGACAGCTTGGCGTAGCGCGCCGCATTGGCGTCGACGATCTCGTCCGCCTCGTCGGGCGGCAGCGCGCACAGGATGGCCAGCCCGCCCGCCCCCACGCCCAGCGGCCGACGGATGCCCACGTCCAGCGTCAGCGCCTTGATCGGGTAGTCGCCCAGCGCCCGGGCGCTGCACACCGCCTCCAGCCCGCGCCGCTCGCTCAGGTAGACCGTGTCGTGCGTCTCGTCGGCGATCTGTGCCAGCACCGGCTCGCAGTGCGCGGCCAGCTGCAGGCGCGGTCGCGCCAGCATGCCCAGCTCGTGCAGCAGCGGGCCCAGCAGGTACTTGCGCGTGACGGGGTGGCGTTCCAGCAGGCCCTCCACTTCCAGCCGCTGCAGCATGCGGTAGCAGGTGGACGTGGGCAGGCCGCTGGCGGTGGCCACGTCGTTCAGCCGCATGCCGCTGCGCCCGCGCGAGGCGACCACGCGCAGCATGGCGACCACACGCTCGATGCTCTGGGTGCCGCGGCGCGGCGCGGGTGCAGACGCATTGCTCATCGGCGCAAACATCCCGCAGATCGTTGCCACGATGCGGCAGAACCTGGGGTTCCACCCGTACGCCTGGTGCCTGCTTTCATCCTGCAATCCTCGTCTGAACCGTTCAACCTGGATTGCCACATTGTGACAACACCCATCCCATCCACAGCGTCCCGCGTGCCGATGACCATGACCGAGAAGATCCTCGCCCGCGCCAGCGGCAGGACGTCGGTGCGTCCCGGCGACGAGATCGAGGCCAAGCCCGACGTGGTCATCAGCTACGACTTCCCGGGCTACACCGATGTGTTCTTCAAGGAGGCGCGCGAGGAGTTCGGCGTCGACAAGGTGGCCGACCCGAAGCGCTTCGTGCTCTTCATCGACCACATGATCCCGGCGGCCGCGCCCAAGGAAGAGGAACTGCACCAGAACACCCGCGCCTGGGGCGCCAAGCAGGGCGTGCCGGTGCACGAGCGCAAGGGCATCGGCCACCAGGTCTCGGCTGAGCTGGGCTATGCCACGCCGGGCGCCTTCATCGTGCACTTCGACGGCCATGTCAGCCAGCTCGGCGCCTTCGGTGCCTATGCCTTCGGCGCGCGCAAGGGCGTGCTGGAAGCCTATGTCTCCGAGACCATCGCGCTGCGCGTGCCGGCCACGATCAAGGTGGTGCTGACCGGCACGTTGCAGCCCGGCGTGATGGCGCGCGACGTGTTCCACCACATCGTGCGGGTGATGGGCCCGGCGTCCTGCGCCTTCAAGGCGGTGGAACTGAGCGGCCCGGTGATCGACGCGATGAGCGTCGAGGGCCGGCAGACGGTGTGCGGCCAGGCGATGTTCCTGGGCGCCACCACGATGCTGATCGCACCGGATGCCAAGACCACCGACTGGCTCAAGGGCCGCCAGACGCTGGACGTGCCCGCGGTGTTCCCCGATGCCGATGCGGTCTACGAGCGCGTGGCGACCATCGACCTGAGCGACCTGGCGCCGATCGTCGTGATTCCGCCCAGCCCGGCGAATACGCGCGACCTGGCCGACCACCTGGGGCTGGAAGTGCACACCGGCTACCTGGGCTCCTGCGCCAGCGGCCGGCTGGAAGACCTGCGTGCCGCCGCCGACGTGCTGCGCGGGCGCCAGGTCAAGCCCGGCTTCCAGCTGCATGTGGTGCCCACCTCGCAGGCCATCATGGCCCAGGCCGCACGCGAGGGGCTGATCGAGACCCTGGTCGAGGCCGGCGCCTTCGTCAGCTCGCCCACCTGCGACTACTGCTACGGCCGCATCGCCACCATGGCCGACGGCCAGCGGGCGGTGAGCACGGGCACGCTGAACACGCCCGGGCGCATGGGCAGCGTCGATTCGGAGATCTACATCTGCAACGCCGCGGTGGTCGCGGCCTCGGCCATCGAGGGCTGCATCGCCGACCCGCGGCCGTATCTGGCGACGGCAGGAGGCGCGGCATGAGCCTCAGCAACTTGAAAGGCCGCGTGGCGTGGGTCTTCGACGAGGCCGACTACGACATCGACCGCATCATCGGCGTGAAGAACATCAAGATCACCGACGTGCAGGAGCTGGCCCGGCTGGCGATGGGCGATGTCGCGCCCGGCTTTGCCGCCACGGTGGGCAAGGGCGACCTGCTGGTGGGCGCCCCCAACTTCGGCTACGGCCATCCGCACTACCCGGCGATGAAGGCGATGCGCCACCTGGGCATTGCCGGCGTGGTGGCCGAGTCGTTCTCGCCCGGCTTCTTCCGCGGCGAGATGGCGATGGGCTTTCCGCTGGTCACCTGCCCCGGCATCCTGGCCGCAGCCCGGCGCGGCGCGGCCATCGAGGTCGACTGGGCGGCCGGCTGCGTGCGCCTGGCCGACAGCAACACCACCCTGCCCTTCGAGCCCCTGGGCGCCGCCGAGCGCGGCATGCTCGAAGCCGGCGGCCTGAACCCGTATCTGAAGGCGCGGATGGCGCGCATGAAAGGAGTCACCGCATGAGCACCCACCACCCACAGCAGCGCCAGGCGCTGCGCCAGCGCATCACCAGCGGTCCCACGTTCTGGTTCGCTGGTGCGCAGGATGCGCTGTCGGCCCTGCTGGTCGACCAGAGCGACTTCGACGGCGTGTTCTCCACCGGCTTCGGCGTCTCGGCCTCGCTGCTGGGCCAGCCCGACATGGAGCTGTACACGCTGAGCGAGAACCTGCAGGTCGTCGACCACATGGCCAACGTGGTGCGCAAGCCCATCTTTGCCGACTGCGACACCGGCTATGGCAACGTGCTGAACGTGGCGCGCACGGTGCGCAGCTTCGAGAAGGCCGGCGTCGCAGCGCTGTCGATCGAAGACCAGATCAGCCCCAAGCGCTGCCCGGCGGCCGCAGCCGTCTCGCTGGTGGTGCCGGTGGCCGACGCGGTGGCGCGCATCCGCGCCGCGGTCGATGCGCGCACCGACCCCAACCTGCTGATCGTCGCCCGCACCGACGTGGCCGACCCCGGCGAGGCCATCGAGCGGGCGTGCCGCTTCGCCGAGGCCGGCGCCGACCTGGTGCAGCCGATCTCGCGCACCTTCAGCAGCTACGACGACCTGGTGCGCCTGCGCGAAGCAAGCGGCCGGCGCCTGAGCCTGCAGCTGATGGAAGGCACCTGGATGGCCAAGCTGGACCGGGCGCAGATCGAATCGGTGGCGGCCTTTGCCACCTACCCGATCGTGACCCTGCTGACCATCGCCCACGCGATGCAGGCCAACCTGGCCGCGCTGGCTGCGAAGCGCGGCGCGCCGATGGGCGAGCTTCCGGTCGGCAGAACCACGATGGCCGACTTCAAGCACCTGATCGGCTGGCACACGCTGGAAGAACGGCAGAACCACTACGAACTGGGCGGCCGGCACGGCGCCTGACAACCCATCCGAACCACGACACGAACGAGGAGCCCCCCCCGATGACCTTCACCCGCCGCCATGCCGCCTCCGCCGGCCTGATCACCGCCGCCCTGCTGGCCGCCGCGCCCGCCGCGGTGCTGGCCCAGGCCTTCCCCAGCAAGACCATCCGCATCATCGTGCCCTATCCGCCGGGCGGCGCCACCGACGTGGCCACCCGCCTGCTGGCCCCGCGCCTGCAGGAAGAGCTGAAGCAGAACGTGATCGTCGACAACAAGCCCGGCGCCAGCGGCAACCTGGGCATGCAGGAGCTGCTGCGCGCCCCGGCCGACGGCCACACGCTGGCGATGAGCCTGACCGGCATGCTGTCGATCAACCCGGCCACCTACAGCAAGGCCGGCTTCACCGCGAACGACTTCGTGCCGGTGGCGCGTGTCTCGCTGGCGCCCCTGGTGCTGGTGGTGCCAGCCGACTCGACCTTCAAGACCGTGGGCGACCTGGTGGCCGCGGGCAAGGCCGCCGGCAAGGGCGGGCTGCCCTATGGATCAGCCGGCGCGGGTGGCTTGTCGCACCTGGCGTCCGAACTGCTGAACGGCCATGCCAGCGGCAACTACACCCATGTGCCCTACAAGGGCGGCGCGCCGCTGGCGCAGGCGCTGATGACCGGCGAGGTGAAGTGGGGCCTGCTGGGCACGGCCGATGCGCGTGGCTTCATCCAGGGCGGCAAGCTCAAGGCCATCGGCCAGCTGCGCGCCACGCGTTCCGAGCTGTGGCCCGAGGTGCCGACGCTGACCGAGCAGGGCATCAAGGGCGGCGTCGACTTCGACGTCTGGTTCGGCCTGGTGGCGCCGGCCAAGACGCCGCCGGCGATGGTCGCCCTGATCAACCAGAAGGTCGCGCAGATCGTCACCGAGCCCGACTTCCGCAAGCGGCTGAACGAGATCGGCGGGGTGTCGATGACCAGCGGCAACACCACCGAGGCCTTCAACGAGGTGATCCAGCGCGAGCTGGCCGTGCTGCCCAAGGCCGCGAAGGACCTGGGGCTGCAGATGGATTGAACGTGGCAGCGCCGGCATGCCGGCGCCGCCCAGCACGTCGGTGGGCAGCGATTCGACCAGCGCCGCCAACTTCGGGAACATGCCCATCGCCATCAGGATGACGCCGGCGGCCACGCAGACCCAGCGGCTCTTGACGCCGGTGACGCCGACCAGGCCCATGTTCTGCGAGAAGCTGGTGTACGGGAAGGTGTTGAAGAGGCCGCCGATCAGCGTGCCCAGGCCGTCCACCCGCAGGCCGGCCGACAGCTGACGCTGGTCGATGGGCTTGCCATGTCCGACAGCGCCAGGAACATGCCGGTGGACTCGATCATCACGACGATCATCACCAGGCTCATCGTCAGGATCAGCACCGGGTCGAACACCGGCGTGGCGATCTCGAAGGGCAGCACCACGTCGAACCAGGCGGCCTTGGCCACCTTGTCGAAGTTCATCAGGCCCAGGCCGGTGGCCAGCAGCACCGCCACCACGATGCCCAGCAGCACCGAGATGTTGGCGCCGAAGATCAGACCGGCGCCCTGGGTGCCGGGGTTGGCATTGGCCATCGCCACCATCGGCGCCACCGACGCGAAGGTCACGCCCATCATCACCGGCAGGCCGATGCCCGGCAGCGGCGTGGCGCCCAGGGCCTGGATCAGCGTGACCAGGCCGCAGCAGAACAGGTCGGCCCGGATCAGCATGGCCACCTGCTCGGGCGACAGCTTGAGCGCGCGGCCGACGATCAGCGGCACCGCCACCGCGCCGGCCTACATCACCAGCACATGCTGCAGCCCCAGGGCGGCCAGGCGCCCGGTGGGCAGGCGTTCGTCGACGGGATGAACGGGAGGCGTGGACATCGGGAATCTCCGTTCCAGGCGCAGCGGACGCTCAGGAGCCGCGGTAGGTGCTGTAGCCCCAGGGCGTGACCAGCAGCGGCACGTGGTAGTGGCCCTGGGCGTCGGCGATGCCGAAGTCCAGGTTCACCACGTCGACGAAGGGCGGCTCGGGCAGGTCGACGCCACGGCCGCGGAAGTAGGCCGCCACGGCGAACACCAGGCGCCAGCGGCCGGCCTGCATCGCGCCAGCGTCCAGCAACGGGCCGCCGTCGGCGCGGCCGTCGGCATTCAGCGTCAGGGCCTTCACGGTGGTGAAGCTGCCGTCGGCCTGGGCGCGCTGCAGGGTGACCTGCATGCCGGCAGCCGGGCAGCCGTGGGCGGTGTCGAGCACATGGGTGCTGAGGTGTCCCATCACGGGCTCCTTCGGTGGGGTCGGTTGAATCGGGTGGATCAGGGGGTGGGCGCGCCGGCGGCGTACCAGCGGCGGATGACGTCGCGCTCGGCGTCGGTGATGGCCGTGGCGTTGTTCAGCGGCATCAGCTTCAGCACCACGGCCTGCTGGTGCACGTTCAGCGCATGCTGCTTCAGGCCGGCGGCATCGTGCAGGGCCACGTTCTTCTGCTGCACCTGGGCGTTATGGCACAGCACGCAGCGGGCGTCGACGATGGCGCGCACGGCGGCGTAGTCAGCCGGCGCGGCGGCGGCGGCGGCGGCCTGCGCCTGCTGCGCGGCCGAGGGCGGCTTGGGCGCCAGCCACACCACCATGCCCAGCAGCACCAGCACGCCCACGCCGGCCACCTCCCACGGCGCCCGCCTGCCCAGCACATGGGCCTTGTGGCGGGCCACGAAGCTGTGGCGGATCAAGGCGCCGGCCAGCATCAGCAGCACCAGCACCAGCCAGTTCGACGGGCCCTGGTAGAGCCAGCCGTAGTGGTTGGACAGCATGGCGATCAGCACCGGCAGCGTGAAGTAGGTGTTGTGCACGCTGCGCTGCTTGCCGCGCTGGCCGTGCACCGGGTCGGGCGCCTGGCCGGCGCGCAGCTGCGCCACCACGGTGCGCTGGCCCGGGATGATCCAGAAGAACACGTTGGCGCTCATGGCCGTGGCCAGCATCGCGCCCACCAGCAGGAAGGCCGCCCGCCCGGCAAACAGCTGGCAGGCCAGCCAGGCCGCGAACACCACCAGCACCACCACGCCCGCGCCGACGATGCGGTCGCCGCCCGCATGCCGGCCGAAGACGCGGCACAGCATGTCGTAGGCCAGCCAGAACACCACCAGGAAGCCCAGCGACGCGGCAATAGCCACGCCGGGCGACCAGTCGTGCACCTGCTTGTCGATCAGGAAGCTGCCGGCGTTGAACAAATACAGCGCGGTGAACAGGCCGAAGCCGGTGAGCCAGGTCGAATAGCTCTCCCAGTACGACCAGTGCAGGTTCTGCGGCAGCGGGCGCCAGCGCGGCGCCAGCATGTACTTGTTCGCGTGGTAGAAGCCGCCGCCGTGCACAGCCCACAGTTCGCCGTCCACGCCCTTGGCCTTCAGCTCGTCGCCCTCGGGCGGCGTCAGGCTGTTGTCCAGCAGCACGAAGTAGAACGACGAACCGATCCAGGCGATCGCGGTGATCACATGGGCCCACCGCAGCAGCAGGTTGGCCCAGTCCAGCAGATAGGTTTCCAAGCGGAGACCTCCGGTCGCGGACCCAGCGCCACCGGCCGGTCCGCAGCGCCACCTCACCACCGCGGGTGCTGTGAGGTTGATGGGCCGCGTCTGCCAGGCGCAGTGCGGCGCCTGGCGCCACACCGTCCGGACCCGCTGCGACCGGGCTGACTGTATACAGTTTCGGTCGCCCCCTTCGCCGCTGTCAAGACCTGGCTAACCCGGCATGTTTCGGTGCACCCTGCTTGCTTGTGGTGCATTCGACTGTATACACTTCGGTTCCATGTCCCGCGCCACCGCCGCCGCCACGCGCCCGGCACCCAGCAGCACCGACCAGATCGTCGACGCCATCGTCGCGGCCATCGTCGAGCGCCGGCTGATGCCCGGTACCAAGCTGGTCGAGCAGCAGATCGCCGACGTGTTCTCCGTCTCGCGCACCGTCGTGCGCCAGGCGCTGAACCGCCTGAGCCGCGACCGCCTGGTGACGCTGGAGCCGGCACGCGGCGCCTTCGTCGCCATGCCCGGCATCGACGAGGCGCGCCAGGTCTACCAGGTGCGGCGCCTGGTCGAGGGCGGCATGGCACAGCAGCTGGCGCAGCAGATCACCGAGGCCCAGGTGCAGCAGCTGCGCGAGCACCTGCGCCACGAGCGCGAGGCCGTGGCGCGCAACGACGTGCCCGGCCGCACCCGGCTGCTGGCCGACTTCCACGTGGTGCTGGCGCGCCTGCTGGGCAACGACGTGCTGGCCGAATTGATCGCCGACCTGCTGTCGCGCTCGCAGCTGATCGCGCTGATGTACCAGTCGGTGCATTCGGCCGAGCATTCGCACGCCGAGCATGCGCAGATCGTCGACGCGCTGGCCCGGCGCGACGGTGACGAGGCGGCACGGCTGATGCAGGCCCACATCGCCAGCGTCGAGCACAACCTGCAGCTGGACCCGCGCACGCCCGACCTGGCGGCCGTGCTGAAACCCCGAAGCTGACCCGAGGATGACCGCGATGAACCAGCCCCCAGCCGCCAACGGTGCACGTTATCCGCGCGACCTGCGCGGCCATGGCCGCCACCCGCCGCACGCCGCCTGGCCCGGCAACGCCCGGGTCGCCGTGCAGTTCGTGCTGAACTACGAGGAAGGCGGCGAGAACAGCGTGCTGCACGGCGACGCCGGCAGCGAGCAGTTCCTGTCGGAGATGTTCAACCCGGCCGCCTACCCCGACCGGCACCTCAGCATGGAGGGCATCTACGAGTACGGATCGCGGGTCGGCGTCTGGCGCATCCTGCGTGAATTCGAGCGCCGCGGCCTGCCGCTCACCGTCTTCGGCGTCAGCATGGCGCTGCAGCGCTGCCCCGAGGTGACCGCCGCCTTCGTCGAAGGGGGCCACGAGATCGCCTGCCACGGCTGGCGCTGGATCCACTACCAGAACCTGCCGCCCGAGGTCGAGGCCGAGCACCTGCGCACCGGCCTGCAGATCATCGAACAGATGACCGGCGACACCGGCCGACAGCTGCACGGTGCCGGCTGGTACACCGGCCGCGACAGCCCCAACACCCGGCGCCTGTTGACCGAGCACGGCGGCTTCACCTACGACAGCGACTACTACGGCGACGACCTGCCCTTCTGGCTGCAGGTGAAGAAGGCCGACGGCAGCCTGGCGCCGCACCTGGTCGTGCCCTACACCCTGGACTGCAACGACATGCGCTTCGCCCTGCCGCAGGGTTACTCGCATGGCGATCCGTTCTTCCAGTACCTGCGCGACGCCTTCGACGTGCACTACGCCGAAGGTGACGAACGGCCGGCGATGATGAGCATCGGCATGCACTGCCGCCTGCTGGGCCGGCCCGGGCGCATGCGGGCGCTGCAACGCTTCCTCGACCACATCCAGGCGCATGACCGGATCTGGATCACGCGCCGCATCGACATCGCCCACCACTGGCGCGCTGTGCATCCCTTCGATGCCGGCACCGCCTTCGTCTGGGAATGAGCACCATGAGCACCCCCCTCACGCTGGCGCAGCTGAATGGCGCCGACCAAGCCGAGTTCACCGCCCTGCTGGCCGGCACCTACGAGCATTCGCCCTGGGTCGCCGAACGCGCCTGGGATCACCGGCCCTTCGCCACCCTGGCCGCGCTGAAGCAGGCCCTGGTGCAGGCGGTGCGCGAGGCCGGCGCCGATGCGCAGCTGCGCCTGATCCGCGCCCACCCCGAACTGGCCGGCAAGGCGATGGTGGCGCAGACGCTGACCGCCGAATCGACCAACGAGCAGGGCAAGGCGGGCCTCACACAGTGCACGCCGGACGAGTTCGCCCGCATCCAGCAGCTCAACGCCGCCTACAACGCGAAGTTCGGCTTCCCGTTCATCCTGGCGGTGCGCGGGCCGCGCGGCCTGGGGCTGGACAAGCAGCAGATCATCGCCACCTTCGCCCGGCGGCTGCAGCACCACCCCGACGTGGAGCACGCCGAGGCGCTGCGCAACATCCACCGCATCGCCGAGATCCGCCTGGCCGACAAGTTCGGCGAGCAGCCCGGGCAGGGCCACCTGGTGTGGGACTGGGCCGAGGCGCTGGCCGCGCACAGCGAGCCGGGCTATGCCGAGCGCGGTGAGCTGACCGTGACCTACCTGACGCCCGCCCACCGCGCCGTGGCCGCGCAGCTGGCGAGCAGGATGCGCGATGAGTGCGGCTTCGACGAGGTCACGATCGACGCGGTGGGCAACGTGGTCGGCATCTACCACGGCGCTGACGCCGCTGCGCCGCGCCTGCTGACCGGCAGCCACTACGACACCGTGCGCAACGGCGGCAAGTACGACGGCCGCCTGGGCATCCTGGTGCCGATGGCGGTGGTGCGCTCGCTGGCGCAGGCCGGCCGGCGCCTGCCCTTCGGCATCGAGGTCGTCGGCTTCTCGGAAGAGGAAGGCCAGCGCTACAAGGCGGTGTTCCTGGGCTCGGGTGCGCTGATCGGCCAGTTCAACCCGGCCTGGCTGGACCAGCAGGACGCCGACGGCGTGACGATGCGCCAGGCGATGGCCGAGGCGGGGCTCGACCCTGCCGGCATCCCGGCGCTGAAGCGCGATCCGTCGCGCTACCTGGGCTTCGTCGAGGTGCACATCGAGCAGGGCCCGGTGCTCAACGAGCTGAGCCTGCCGCTGGGTGTGGTCAGCTCGATCAACGGCAGCCTGCGCTACCTGGGCGAGATCACCGGCATGGCCAGCCACGCCGGCACCACGCCGATGGACCGCCGCCGCGACGCCGCCGCCGCCGCCGCCGAGCTGGTGCTGCTGGCCGAGCGCTGTGCGTCGGCCGTGCCCGACGTGGTGGCCACGGTGGGCATGCTGCAGGTGCCCAACGGCTCGATCAACGTGGTGCCCGGCCGCTGCAGCTTCAGCCTGGACGTGCGCGCCACCACCGATGCCGCGCGGGACGCCTGCGCGAACGACATCCTCGACGGCCTGCGCGCCATCGGCGAGCGCCGGTGCGTGCAGGTGCGCATCGAGGAAGCGATGCGCGTACCCGCCGCGCCCAGCGATGCCGCCTGGCAGGCGCGCTGGGCGCAGGCCGTCGCCGGCCTGGGCCTGCCGGTGCACACCATGCCCAGCGGCGCCGGCCACGACGCGATGAAGCTGCACGAACTGATGCCGCAGGCCATGCTCTTCGTGCGCGGCGAAAACGGCGGCATCAGCCACAACCCGCTGGAATCCACCTCCAGCCACGACATGGACCTGTGCGTCAGCGCGTTCCAGTCCCTCATCGACCAACTTGCCAGCGAGCAGCCATGAGCCAGCCCGATTCCTACCTTGCTGTCGATGCGTACATCGACGCCCATTTCGACGAACAGGTGCGCTTCCTGCAGGCGCTGGTGCGCGTGCCCACCGACACGCCGCCGGGCAACAACGCGCCCCACGCCCTGCGCACCCAGGCCCTGCTGGCCGAGATGGGCTGGCCCGCCGAGGCCCATGCCGTGCCCGAGGCCCTGGTGCAGGCGCAGGGGATGCAGTCGATCACCAACCTGGTGGCGCGCCGGCGCTATGGCGCAGGCGGGCGCATCGTCGCGCTGAACGCCCATGGCGATGTGGTGCCGCCGGGCGAAGGCTGGACGCACGCGCCGTACGGTGCGGAGATCGTCGACCGCAAGCTCTACGGGCGTGCCTCGGCCGTCAGCAAGAGCGACTTCGCCAGCTTCACCTTCGCCACCCGGGCCATCGAGGCGGCCGGCGTGCCGCTGGCCGGCGGCGTCGACCTGCTGTTCACCTACGACGAGGAGTTCGGCGGCGAGCTGGGGCCGAAGTGGCTGCTGGACCAGGGGCTGACCAGGCCGGACCTGGAAATCGCCGCCGGCTTCAGCTACCAGGTGGTGACGGCGCACAACGGCTGCCTGCAGCTGGAAGTGACCGTCCACGGGAAGATGGGTCACGCCGCCGTGCCCGAGACCGCGGTCGATGCGCTGCAGGCCGCCACGCAGGTGCTGGTGGCGCTGTACGCCGAGAACGGCCGGCTGCGCCAGACCCGCAGTGCCGTGAAGGGCATCAACCACGGCTACATCAACGTCGGCCGCATCGAGGGCGGCACCAACACCAACGTGGTGCCCGGCAAGGTGGTGCTGAAGATCGACCGCCGCATGATCCCCGAGGAAGACCCGGCGCAGGTGGAAGCCGCGCTGCGCGACCTGATCACACACACCGTGGCCGCCTGCCCGGGCACCAGCGTGGAGATTCGCCGCCTGCTGCTGGCGCGCGCGATGGTGCCGCTGGCGGGCAATGCGCCGCTGGTCGAATCGCTGTGCCGCCACGCCACGGCGCTGTTCGGCGAGCCGGTCGAAGCCTCGGGCACGCCGCTGTACACCGACGCGCGCCTGTTCAGCGAGCGCGGCATCCCGGCCGTGATCTACGGCGCCGGGCCGCGCACGGTGCTGGAATCGAACGCCAAGCGCGCCGACGAGCACCTCGTGCTGGACGACCTGCGGCGGGCCACCAAGGTGATCGCCCGCACCCTGCTCGACCTGCTGCGCGCCTGACGCCGGCCTTCAGTCGCCGCGCGGCCTGCGCAGGCGGTGCAGCAAGGCATCGGCCACGTCGCGGCACAGCTGCGCGCGCAGGCCGAACAGCTCGCCGCGGCGCTCGAAGTGGCGCGTCTCCAGCGCCTCGGCGGCCAGCGGCAGCAGGTCCAGCGGCAGCTCCGAGAAACCGCCGCGGGCCGTGGCCTCCGGCAGCGCGGCCAGCGACTGGCGCAGGCGCTTGGACAGCAGGCGGTAGTCCCGCGGCTGCATCGCACCGTCCGCCAGTTCCATCGCATGCTGGCGGCGCAGCAGTTCGGTGATGTGGCGGCGCCGGCCTGCCTGTCGGTCCGGCCTGGCCGGACGATCAGCCCCACCCCGATGGGCAGGCTGGACAGCACCAGGCGCTCGTGCCTTCGGTCCTTGATCTCGCATGCCGACAGCATCGCCGGCATCGGCCCGGCGCAGCGGCCGGATCAAGCCCGACGGGCTGGCCTTGTTCGGCGCCTGGTGCCAGCCCGTCCGGCGCTCAGCCGCGCCCGGCCAGGAACACGGCCGCCTGCACCCGCGAGCTCAGGTTGAGCTTGCGCAGGATGTGCTGCACGTGGTCCTGCGGCGCCTCGCTGACGGTGGGCATCAGCACCCGCGCCGCCGGCGCCACCTGGCGGATGCCGGGCAGCGCATCGACGCCGCTGACACCGGGCATGTGGTTGTCCAGCAGGATCACGTCGGGCTGGTGGGCCGCGGCGCAGCGCTGGGCCTCGTTGGCGTCGCCGGCCTCGGCCACCACGGTGAAGCGGGCGTCGCCCGACAGCAGGGCGATGCGGGCGACGAAGCGGTCGGCCTGCCGGGCGGCCTCGGCCGTGCCGGGCAGTGCCTCGGCGCTCCAGGCCGTGCGCAGCGCCTGCCAGCCCTGCTGCACGTCGGCGAAGGCGCGCTGGGCCGGCGATCACCAGGAAGTGCCAGTAGGCCGTGGCATAGGCCATCAGCCAGATGGCGGGCACGGTGGCGGCCATCAGCAGGGCCATGACGATGCGGCCGCCGTCGCGGTCGGTCCAGATGCCCAGCGGCACGCGGATCAGCGAGCCGGTGAGCACCGGCGTGGCGGTGAGCAGGCCGAACTCGGTGGCCGACAGGCCCAGCGTCATCTTCAGCGGGATGCCGATGACACCGAACATCATCCACACCATGAAGCACACGGTGAAGGCCAGCGTGCTGACGGCCAGCACCGACCAGGCCTTGGGCGGGATGGGTGCGGCGGCCGAAGCGGAGGAGGCGGGATTGGAAGCCATGGGACGAGCCCCGTCATTGCAATGACGGGACTGTCCCGCGGCGGCCCCGCGGTGAACATCCTTCCGCAAGGCAGGCGCGGCTGGCCTGAAGAACGATGGCCGGGCGCGCCGCCATCGTCCTGAAGAACTAGTGCCGGCAGTGGTTCAGCCGGATTTGCGCTGGATCAAGCCGCGCCCGGCGGCGCCGGGGGTCAGGATCGGGCCGATCGGCCCCCCCGGCGCGGGGCGACCGGCGCCGATGCCGCCGACAGCGCCGAGAAGGCCGCCTGGCCCGCCGCCAGCGTTTCGAAGCGCCGGGCGATGCTGCCGCAGACCAGGTCGCACAGCGCGTAGACCGAGGCGTCGGCGATGCTGTAGATGGCACTGTTGCCGCGCGGCTCGCGCTTGACCAGGCCATGCTGGGTCAGCAGCGTCAGGTGCCGCGAAACGTTCGCCGCGCTGAAGCCGCACAGCTGGGCCAGCTCGCCCACGCTGCGCTCGCCCTGGCGCAGCAGGTTGAGGATCTGCAGCCGGGTGGGCTCCGACAGGGCCTGGAAATAGGCGGCCACCTGGGCCAGGGCCTCGGGCGGAAGGTCTTGCATGGTGGTGCAGCTCGGGGTGGGGTCGGTGGCCATGATGCCTTGTGCAGCGGGCGGCGGCTGCGTCCTTGGTTGATATCGTACTTGACTATTTGCGCACTTGCGCAAATACTTGAGTCAGAGATTTCCACAAGGTCACCCGATGCGCACCCTGACCCCCTCCGCAGTCCATGCCCTGCCGCGCCGCACCTCGCTGGGCCTGCTGGCACTGGCCCTGCCCCTGCTGCTGACCGGCCGGCCGGTGCTAGCCGGCAGCGCACCCGCCCTGGCCACGGTGACGGCCGGGGCTGTCGCCGGCGGCGCCTCTGCCGGCTTCGACGGCGTGGTCGAGGCGGTGCGCCAGACCGTGGTCGCCGCCCAGGTGGCCGGCGCCGTGGTGCAGCTGGACGTGAAGGCTGGCGACCGCGTGGCCGCCGGCCAGGTGCTGCTGCGCCTGGACGCCCGCGCCGCCGAGCAGACCGCTGCCGCCGGTGACGCCCAGGTGCTGGCCGCGCGCGCCGCGCAGGACCTGGCGCGCCAGGACCTGGAGCGCCAGCGCCAGCTGGCGCGGGATGCCTTCATCAGCGCCGCCGCGCTGGAGCGGGCCGAGGCCCAGTTCAAGGCCACGCAGGCGCAGGTGAATGCCCAGCTGGCCCAGGCCGGCGCGGCGCGCACGCAATCGGGCCTGTCGGTGGTGCGGGCGCCCTTCGCCGGGGTCGTGGCCGAGGTGCCGGTGGCCCTGGGCGACATGGCCCTGCCCGGCCGCCCGCTGCTGACGCTGTACGACCCCGGCGCGATGCGTGTGACCGCCGCATTGCCGCAGAGCGTGGCCGGCGCGCTGCAAGCCGGCGCCCTGCCGCGCATCGAGCTGCCCGGCCTCAGCGCCGCCAGCGCAACGCCGCAACCCGTGCGCGCCCAGCTGCTGCCGGTGGTCGATGCCGCCACCCACACGGTGCAGCTGCGCGCCGACCTTCCGGCCGGCCTGCCTGGCGTGGTGCCCGGCCTCTACGCCCGCGTCTGGTTGCCGGTCCCGGCGACGACCGGCGCGCCCGCCACGCTGGCCGTGCCGCGCAGCGCCGTGGTGCGCCGCGCCGAGTTGACCGCGCTCTATGTGCTCGACCCCGCCGGTGTGCCGGCCCTGCGCCAGGTGCGCCTGGGCCGCAGCCAGGGCGACCGCGTCGAGGTGTTGGCCGGCCTGGCCGCCGGTGAACGTGTCGCCACCGATCCGCAGGCCGCCGCGCGCGCCCTGCCCGCCACCCGTTGATCGCCGCCATGTCCGGCCACACCACGCCCACCCGGCTCGGCCCCTCCGGCCGCATCGCCGCCTTCTTCCAGTCGGCGCAGATCACCCCGCTGCTGGCCCTGGTGGCCCTGCTGCTGGGCATCTTTGCGGTGGGGGTCACGCCGCGCGAGGAAGAGCCGCAGATCAACGTGACCATGGCCAACGTGCTGATCCCGTTCCCGGGCGCGGCGGTACGTGATGTCGAGCAGATGGTCGCCGGGCCGGCCGAGCAGGTGCTGGCGCAGATGGCCGGGGTCGAGCACGTGATGTCGGTGTCGCGTCCCGGCCTGGCCATCGTCACCGTGCAGTTCAAGGTGGGCGTGCCGCGCACCGAGGCCCTGGTGCGGCTGCACGACACGGTGCAGTCCAATGCCGACTGGTTGCCGCAAGGCCTGGGCGTGGGCCAACCCATCGTCAAGCCCAAGGGCATCGACGATGTGCCGATCGTCACGCTGACCCTGCACAGCGCCAACCCCGCCACCGGCCCCTTCGACCTGGAGCGCGTGGCGCACAGCATCGAGGCCGAATTGAAGCGGGTGCCCGGCACCCGCGAGATCCGCACCATCGGCGGCCCGGGCCGCGCCGTGCTGGTCGAGATCGACCCTGCCCGCCTGGCCGGCAGCGCCCTGACCGTGGCCGACCTGCGGCAGGCGCTGCAGTCAGCGAATCTCGGCCTGCCGGTGGGCGACCTGGTCGGCGGCAACCGCACGGTGGCGATCGAGGCCGGCGCCTTCCTGCGCGAGGCTGCCGAACTGGCCGACCTGGTGGTGGGCGTGCGCGCCGGCAAGCCCGTCTTTCTGCGCGACGTGGCTGCCGTGCGTGACGGCCCGCCGCCCACCGCCAGGCTGGTCTGGCACGGCACCGCCGCCCGCGACGGCAAGCCCACCGAGGAACACCCGGCGGTGACGCTGGCCATCACCAAGAAGCCCGGCGAGAACGCGATCGACGTGGCCGACGCGGTGATGGCGCGCGTGGCCGCGCTGCGCAACACCGTGATCCCGGCCGACGTGCAGGTCAGCGAGACCCGCAACTACGGCGGCACCGCCAACGACAAGGCGCAGACCCTGATCAAGAAGCTGCTGTTCGCCACCGCCAGCGTGGTGGCCCTGGTGGTCATCGCCCTGGGCCGGCGCGAGGCGGCCATCGTCGGCACGGCGGTGGTGCTGACCCTCACCGTCACCCTGTTCGCCAGCTGGGCCTGGGGCTTCACGCTGAACCGGGTGAGCCTGTTCGCGCTGATCTTCTCGATCGGCATCCTGGTCGACGACGCCATCGTGGTGGTCGAGAACATCCACCGTCACCAGGCGCTGCACCCGGGCCGCACGCTGGCGCAGATCATCCCGGCCGCGGTCGACGAGGTGGGCGGGCCGACCATCCTGGCCACGCTGACGGTGATTGCCGCCCTGCTGCCGATGGCCTTCGTCAGCGGCCTGATGGGGCCGTACATGGCGCCCATCCCCATCAACGCCAGCATGGGCATGGGGCTGTCGCTGGCGATCGCCTTCGTCGTGACGCCCTGGCTGGCGCGGCTGTGGATGAAGGCGCTGCCGGAACACCCGGACAACAAGCCGCACGGTCTCGCTGAACGCATCGCGCCGTTCTTCCAGCGCCTGTTCCGCCCGCTGCTGGACGAGACCCGTGGCGGCCGCGCGCGCGGCATCCTCGGGCTGGGCATCGCCGCGCTGATCGCCGTGTCGCTGGCGCTGCCGGCCACCGGCCTGGTGCTGCTGAAGATGCTGCCCAACGACAACAAGTCCGAGTTCCAGGTCATCGTCGACATGCCCGCCGGCACGCCGGTGGAGCAGACCGCCGCCGTGCTGCAGGCCTTGGGCCGCCACCTGGCCACGGTGCCCGAGGTCACCGACTACCAGGCCTATGCCGGCACCGCCGCGCCGATCAACTTCAACGGCCTGGTGCGCCAGTACGACGGCCGCGCCAGCAGCGAGCTGGGCGACCTGCAGGTCAACCTGGTCGACAAGCACCAGCGCAGCGCCAAGAGCCATGCCATCGCCACCCGCGTGCGGCCGGCACTGCAGCGCATCGGCGCGCAATTCGGCGCCAACGTGAAGGTGGTGGAAGTGCCGCCCGGCCCGCCGGTGCAGGCCCCGATCGTCGCCGAGGTCTACGGCCCCGAGGCCGACGGCCGCGCCCACGTGGCGCAGGCGGTGCAGCAGGCGCTGCTGAAGACGCCGGGCATCGTCGACGTGGACCACAGCGGCATCGCCGCCGCACCGCGCACCCTGCTGCTGGTCGACCGCCAGAAGGCCGCCATGCTGGGCGTGCCGCAGCAGACCATCGTCACCACGCTGCGCGCCGGCCTGGCCGGCGAGGCGGCGACGTACCTGCACGACGCCAGCAAATACCCTGCCCCCGCCCTGCTGCAGTTGCCGGCGGACCGGCACGGCGACCTGGACGCGCTGCTGCAGCTGGCCGTGCGCTCCGCCGACGGCCGCCTGGTGCCGATCCGCGAACTGGTGCGCGTCAGCGACAGCCAGCGCGAGCAGCCGCTGTTCCACAAGGACGGCCTGCCGGTGCACTACGTCGTCGCCGACATGGCCGGCCAGGTCGACAGCCCGCTGTACGGCATCGCCGCAGCGCGCGCCGCCGTCGGCCAGATCACCACGCCCGGCGGCGGCACGCTGCAGGAATTCTTCATCCACCAGCCGGCCGACCCCTACCGCGGCTACAGCCTGAAGTGGGACGGGGAGTCGCAGATCACCTACGAGACCTTCCGCGACATGGGCGCGGCCTATGCGGTGGGCCTGGTGCTGATCTACCTGCTGGTGGTCGCGCAGTTCGGCAGTTACCTGCTGCCGCTGATCATCATGGCGCCGATCCCGCTGACCATCATCGGCGTGATGCCGGGCCACGCCCTGCTGGGCGCGCCGTTCACCGCCACCAGCATGATCGGCATGATCGCCCTGGCCGGCATCATCGTGCGCAACTCCATCCTGCTGGTGGACTTCATCCGCCTGCAACTGCACGAGGGCCTGCCGCTGCCCACCGCCATCGTGCAATCGGCCATCACCCGGGCCCAGCCCATCGTGCTGACCGGCCTGGCGGCGATGCTGGGGGCGTTCTTCATCCTCGACGACCCGATCTTCAACGGCCTGGCCATCGCGCTGATCTTCGGCATCGCGGTGTCGACCGCGCTGACCCTGGTCGTGATTCCCACCCTGGTCTACGCCGCCTACCGCAAGCGGCCGGGCGACCTCATCCGTTCCACCCCCCCTGAAGGAGAACTCACATGACCTCTTGGCAAATCGTGCGCACCGTCGCCGGCACGTTCATCCTGCTGTCGCTGGCCCTGGGCATTCCCGGCAGCCCGCTGTTCGTCAGCCCCTGGTGGCTGGCCTTCACCGCCTTCGTCGGCATCAACCTGCTGCAGAGCGGCGTCACCAAGTGGTGCCTGATGGAGACCATCCTGCGCAAGCTGGGCGCTCGTCCCGGCTGCTGAACTTCATTGAGCCCTGCTGATTGGCAAGCCAGCTGCGGGTCGCCGCCAACGTCGGCATGCTGGCGGTGGCTCCGGCGCCGCCCACTGCCAGCGCCGCGGCAGCGTTGGCCAGCACCATCGCATCGGCCAGCGCTTCGCCACGGGCGATGGCAGCCGCCAGCGCGCCGGTGAAGGTGTCGCCGGCACCGATGGTGTCGACCACCGGCACGCGGTGGCCGGCCAGCGCCTGCGGTGGTTGACCCGCAGAACCCGGCAGATGCAGCCGGCAGCCGGCCGCCCCCAGCGTGACCAGCACCGCGCCGGCGCCCTGCGCCTGCAGGGCCTGCACCGCCGCGTCCTCGGGCGCGTCGGCATCCAGGCCGGCCAAGGCGCGCAGCTCGGTCTCGTTGGGCGTCAGCAAGTCGACCAGCGCCAGCAGCGCCGGTGCCAGCGTGGCGGCCGGTGCCGGGTTCAGCAGCGTGAACGCGCCGGCCGCTCGGGCGATGGCGAAAGCCTCGGCTGTGCAGGCGGCCGGCACCTCGTTGGACGCCATCACCACCTTGCACGTGCGCAGCAGCGGCGCGGCCGCCTGGGCATGGCGCGGCGCCAGCCCGGCACCGGCGCCCGGGGCCACTGCGATGGTGTTGTCGCCGTCGTCGAAGACCTGGATCTGCGCCACGCCGCTGGGCTCGCCGGGCGCGATCTCCACTGCTGTGGCATCGATGCCCTCGCCCGCCCACTGGGCCAGCGCCATGCGGCCGAAGTCATCGTCGCCCAGCCGCGCCAGCACCGCCACGCGGGCGCCCTGGCGTGCCGCAGCGACGGCGGCATTGCTGCCCTTGCCGCCAGGGCCGATGGTGAAGCCATGGGCCATCAGCGTTTCACCGCGCGCCGGCGGGCGCGGCAGGCGCACCACCAGGTCGGCGTTCCAGCTGGCGACGCAGACGACGTCGGCGGTCATGGTGGTCAGCGCAGACGGTCGGTGCCGAAGGCCTGCCACTGGGCGGCCAGCTTGGCGTGAGCACCATCGTCCAGCGCCACCAGCGGCGCCCGCACGCGGCGCCAGCCATCGTGCCCGGTCAGCGTGGCCATCGTGCTCTTGAAGGCCGCCGTCAGGCCCTGGGCACCCAGCAGGATCGCCAGCAGGTCCAGCACCTGCTGCTGGTCGGCTGCCGCGGTGGGCGTGGCCGTGCCCTGCACCAGGCGCATGACCAGCTGCGGCGCGATGTTGCCCACGCCGCTGACGGCGCCCAGCGCACCGCGGTCGCCCAGGGTCTGCAGGTCGGGCTCGTTGCCCACCCACACCTGCAGCGACGGCATGAAGGCTTCAGCGAAGACGAGCGAGTCGGCCCGCTGGCAGCCGCTGTCCTTCAGGCCGATGATGGTGCCGGGGAAGCGCTGCAGCAGCGTGGCGATGACCTCGCGGCTCAGGGCCACGCCCGAGACCTGGGGGATGTGGTACAGCACGATGCGCAGCCGGGCGTCGTCGACCTGGGCGACCAGCTGGCTGTAGAAGTCGACCACGCCCTGGTCGGGCACGCCCTTCAGGAAGAACGGCGGCAGCACCAGGCAGCCCCGCACGCCGGCTCGCACCGCGTGCCGGACCAGCGCCACGGTGTCGGGCAGCGCGGCGCAGCTGGTCGACGCCAGGATGCGGTTGGCCGGCACACCGCCGGCGATCAGACCGTCGAGTGCAGCCTGGCGCTCGGCCACGCTGAACGACGGTCCCTCGCCCGTGGTGCCGAAGGGCGTGACGCCGGTGCAGCCGGCGGCCAGCAGGGCCTTGGCATGGGCAGCGAAGGCGGGAATGTCGATGTCCAGCGCGGCGTCCAGCGGCGTCAGCATCGCGGGCCAGAGGCCGGTGTAGGGAACGGAGTCGGTGGTCACGGTTGGCTTTCGAGAGAGGAGATTCATGCACCGAAGTCGTGGTCCAGGGCCTGATGATCGGCCAAGCCGACGACGCGGGTGAAGTCGGGGTAACTCACACCGGGAACGGCCTTCGGCGTGCCATCGGCCGCCAGTGTGGCCAGGGCCTGCTGCACGGCGCGGGTGGCGGCAAACAGCGTGGTCACCGCGTACAGCACCACCGCAAAGCCCATGGCCTGCAGGTCGGCGGTGGTCAATGCGGTCGACGGGTTGCCGTCGACGATGGACACCACCTTCGGGCCAGGCAGGCCACGGGCCACGGCCTCCACCTCGGCAACGGTCTTGATGCCGTCGACGAAGACGAGATCCACGCCCGCGTCCTGGTAGCGCCTGGCGCGGTCCAGCGCCTCGGCGATGCCGATGGCCGGCAGCGCGTCGGTGCGGCCGATCACCAGCAGCGGATCGCTGCCCCGGGCGGCCAGCGCGGCGCGCAGGCGGCGGGCGTTCTCGGCGGCGTCGATCAACTTGATGCCCGCCATCTGGCCGCAGCGCTTGGGCGCCACCTGGTCTTCCAGGTGGATGGCGGCGACACCGGCCTGCAGGTATTCACGCACCGTGCGGGCGATGTTCGACGGGCCGCCGTAGCCCGTGTCGGCATCGGCGATCACCGGCACGCCCACGGCCCGCACCATGTCGCGGGCATGGGTGGTCATCTCGGTCTGGGTCAGCAGGCCGATGTCGGGCTGGCCCAGGCGCGACGCGGTGGCGCCGAAGCCGGTCATGTAGATGGCCTCGAAGCCGGCCTGTTCGACCAGGCGGGCGCTGAGGCTGTCATAGGCGCCGGGCGCACGCACGAGGCGGCAAGACGAGATCTGCTGCTGCAGTTGAAGCGCGGGATGCAATGTCAAGCCAGTTCTCCGGTTGTCAGGGCGCTCGGCGCGGGCCCGCGGCGACCTGACCCAGCGGTCGCCGTGGAACCGGCTTTGCCGGGCCACTGGCGGCGCCCCCTTGAGGGGGAGCGCCCAAGGCGCTGCGGGGGTGGGCCATCAATTCATCATCAGGCCGCCGTCGATGTTGATCGACTGGCCGGTCATGTAGTCGGCGGCGGGTGACGCCAGGTACAGGGCCAGGTTGGCCACGTCACCTGGCTGCTGGGCCCGGCCCATCGGGATCGCCGCCACGCGGCTGGCGAAGGCCTCGCCCTGCGGCTGGCCGTTCAGCGTGGTCCAGTCGCGGTCCATCTGCGTCCACATGTCGGTGGCCACGATGCCGGGGCACAGCGCGTTCACCGTCACGTCGGGCGCCAGCGTGAAGGCGGCGCTCTGGGTCAGGCTGATCACCGCCGCCTTGCTGGCCCGGTAGGGGGCGATCACACCCGCAATCGCCCCGGCACCCGGGCGGCCCGCGATGCTGGCCAGCGTCAGGATCTTGCCGCGCGGTCGGCCCGCAGCCAGCGGTGCCTGCTGGCGCATCTGCCGCGCCGCGGCCTGCAGCGTCAGGAAGGTGCCGGTCACGTTGACACCCAGCATGCGCTGCCAGTCGGCCGCATCCAGGTCCATGAAGGGCTTGACCTGGCTGATGCCGGCATTGCAGATTGCCACGTCCAGCCGGCCGAAGGCCTGCACTGCCAGCGCCACCAGGCCCGCGTTGTCGGTGGCCTGGGTGATGTCGCAGCGTGCGGATTCGGCCTGATGGCCCTGCGCCCGCAAGGCATCGCGGGTGGCCTGCACGCCGGCTTCGTCGACATCGCCCAGCACCAGGCGCGCACCCTGGCGGGCAAAGGCCTCGGCCAGGCCGCGGCCGATGCCCTGCGCGGCGCCGGTGACCAGCACCACCAGGCCGTGCCCATCTCCAGAGTTCATGTCAGTTTCCATTGAAGCCAAGCATCACCACCGTCGCATGCATCCACTCAAACCAAGCGGTCGCCGCGGAGCCGGCTCCGCCGGGCCGCTGGCGGCGCCCCCCTGGGGGGGAGCGCCGAAGGCGCTTCGGGGGGGAGTTATTGCCCACGGATGCGCTTCAGTTCGCCCATGACGATGCCCATGGCCTCGGCGCCGATCTTGGTGGCCTGGTGGTCGTAGACCACCTTCACCTTGTCGCGGATGCGGGCCATCTCGGCCGGCGGGATCTCGTTGACCTGCATGCCCTTGGCCTTCAGGCCGTCCAGCGTGGCGCCGTTCTTCGCGCGGCTGACCTTGCGCTGCTCGTCACGGCCCTCGATGGCGCAGGCCTTCAGCGTGTCCTGCTCCTGCGGGCTCAGACCGTCCCAGACCTTCTTGCTCATCAGCATCATCAGGGCGGCGTAGGAATGCTTGGTCAGGCTCAGGTACTTCTGCACCTCGTAGAACTTCTGGCTGTCGATCAGCGCGAACGGGTTCTCCTGGCCGTCCACCGTCTTGGTCTCCAGCGCCGAATACACCTCGCTGAAGGCCATGGGCACGGCGTTGGCGCCCAGTTCCTTGAAGGTGTCGATGTAGACCGGGTTCTGCATCACGCGCATCTTCAGGCCGCTGAAGTCCTCGATCTTCGTGATCGGGCGCTTGCTGTTGGTGGCGTTGCGGAAGCCGTTCTCCCAGTAGGCCAGGTTGACCAGGCCCACCGCCGGCAGCTTGGCCGAGAAGTAGGCACCGGCCTTGCCGTCGAGCACCTGGTCGGCTTCGGCCTCGGTGTTGAACAGGAAGGGCAGGTCCAGCACACCCAGCTCGGGCACCATGGCCACCAGCGGCGCGGTCGACGGGATCACCAAGTCGATGGTGCCCGAGCGCACGCTCTGGGTGGCGGTGCTGTCGTTGCCCAGCTGGTTGTCCCAGAACGGCGTGATCTTCATCTTGCCGCCCGACTTGGCCTGGGCGCAGCCAACCATCTTCATGATGCCGTTGCCGGCCGGGTGGTCCTTGGCCGACCCGCTGGACAGGCGGAAGCTGCGGTCCTGGAACTGGGCGCTGGCGCTGCCGGCGGTGGCCAGGGCCGCCAGCGCGACGGCGGCGGTGCGGAACAAGGTGGATTTCTTCATCGGGTGTCTCCGGGTTGTTCGGGGGGAAATCGGGAGGCGGGCGGGGAAAGGCCGGGCTTGGGGCAGCGCAGCGCGCTCAGCTCAGCCATCGCAACGGCACGAGCACGAGATCGGGGAACAGCACCAGCAGGAACAGCACGATCAGCTCGGCCCACAGGAAGGGCCACAGGCCCTTCATCAGCTCGCCCATCGAGATCTTGCTGACGCCGCAGATCACGTTCAGCACGATGCCCACAGGCGGCGTGATCAGGCCGATGGCGTTGTTCATGATGAACAGCACGCCGAAGTAGACCGGGTCGATGCCCGCCTGCTTGACGATGGGCATCAGCACCGGCGTCAGGATCATCAGCGTGGGCGCGAAGTCCAGCGCGGTGCCGATGACCACCACGATGGCCATGATCACCGCCATCAGCAGGATCTTGTTGCCCATGAAGGGCTCCAGCATCGCGCCCACCTGCTGCGGCACGTCGGACATCGTGATCAGCCAGCCCGACACCAGGGCCGCCGCGATCAGGAACACCACCGCCGCCGTGCTTTTGGCCGCACCCACCAGGTGCGCCATCCACTGCGACGGCGCCAGTTCACGGTAGACGAAGGTGCCGACGAACCAGGCGTAGACGCAGGCCACCACGCCGGCCTCGGTGGGCGTGAAGACGCCGAACTTCAGGCCGCCGATGATGCCCAGCGGCATCAGCAGCGCCCAGATGCCCTTGACGCCGGCCTGCAGGCGCTGGCCCAGGCCCTGGCGCGGCAGCACCTGCACCTGGTCGCGCCGCGCCACCCACAGCCAGGCGATCAGCAGCGACAGGCCCATCATCAGGCCCGGCACGATGCCGGCCAGGAACAGCTTGCCGATCGACACGTTGGCGATCACGCCGAAGACGATCAGTCCGATCGACGGCGGGATCACCGGCGCGATCACGCCGCCGGCGGCGATCAGGCCAGACGCGCGCGGCACGTCGTAGCCGGCCTTGCGCATCATCGGGATCAGCAGCGCACCGATGGCCGCGGTGTCGGCCGCGGCGCTGCCGCTGATCGCGGCCATCAACACCGAGGCGAAGATCGCCACCAGGCCCAGGCCGCCGCGGATGTGGCCGACCCAGGCCAGCGCCACGTCGACGATGCGCTTGCTGATGCCGCCGGCGTTCATCAGCTCGCCGGCCAGCATGAAGAACGGGATCGCCAGCAGCGGGAAGCTGTCGGCGCCTTCCACCAGCTTCTGCGACAGGATGGTGGCGTCGACCTGGCCCTGCACCACCATCAGCGCCATGCCGCACAGCATCAGCGCGAAAGCGATGGGCACGCCGATGGCCATGGCGCCCATCAGCGCCGCGGTGAACACCAGCACGGTCATGTCTGCCCCTCGGTCGACGAGGACGTCAGCCGATCCCCCGAGGGGATGGCGGGCCGGCTTGGGAGCGGCCCGGCGCTCGGCCCGCTCGCGATGTTCGAGACAAGATGCCTCATGGTGCCTCCTCGCCACGCGGGCCCATGGCGGCGATCTCCGCATCGCTGAGGCGCCCGCTGAGCAGGCGCCACAGCGTGTGCGCGCTCAGCAGCGCGATGCAGCTGCCGGTGAGGTAGCTGATGCCGAAGACCCAGATCAGCGACAGGTCGGTGATCGGCGCCCGGGTGGTGGCGTTGATCTCGTGCTGGCGCCAGGTGCCCCAGACCAGCATCAGGCAGCTGCCGATGACCAGCAGCTGCGTCACCACCAGGGCCAGGCGCCGGCCGCCCGGGCCCAGGCGCTCGGTCAGCATGTCCATGCCCAGGTGACCGTTCTCGCGGGTGACGCTGACCGCGCCGATGAAGGTCAGCCAGATGAAGCAGAAGCGCGACAGTTCCTCGGCCACGCCGATGCCGGAGTTGAAGGCGTAGCGCAGCACCACGTTGCCGAACACCATCACCACCATCGCCAGCAGCAGGCCGGCCAGCAGCCAGTCGATGGCGCGGAAGAGGTGGTCGGTCGGCCCGGTTGGCCGCCGTGTGACGCTGGCCATGCTCAGATCACCTTGCCGGGGTTGAGCAATCCCCGGGGATCGAGCGCGGCCTTCAGCGTGCGCATCAGGGCGATCTCCTCGGCGCTGCGGCTGTGCCCCAGCCACTTCTTCTTCTGCGTGCCGATGCCGTGCTCGGCCGACACGCTGCCGCCGTACTGCTGCACCAGGCCGTAGATGGCGGCGTCCATCGCCGGCTTGGGCTGGTCGGCCAGGCTCAGGCCATCGCTCCAGGCCACCAGGTGCAGGTTGCTGTCGCCGATGTGGCCGTAGTAGATGCTCTCCACACCCGCGCCCGCCGGCCGGCCCGGCACGTCGGCGGCCAGCAGCGCCGCCTTGCAATCACGCGCAAAGTCGGCGATGCGGCCGATGGGCAGGGACACGTCGTACGAGACGTGGGGGCCCAGCACCTGGTGGAACTCGGCGCAGGCGTCGCGCAGGGCCCAGAAGCCCTGCACGTCGTCCAGGCTCTGGGCGACCGCGGCGTCCCGGAGCAGCCCTTGTTCCAGCAGCCCTTCCAGCCAGGCCTGGAAGCGCGGGCCGTCCACCGCCTCGTCGGTGCCCTGGGCCTCGACCAGCACGTACTGCGCATGGCCCTTGCCCACGGCGGCCTGCACGCCGGCGCGCTCGGTCACCACCTGCCAGTAGTCGGGCCACATCACCTCGAAGGCCGACAACAGCGGGCCCAGGCCCGAGCGGGCGGCGTTCAGCAGGCCCAGCACGGCGTCGAAGCCGTCGACCGCGCACAGCGCCGCCAGCGTGCAGCGCGGCTGGCCATGCAGGCGCAGCACGATGCGGGTGATGATGCCCAGCGTGCCCTCGCTGCCGATGAACAGCTGCTTCAGGTCGAAGCCGGCGTTGTTCTTCAGCATCTTGTTCAGGCTGGTGAGGATGGTGCCGTCGGGCAGCACCACCTCCAGGCCCAGCACCAGCTCGCGCGCCATGCCGTAGCGGATGACGCGGTTGCCGCCGGCATTGGTGCTGAGGTTGCCGCCGATGGCGCACGAGCCACGGGCGCCCAGGTCCAGCGCGAAGTACAGGCCGGCCGCTTCGGCCGCACGCTGCACCGCCTCCAGCGGCGTGCCGGCCCACACCGTCATCGTGCTGCTGGCGGTGTCGACCTCCAGCACGCCGCTCATGCGCTCCAGGCTGATCGCCACCCAGCCGTCCTCGGGCCGGGCGCCGCCGCACAGCCCCGTCAGCCCGCCCTGCGGCACGGCCTTCAGGCCGGCGGCGGCACAGGCCTTCAGCGCCGCCGACACGCCCACGGCATCGGCCGGCCGCACCACCGCCAGGGGGCGCGCGGGCAGCTGCGAGCTGTTGTCGTTGCGGTTGCGTTCGGGGACGTCCTCGCCGATCAGCACCGCGGCCGCGCCCAGCTGGTCGCGCAGCGCCTGCAGCACGGACAGGGCCGACGGCGCGGCGGTGGAAGTGGAGGCGGCAGCAGACATGGCGGGGCGCGCAGGGCGCAGGTTCGGAATGGCCGCGATTCTTCTTGTATGTAAGGTACTAAGGCACTAGCATTAACCCCGATCCGCCGCCCTTTCGCCGCTGGCCCGGCCGTTCGATCTGACAGACTCTGGCCGTTGGCGCAGCGCCGCCGCCCTCTTCCGCCGCCCCAAGGTTGTCCCTTGCAGAACCCGTCCCGCTTCAAGATCGACGCGCCGAAGTCGCTGGCCAGCCAGGTGGCCGACCGCCTGCGCGAGGCCATCATCGACGGCGAGTTCGCACTGGGCGCGATGATTCCGGAGGAGTCGCTGGCAGCGCAGTTCGGCGTCAGCCGCACCCCCGTGCGCGAGGCGCTGAACCAGCTGCAGCTGCAGGGCCTGGTGGTGGTGCGGCCGCAGCGCGGCAGCTATGTCTTCGAGCCCAGCGCCGAGGACGTGGCGGCGATCTGCGAGTTCCGCTGCCTGGTCGAGCCGCGCGCCGCCGCGCTGGCGCACCAGCACGCCAAGGCCGAGACCCTGGCCACGCTGCGTGCGGCCATCGACGAGATGGAAGCCGCCCGCACCGCCCGCGACGCGGTGCGCTACGGCCGCGCCGACACCCGCCTGCACGAGGCCTTCTTCCAGCACTGCGGCAACCCGTATTTGCAGGCCGCCTATGCCACGGCTGCCACCAAGATCGCCACGCTGCGCACGCATCTGTCGGCGCCGGCCGACGTGCTGCACCCGCGCGGCTTCGAGCAGCACAGCCAACTGCTGGCGCTGTTCGACGCCGGCCACTTCGCCGAGTTCGAGGCGCTGATGCGCCTGCACGTCACCGGCACGCGCGACAGCTATGTGCGCAGCCTGAACGCGCGCCAGCAGGGCTGAGGTTCAGCCGGGCGACTGCGTCTCGCCCAGCGCGTAGAACGCCAGCGCCGCGCTGCGGATGGGCAGCCGCTCGAAGCGGGTGAAGCCGGCCTGCGCCGCCAGCGTGCGCGCCCGCTGCTCGCCCCAGCAGGCGCCCAGGCCGCTGCCGCCCTGGGCCAGGCTCTGCGGCACGCAGTGCAGGCAGCTGATGCCGTAGAGCATGCGGGCGAAGGGGTTGGCGAGGTTGCTCTCCAGGTCGTCGGCCACCTTGGGCTCGACCATCAGGTAGCTGCCGCCATCACTCAGGTGGCCGCGGATGCGGCGCAGCGCGTCCAGCGGGTCGGGCAGGTCGTGCACCACGTCGAAGGTGGTGATCAGGTCGTAGCGTGCATCGGCCGGCAGGTCCTCGATGCGCTGGGCATTCAGCTGCACCCGGTCGGCCAGGCCGGCGGCTTCGGCCTCGCCACGGGCCAGCGCGATCGAGTGCGCATCCAGGTCGATGCCGGCGATGTGCGCCGCCGGGAAGGCTTTCGCCAACGTCACCGGCACCACGCCCGTGCCGCAGCCGATGTCCAACGCGCTGCCGCCGGCCTGCAGGCGCTGCAGCGCCTCGGGCAGGGCCGGCAGCCACTGCTGCACCAGGCGCGCCTCGTAGACCGGGCGGTTCATCGTCTCCAGCAGGCGCGGCATGTCGGCGCCGAAGTCGGCGAAGGCGATGCCCTCGCCGCTGCGGAAGGCCTCGGTCAGCTTGGGCACCATCGCCATCAGCGCCGGCAGGCCGCCGTACAGCCCGCCCAGGTAGGTTTCGGCACGCGGGTCGATCAGGAACTGCGCGTGTTCGTCGGGCAGCGTGAAACAGTCGGTGGCGGCCTCGTACTCAACGTAGCCGGCGCCGGCCATGGTCGCCAGCCATTCCTCGACGTAGCGCTGGCGCACGCCGGACCGGTCGGCCAGCGCGGCGGGCGTCAGCGGCCCGGCGCCGGCCATGGCCTTCAGCAGGCCGGCCTTGTCACCGGCCAGCAGCAGGCCGCCGGCAATGGCGGTGGCGACGTCGCCCACCAGCTTCTGCATGAAACGGTTCGCCTTGTCCTTGTCCATGGCCGCTGCCCGAAGTGGTGGTGCCGGCCACTGTGGCGCAGCACCGGCAGGCCACCTTCCACTTCGGTGACAGCACCGGCAGCCGCACGACCGGTCCGGCGCCGGAGTGATCAAACCGCTGTCGGGACCGGCGGAGTTTGTTGCGCCGGATCAAGCACTTGCAGCCGCCCCTCGGTGTTTTCCCGGCGGGGCGGGCTGGCGGGTATGCAACTTGTGTCATTGACCGCACACCGGCGGCAGCCATCACCGCAGCCGGCGTCGTCACAGAACACGCTGTTGTCCACATATCCGGAGGAGACCCGCATGGAGACGTTCTACGAGGTGATGCGCCGCCAGGGCATCTCGCGCCGCAGCTTCCTGAAGTACTGCTCGCTCACCGCCACGTCGCTGGGCCTGGGCCCGGCCTTCGTGCCGCAGATCGCCCACGCCATGGAGACCAAGCCGCGCACGCCGGTGGTGTGGCTGCACGGGCTGGAGTGCACCTGCTGCAGCGAGAGCTTCATCCGCAGCGCGCATCCGCTGGCAAGCCCATCATCAAGGTGCCCGGCTGCCCGCCGATCGCCGAGGTGATGACCGGCGTCATCACCTACATGCTGACCTTCGACCGCATCCCCGAGCTGGACCGCCAGGGCCGGCCGAAGATGTTCTACAGCCAGCGCATCCACGACAAGTGCCACCGCCGGCCGCACTTCGACGCCGGCCAGTTCGTCGAGGCCTGGGACGACGAATCGGCGCGCAAGGGCTACTGCCTCTACAAGGTGGGCTGCAAGGGCCCGACCACCGACAACGCCTGCAGCACGGTGATGTGGAACGAGGGCACGAGCTTTCCGATCAAGGCCGGCCACGGCTGCATCGGCTGCAGCGAGGACGGCTTCTGGGACAAGGGCTCGTTCGACAGCCGCCTGACCGACATCCACCAGTTCGGCATCGAGCGCAACGCCGACCAGGTGGGCGGCACCGCGGCAGCCGTGGTCGGCGCGGCGGCGGTGGCGCATGCGGCGGCCTCGGCCATCAAGCGGGCCACCGACAAATCGAACGACAAGACCACGGCCTGACGCGCCACATCCAACGGAGTCACAACACATGGGCGCTGACGAAACCCAGGGCTTCAAGATGGATGACATGGGCCGGCGCATCGTCGTCGACCCGGTCACCCGCATCGAGGGCCACATGCGCTGCGAGGTCAACCTCGACAGCAACAACGTCATCCGCAACGCCGTGAGCACGGGCACGATGTGGCGCGGGCTGGAGGTGATCCTGAAGGGCCGCGACCCGCGCGACGCCTGGGCCTTCGTCGAGCGCATCTGCGGCGTGTGCACCGGCTGCCATGCGCTGACCAGCGTGCGTGCGGTGGAAGACGCGCTGGGGATCCGCATCCCGAAGAACGCGCACCTGATCCG
>CALMIF010000351.1 GCA_937864045.1 uncultured Aquabacterium sp. | reverse complement strand
CAGAACCTGACGCCCAAGCAGATGAAGACCCTGATCACCCGCGCCGGCCCCGGCACCAAGATCATCTGCATGGGCAACCTGGCGCAGATCGACACGCCCTACCTCACCGAGGGCTCGTCGGGCCTGACCTACGCGGTCGACCGCTTCAAGGGCTGGCCGCATTCGGGCCATGTGATGCTGGCCCGCGGCGAGCGCTCGCGCCTGGCCGACTTCGCGTCCGAAGTGCTGTGACGCCCGACGGAACCCGGGCCGCGGCCACCGCTCACAACCTAACCCCCATCCACCGAGGAGCCCTCGCATGAACGACACGAGCATCGCCCAGAAAGACAAGCTGATGGCCGACCTGCGCCAGGTGATCAGCGACGCCGAGGAACTGCTGCGCCTGGGCGCCGACCAGACCGGCGAACGCGCCTCCGAATGGCGCAGCAAGGTGCAGGACCGCATCACCGACGCCCGCCACAAGCTGGCCGACCTGCAGGACAGCGCGATCCAGCGCGCCAAGGCCGCTGGCCATGCCGCCGACGACTATGTGCACGACCACCCCTGGAAGGCAGTCGGTGCCGCCGCGGGCATCGGCCTGATCATCGGCCTGCTGATCGGCCGCCGCTAGCCCGGCCATGGCGCTGCCCCCGCAGCCCGGCGCAGCGGGCACCGGCCTGTTCCAGTCGCTGCGCCGTCTGGCGTCGACCGGGCTGGAACTGGTGCAGGTGCGGCTGGAACTGCTGGCCAGCGAGTTGGAACAGGAGAAGCTGCGCATCTTCGACGCCCTGGCCTGGGCAGCGATCGGCCTGCTCCTGCTGGGCCTGGGCCTGCTGCTGGCCGCCGGCCTGCTGGTGGCGCTGACGCCCGAGCCCTGGCGCCCGCTGACGCTCGCCGGGTTGATCCTGGGCTGCGTGGGCGGCGGCGTGTGGATGTTGAACCGGGCGCGCGGTCGCCTGGCCAGCCCCGGCGGCCTGCTGCCAGCCAGCCGCGCCGAGCTGGCGCGTGACGGCGACGGCCTGGCGCCGCCGCCTCAGTGATGTTCTTCGACCGCCAGCTCGACGCGGCCCGGCAGCGCAAGCAGCAGTTGCAGGTGCGCAGCGGCCGGTTGCGACAGCAACTGGTCGATGACGCACAGCTGCTGCGGCGCCCGCTGGCGCTGGCCGACCAGGTGCGCCACGGCTGGCAGTGGCTGCGCGCGCACCCCGAGGTGCTGGCCGGTGGCGCACTGCTGCTGGCCCTGGTGCGGCCGCGCCGGGCCTGGCGCCTGGCCAGCCGCGCCTGGGCTGGCTGGCAGCTGTGGCGACGCCTGCAGCGGCTGGGGCAGAGCCTGTCGGCACGGCACCTGCCGCCGCGCTGATCACAACCCCGCGGGCCGTTCGCGCAGGTAGCTGGCGAAGCGCGGCAGGCCCGACTCGGTGCGGCCGCGGTAGGCGTAGGTGATGCGCTGGCCCGGCGCCGGCGGTGCGGCTCGCTGCGCATCGCTGAAGCCGGTGCCGATCTGGAAGCTGCGCCCGGCGTCGTCGCGCACCCGCAGCGCCCCCATGCGGCCGGCCAGGCGGCCCTGGCCGGGCAGATGGGCCACCACGGTGGCTTCGGCGTCCTGCAGCGGCTTGAGCTTGAGCATGGCCGCGCTGCGGCCGGCGGCGTATGGGGCGTCCGTGCGGCGCAGCACCAGGCCCTCGCCGCCGGCCTGCACCACGGCGTCCAGCCGGCGCTGCAGCGCGCTGCGGTCGGGCACGGCGGTCTGCTCGACCGCGACGATGGCCGCGTCGCCGTGCTGCTGCAGCAGGCCCTGCAGCAGCGCCTGGCGGGCAGCGAAGCCACCCTGCGCCCAGGGCATGTCGAAGACCATGTAGCGCAGCTCCTGCCAGTCAGCCTCGCTGGCAGCTTGGCGGCGCACCAGGCCCGACAGCGCCTCGAAGCAGCCGCGGCCCAGCCACAGCTCGCCGTCCAGCGGCACCGGCGGCAGGCGCCGCAGGAAGCCGGCCGGCGCCGCCACCGGCAGGCCGCTGCGAAAGCGCAGCTGTCGGCCGTCCCACAGGGCCCGCACGCCGTCGTACTTCTCGCTGACCAGGTGGCCCGCGGGGTCCAGGTCCTCGGGCGCGTCCAGCGCCAGCGGGATGCCGGGCAGCACGGCCGCCGCAGGCAGCAGCGGCCAGGCGGCGGCAGCGCCGGCCAGGAAGGCGCGACGGGACAGGGCGCGGCGGGTGATCAGCGGCTGGGGCATGGCGGTCTCCGCAGGGTGGTGAACGATGGCGCCAGTCTCCGGCCGCCACCACCGCCCGCCCATCCCCCTTCGGCGCGGATCGGCGCCCACCCCGCGGGGGGTGCCGGGTCAGCCCGCGGCGCCCCCCGAAAGACCGCCCCTGGCGTCGTCAGCGGGCCAATTCTTCATAGAACGCCTTGCTGTTGAACTCGCGGCCGAGGAAGCTGCGCACCAGGTCCTGCGGCGGGCGCTGGCTGCCCTGCGACAGCAGCTGTTCCCGGTAGCGTCTGCCCACCGCCGGGTCCAGCTTGTCGGCGAAGGCCGTGCGCAGGTCGGTGGCCACCACCAGGCTCCACAGGTAGCCGTAGTAGCCGGCGCTGTAGCCGCTGGCGATGTGGGCAAAGCCGGCCGGAAACAGGCTGCCTGCCACATGGCCCAGCGGCGTGGCGCCTTCCATCTGCGCCCACAGCGCCAGCGGGTTCTGCAGCTTGGGGCCGTGCAGGGCCAGGTCGTAGCTGGCGTACAGCTGCTGGCGCGCATTCAGCACGCCCCGGCTGAAGCGGCGCGCCGCCACCGCCTGCGCCAGCAGGGCATCCGGCACCGGCTTGCAGTCCGGGCAGATCTCGGCCATCAGCGCCAGCACGCCCTTGTCATAGACCCAGCTCTCCAGCATCTGCGAAGGCGCCTCGACGAAGTCGCGCAGCACGTTGGTACCGGCCTGCTGCACGAAGCGCGTCGCGCTGAGGTTGTTGTGCACCGCATGGCCCAGCTCGTGCAGCAGGGTCTCCATCTCGTCCAGCGTCAGGCCCTTGCGGTCGAAGTTGACCACCAGCGCCGACTGCGGCTGCCGCCCCAGCGCGCTGGACGCCGAGCGCAGCGGCCACACCGCCGCATGGTTGAACTTGCCCTCGCGCGGGTACAGATCGACCCACAGCGTGCCCAGCGACGCACCGCTGGCCGCGTCGCTGATGGCATAGGTCTGCACCTCGGGATGCCAGGCCGCGGCGCCCTCCACCCGCTGGTAGCGCACGCCCATCAGCCGCTCGACCAGGCGCAGCGCGAACTGCAGGCTCTGCTGCGGCGGAAAGTGCTGGCGGAAGGCTTCCTGGTCGACGGCGTAGCGGGCACGGCGCACCCGCTCGGTGTAGAAGCTGACGTCCCAGCGGTCCAGCCGCACCTGGTCCAGCGGGCGACCCAGGTGCTCGGCCTTGGCCTGGCGCAGTTCGGCCAGCTCGCGCTGCTCGCGGTCCTGCACCGCCGCCTTCACCTCGCCCAGAAAGGCGTCCACCCGTTGCGGCGTGGTGGCCATGCGGCGGCGGATCACGAACTCGGCCCAGCTGCCGGCACCCAGCAGGCGGGCGTTGTCCAGTCGCAGGCGGCTCAGCTCGGCCAGCAGGCGGATGTTGGCCCGGCCGCCCTCGTCGGTCTTGGCGCGCCACAGGCGCTCGCGGGTGGTGGCCTGCTCGGCCAGTTGCAGCACCGGGCCGTAGGTCGGGTAGTCCACGCCCAGCAGCAGCCGGCCCTGGGCATCCCGCCTGGCGTTCTTCCAAACCGCCTCGGGCACACCTTGCAGCTCGGCCTCGGTGAAGGCGACGCGCACGTTGGCATCGCGGATGTGGCGCTCGAATTCCTGACCGAGGGCGGCGATGCGCTCGGTCAGCCGCCGCGCCTGGGCCCGCTGCGCTGTCGGCAGGCCGACGCCGGCGTCCTCGAACTGCTCCAGCAGCGACTTCAGCAGCTCGCGCTCGACATCGTCCGCAGGCTTCACCTGGCGCGCGGCGCGGTACAGCGTCGTGTCCTGGCCCAGGCGGGCGGAGAAGGCGTTCCAGCGCTTCTCGCAGGCTTCGGAGGCGTCGCGCACCGCCTTGTCGGCGTGCACGGCCGACAGGAAGCTCAACCGGTACGACCAGTCCTCGATGCGGGCCATGAACCGGTCCTGCGCGGCCAGCCAGCCGGCATCGGCCGGGTGCCGCCGCAAGGCGCGCAGGGCCGCATCGGCCTGGGCCAAGTTGCGCTGGCAGGTGGCCTGCACCGAAGCCGCGGTGGGCGCCGCGTCCCAGGCCGGTCCGGCGCCGCCGACCGGGTCGGGCTCCGCACCCACGGCCTGTGCGCCGACGGCCAGGCCCAGCAACAGGGTGGCGGAACAGGCAAGGCGGGCAAGCAGGGACATGGCGGCACAACCGGTGGCACCGCAGGCATGCGGCGCCGCCATTCTGCCGCCGGGCCCGCAGGCCCCGAACCGCCTCAGGCGCTGGCGACCAGGTCGCGGATCTGCTGCAGCGCGCTCGGGTCCTCGATGGTCGTCAGGTCGCCCGGGTCGCGCAGCTCGCACACGGCCTGGATGGCGCGGCGCAGCAGCTTGCCCGACCGCGTCTTGGGCAGGCCGCTGACGAAGCGCACCCGCGCCGGCCGCGCCACCGCCCCCAACTGGCCGTCGACCAGCTTCATGATCTCGCCTTCGAGCTTCAGCGCGTCCTCGGCCGTGGCGGCACGCGTCGGGTCCTTCAGCACCGCGAAGGCCATCGCCACCTGGCCCTTGAGGTTGTCGGCCACGCCCACCACCGCCACCTCGGCCACGTTCGGGTGGCTGGAGATGCTCTCCTCGATCTCGCGCGTGCCCAGGCGGTGGCCGGCCACGTTGATCACGTCGTCGGTGCGGCCCAGGATGTAGAAGTAGCCGTCTTCGTCCTTCACGCCCCAGTCGAAGGTGCTGTACATCACCCGCTTGTGAATGCTTTGCCAGTAGGTCTTCACGTAGCGGTCGTCGTCACGCCAGATCGTCTGCAGGCAGCCCGGGGGAAGCGGGCCCTCGACGGCAATCACGCCCTTCTTGCCGGGCTCGGTGATCTCCTCGGCCGTGGTCTCGTCGATCAGGCGCACGTCGAAGCCGTAAACCGCCTTGCCCGGCGAGCCGAACTTGGTGGGCGCGGCCTCCACGCCGTTGCAGATGGCCATGATCGGCCAGCCGGTCTCGGTCTGCCAATAGTTGTCGATCACCGGCTTGCCGATGGCCTGGGCCATCCAGGTGGCGGTGGGCTCGTCCAGCGGCTCGCCGGCCAGGAACAGCGCCTTCAGGCTGCTGAGGTCGTACTTGCTCAGGTAGGCCGGGTCCTGCTTCTTCAGCACCCGCGCCGCGGTGGGCGCGCTGAACATCACGCTGACCTTGTGCTTCTCCACCAGGCTCCACCACACGCCGGCGTCGGGCCGGGTGGGCAGGCCCTCGTACATGATGGTCGCCATGCCGGCGATCAGCGGGCCATAGATGATGTAGCTGTGGCCCACCACCCAGCCGATGTCGCTGGTGCTGAAGTAGGTCTCGCCGGCCTTGCCCATGTAGATGTGCTTCATCGACGCGGCCAGCGCCACGCAGTAGCCGCCGGTGTCGCGCTGCACGCCCTTGGGCTTGCCGGTGGTGCCGCTGGTGTAGAGCGTGTAGCTGGGCTCGCTGGCTTCCAGCCACACGCAGGGCACCTGGGCGTCGATGTGCTTCTGGCGCAGTTCAGCGTAGTCGGCATCGCGGCCGGCCACACGGTTGAACGGCGCCAGGCCGCGGTCGACCATCAGCACGGCCTTGGGCTTGTGCTTGGCCAGGGCGATCGCTTCGTCGAGCAGCGGCTTGTAGGGCACGACCTTGCCGCCCCGGCTACCGGCATCGCTGCTGACGATGACCGTCGGCTCGGCGTCGTCGATGCGCGTGGCCAGGCTGTGGCTGGCAAAACCGCCGAACACCACCGAATGCACCGCGCCGATGCGGGTGCAGGCCAGCATCGTGAAGGCCGCCTCGGCCGTCATCGGCATGTAGACCAGCACCCGGTCGCCCTGCTTCACGCCCAGGTCCAGCAGGATGGCGGCCATGCGCTCGACCTCGCGCTGCAGCTGGCTGAAGCTGTAGACCACCTCCTTGTCGACCTCGGTCGAGACCCAGATCAGCGCCGGCGCGTCGGGGCGTTGGGCAGCATGGCGGTCGACCGCGTTGTGGCACAGGTTGGTGCGGCCGCCGACGAACCACCTGGCGAACGGCGGGCGGCTGTAGTCGCAGACCTGCTCGAACGGCGTCTGCCAGTCGATCAGCGCGGCCTGCTCGCGCCAGAAGCCGTCACGGTCGTCGATGGAACGGCGGTGGAACTCGGGGTAGCTGGACATGCGTGTCTCCTGCGGGCCTGCAATCGTGTCGGTCGGGCATTGCAAGCCCTGGCACTGACGACACACTGACTGTCAACCTGACTGGACAACCCCCTTGAATGCGGTGTTATCCTCATGGGCGATGCACCTGCCTGCCCAAGCCCCCCACCTGCTGCGTGCCGCCCTGGCGGCAGCGTGCATGGCCAGCCTGCTGGGCCTGGCGCCGCAAGTGCAGGCGGCGCCCGACACGCCCGCAGCGCCTGCGGCGCAAGGCGGCAACGCGCTGACCGACCCGATCATGAACCTGCTGGGCGAGCGCGGCCTGCTGCGGCCGCTCGGCAATGGCGGCGCCCTGGTCGAGACGGTGCGCAACTCGGTGCGCGACACCGCGTCCGACCTGGTCATGACGGCGATGAACTTCCTGGGCGTGCCCTACCGCCTGGGCGGCAACAGCGAGCAGCAGGGCTTCGACTGCAGCGGCTTCACCCGCCACATCTTCGAGAACAGCATCGGCCTGGTGCTGCCGCGCCGGGCCGACGAGCAGGCCACCACCGCCGGCTTGCGCAGCATCAACCGCGCCGAGCTCAAGCCCGGCGACCTGGTGTTCTTCAACACGATGAAGCGCACCTTCTCGCACGTGGGCATCTACGTGGGTGACGACAAGTTCATCCACTCGCCGCGCGCCGGCGGCGCGGTGCGCATCGAGGACATGCGCGATGCGTACTGGTCGCACCGCTTCACCGGCGCCCGCCGCGCCGACCTGAGCGTGGCCACCCAGCCGCTGCCGACCACCCGCTGACCGGGCCAGCGCAACGCCGCGCCGCCCTCCCCCCGACCATTCCTTGCCGCTGCTGCGGCCGCTGCCGGCACGGCAGAATCCCGAGCCATGGGCGAAACCGTCATCCCGCTGGCCGACCTGCGCTATGCCGCACCGGTACCGGCCATTCCCGCGCAGGCCATTCCCGCCACCGGCCTGCTGGCCGACGCGCTCGGCCGGCCGCTGCGCGACCTGCGCATCTCGGTCACCGACCGCTGCAACTTCCGCTGCAGCTACTGCATGCCCAAGGAGATCTTCGACCGGGACTACGTGTTCCTGCCGCAGACCAGCCTGCTGAGCTTCGAGGAGATCACCCGCCTGGCGCGGATCTTCGTCGCCCACGGCGTGCAGAAGATCCGCCTGACCGGCGGCGAGCCGCTGCTGCGGCGCCACCTCGAAGACCTGATCGCGATGCTGTCCGCCCTGCGCACACCCGAGGGTGACGCGCTGGACATCACGCTGACGACCAACGGCTCGGTGCTGGCGCGCAAGGCTGCGGCGCTCAAGGCGGCGGGCCTGAAGCGCGTGACCGTCAGCCTGGACGGGCTGGACGACGCCATCTTCCGCCGCATGAACGACGTCGACTTCCCGGTGGCCGACGTGCTCGACGGCATCCGCGCCGCCCATGCTGCCGGCCTGGGGCCGATCAAGGTCAACATGGTGGTCAAGCGCGGCACGAACGAGCAGGAGATCGTGCCGATGGCGCGCTTCTTCCGCGAGCAGTTCGACGGCCGCATCGTGCTGCGCTTCATCGAGTACATGGACGTGGGCGCCAGCAACGGCTGGCGCATGGACGAGGTGATGCCCTCGGCCGAGGTGCTGAAGCTGTTGCAGGCCGTGGCGCCGCTCAAGCCGCTGGACCCCACCGTGACGGGTGAGACCGCCGAACGCTGGGCCTGGGCCGACGGTCGTGGGGAGATCGGCCTGATCAGCAGCGTGACGCAGGCCTTCTGCCACGACTGCAACCGCGCCCGGCTGTCGACCGAGGGCAAGCTGTTCCTGTGCCTGTTCGCCAGCCGCGGCCACGACTTGCGCGCCCTGCTGCGCAGCGGCGCCAGCGACGCCGACATCACCAGCGCCCTGGCGGCGGTGTGGGCCGGGCGGGACGACCGCTACTCCGAACTGCGCGCTGCCCAGCCCGCGGCGCCGGTCGGCGGCGAACGGCGGGTCGAGATGCACTACATCGGTGGTTGAAACCGGACATGCCCACGCTCGCTGAGATTGCCGCCCAGGTGGCGGGTTACGACCCCAATGCCCTGCCGGTGGCGCAGGCGCAGGACTTCATCGCCCGCCTCGTGCCGCGGGTGCAGGCGGTGGAAAGCCTGGCGATCCGCAGCGCGCTGGGCCGGGTGCTGGCGCGCGACATCGTCTCGACCATCGACGTGCCGGCGCACGACAACTCGGCGATGGATGGCTACGCGCTGCGCAGCGCCGACCTGGCTGCGGATGGCGACACGCTGATCACCATCGCCGGCACCGCGCTGGCCGGCGAGCAGTTCGCCGGTGCAGTGGGCCCAGGCCAGGGTGTGCGCATCATGACCGGCGCAGTGATGCCGGCCGGCTGCGATACCGTGGTGCCGCAGGAATTCACCCGCACCGAGGCCGACGGCCGGGTGCGCATCCCCGCCGGCACGGTGACTGCCGGCGACAACCGCCGCCTGGCCGGCGAAGACCTGGCGCGCGGCGAAGTCGCCCTGGCCGCCGGCCGCATCCTGACGCCGGCCGACCTGGGCCTGCTGGCGTCGCTGGGCCAGGCCGAGGTGCCGGTGTTCCGCCGCCTGCGGGTGGCCTTCTTCTCCACCGGCGACGAGCTGCGCTCGATCGGCGAGCCGCTGGACACCGGCTGCGTCTACGACAGCAACCGCTACACGATCTGGGGCATGCTGCAGCGCCTGGGCGTCGAGCTGATCGACATGGGCGTGGTGCGCGATGACCCCGCCGCGCTGCGCGAGGCCTTCACCCGCGCCGCGGCCAGTGCCGATGCGGTGATCACCTCGGGTGGCGTCAGCGTCGGCGAGGCCGACCACACCAAGCAGGTGATGCGCGACCTGGGCGAGGTGCTGTTCTGGAAGATCGCGATGCGGCCCGGCCGGCCCATGGCCATCGGAAGAATCGGCGAGCCCGGTCACCAGGCCATGCTGTTCGGCCTGCCCGGCAACCCGGTGGCGGTGATGGTGACCTTCTACGCCTTCGTGCGCGACGCCCTGCTGGCGATGGCCGGCGCCACGCCGCAGCCGCTGCCGTTGCTGCGTGCGGTCAGCACCGAGGCGCTGCGCAAGAAGCCCGGCCGCACCGAGTACCAGCGTGGCATCGTCAGCCAGGCCTCGGACGGCCGCTGGCAGGTGCAGATCACGGGCGCGCAAGGCTCCGGCATCCTGCGCAGCATGAGCCAGGCCAACGGCATGGTGGTGCTGCACCACGGGCAGGGCAACGTGGCTGCGGGCGATCTGGTCGACGTGATTCCGTTCAACGGCCTCATCTGAAACAACACGGCCCGCCGAGGCGGGCCGTGCTGCGGATCGCCACCTGATCCGTCAATCCGCGCCGTGCTGCGCCGGCTGCACCGGCAGGCCGTGCGCAATGGGCACGACCTCGTCGCTTTCCGCTGTGGTGATCTCGCCCGGCACGCGCCGGCGCGCGAACAGCGTGTAGACCGTCGGCACCACGAAGATGGTCAGCAGCGTGCCCACCGTCATGCCGCCGACGATGACCCAGCCGATCTGCTGCCGGCTCTCGGCGCCGGCGCCCTTGGCCAGGGCCAGCGGCAGCGCACCCAGCACCATCGCGCCGGTGGTCATCAGGATCGGCCGCAGGCGCAGGCTGGCGCCCTCGATCACCGCCTCCAGCGTGTCGCGGCCCTGCTGGCGCAGCTGGTTGGCGAACTCGACGATCAGGATGCCGTGCTTGGTGATCAAGCCCACCAGCGTGATCAGGCCGATCTGGCTGTAGACGTTCAGCGTGCCCCCGGTCAGCTGCATCGCGCCCAGCGCGCCGACGATGGACAGCGGCACCGACAGCAGGATCACGAACGGGTCGACGAAGCTCTCGAACTGCGCCGCCAGCACCAGGAAGATGAACAGCAGGGCCAGCACGAAGACCAGGCCCAGCGCGCCGCTGGAGGCGCGGAACTCGCGCGAGACGCCGTTCAGCTCGGTCGCATAACCCGGCTTGAGCACCTTGGCCGCCGTCTCGTCCATGAACTTCAGCGCGTCGCCCAGCGCATAGCCCGGCGCCAGGTTGGCGGTGATCGACACCGAGCGGCGCTGGTTGAAGTGGTTCAGCTCGCGTGGGCTGACCGATTCACGCACCATCACCAGGCTGGACAGCGGCACCATGGCATCGCCCCGGCCGCGCACGAACAGGCGCTCGATGTCCTCGGGCCGGGTGCGGCCCGAGTCGGCCGTCTGCACGATCACGTCGTACTGCTCGGCATCGCGCTTGTAGCGGGTGACGGCGCGCCCGCCCAGCATGGTCTCGACCGTGCGCGCCACCTGGTCCACGGCCACGCCGGCATCGGCGGCACGGTCGCGGTCGACCTCCATGAAGATCTCCGGCTTGTTCAGCCGCAGGTCGGTGTCGGGCTGCACGAAGCCGGGGTTCTTCGCCATCTCGGCCAGGAACTGCTGCGACACCCGCGCCAGGTTCTCGTAGCTGTCGCTGGTGACGATCACGTAGTTGATCGGCCGCTCGCGGAAGCCCTGGCCCAGGCTGGGTGGGGTGACCGGAAACGCGGTGACGCCGGGCAGGCCGGCCAGCTTGGGCTGCAGCTCGCGGGCGATCTGCTGTGTGCTCTTGCTGCGCTCGGCCCAGTCACGCGCCCGCAGCACCACGGTGCCCTGGGCCACCGACGGGTTGCCGGCGAACATGAAGATGCGGTCCAGCTCGGGCGTGTCCAGCCCGGCCTTCTCGATTACCCGCAGGTAGCGGTTGGTGTAGTCCAGCGTCGAGCCATCGGGCGCGCTGATGCTGGTGAGGATCACGCCGCGGTCTTCCAGCGGCGCCAGCTCGCTCTTGGCGGTGGTGAACAACCACCAGCTGCCGCCGCCGGCCGCCGCCATCACCAGCAGCACGATCCAGCGCTGGCCCAGGGTCCAGCGCAGCACGCGGCCATAGCCGTTGCTCAAGGCCACCAGGGCCCGCTCCATGCCGCGGTCGAAGCGGTTCGGCGTCGGGTTGTGCTTGAGCAGCTTGCTGCACATCATCGGCGTGAGCGTCAGCGCGACGAAGCCCGAGACCAGCACCGCGCCGGCCAGCGCCAATGCGAATTCGACGAACAGACGCCCGGTGCGGCCCGGCGTGAAGGCCAGTGGCGCGAACACCGCGGCCAGGGTCAGCGTCATCGCCACCACGGCGAAGCCGATCTCGCGCGCACCCTTCAGCGCCGCCTGGAAGGGCTGCAGCCCCTCCTCGATGTGGCGGAAGATGTTCTCCAGCACCACGATGGCGTCGTCGACCACCAGGCCGATGGCCAACACCAGGGACAGCAGGGTCAGGGTGTTGATCGTGAAGCCGGCCAGCGCCATCAGCGAGAAGGTGCCGATCAGGCTGACCGGAATCGTCACCAGCGGAATGATCGACGCCCGCAGCGTGCGCAGGAAGACGAAGACCACCAGGGCGACCAGCACCACCGACTCGGCCACCGTGGTGTAGACCGACTTGACCGAGCGGTCGATGAACACCGAGTTGTCGTTGGCGACGTCGATGCGGATGCCCGGCGGCAGGTCCTGCTGGATGCGCGGCATCATCTCGCGCACGCCGGCCGAGATGTCCAGCGGGTTGGCCGTGGCATTGCGGATCACGCCCACGCTGACCGCCGGCTTGCCGTTGTAGCGCACGATGCTGCGCTCGCTCGCCGCCGCCTGCTCGATGCGCGCCACGTCCTTCAGACGCACGGTGAAGCCGTTGACCGCCTTCAGCGCCACCTCGGCGAACTGGGGCTCGGTGTTCAGGTCGGTGCGGGCCGTGACGTTGAATTCGCGCGCGCTGCTCTCGATGCGCCCGGCCGGCACCTCCAGGTTCTGCCGGCGCAGCGCGTCCTCCACGTCCTGCACCGTCAGCCGGTAGGCGGCCAGCTTGTCCGGGTCCAGCCAGATCCGCATCGCGTACTTGCGGTCGCCGTTCACCTGCACGTCGGCCACGCCCGACACCGTCTGCAGCCGCGGCTTGACGATGCGCGCCACCAGGTCGGTGACCTGCAGCGGCGTCATCGACTCGGTCGAGAAGGCCAGCCACAGCACCGGCGTGGCATCGGCCTCGACCTTGGCGATCACCGGCTCGTCGATGGCGTCGGGCAGGCGCGCCCGTACCCGCGAGACGCGGTCGCGCACGTCGGCGGCGGCCGAGTCGGGGTCCTTGCTGAGCT
>CALMIF010000350.1 GCA_937864045.1 uncultured Aquabacterium sp. | reverse complement strand
CACGCATCAGCGCCACGCCGGCCATGTCGGGCACCAGGCCCCACTTGATCTCCATGACGCTCATCTTGACGTCGGGCGTCACGTAGCGCACGTCGGCGCCCAGCGCCACCTGCAGGCCGCCGCCGAAGGCCACGCCGTGCACCGCGGCGATCACCGGCACCGGGATCTCGCGCCAGCCCAGGCCCACGTACTGCGCCGAGTTGGCGATGCCGTAGGTGCGGGTGCGCAGGTCACGCGTGGCGCCGGGCTCGCCGTTGTTCAGCTTGGCCATGCGGCCCATGTCCAGCCCGGCGCAGAAGGCCTTGCCCTCGCCGTGCAGCACCACCACGCGCAGGTTCGGCTCGCTCTTCAGGCGCGTGATCGCGGCGGCCAGCGCATCGAACATCTCGAAGTCGAGCGCGTTCATCTTGTCGCTGCGCACAAGCGCCACGTCGGCGATGCCGTTGTCGTCGATGGTGATGCGGACGCGGTTGTCCATGCGGTTGTCTCCTTGGGCTTGAAACGATTCTTGCAGTCGGGCCGGGCCGCCCCTGTCACCAACGCGCCGGGCGCAAGGCGGTGCCCGGGCTCACCTCAATCCGCCGTGATGTTCCCCGCCTTCACGACCCGGCTCCACTTCGCCAGCTCGGCGGCGATGAACTGGCCGAAGGCTTCGGGGCTGTTCGGCGCGGGCTCGGCGCCAGCGTCGTGCAGGCGGACCTTGACGTCGGGCATGGTCAGCACGCGGGCGATGTCGGCCGAGAGCTTCGCGGCCACGTCCTTCGGCGTCGCCGCCGGGGCGACGAAGCCGGCCCAGGAGTAGGCGTCGTCGTTGGCGACACCGGCCTCGGCGAACGTCGGCACGCCGGGGAACAGCTCGCTGCGCTGGGCCTGCGCCACGCCGATGGCGCGCACCTTGCCGCCCTTGACCTGGGGCAGCGCGGTCGGCGCGTCGGCAAACATCATCTGCACCTGGCTGCCCAGCACGTCGGCCATGGCCGGCGCGCTGCCCTTGTAGGGCACGTGCAGCAGCTTGGTGCCGGCCTGCAGGTCGAACAGTTCACCGGCCAGGTGGGTGCCGCCGCCATTGCCGCTGCTGGCATAGGCCAGCTTGCCGGGTGATTTCTTCGCCAGCGCGATCAGCTCGGCGACGCTCTTCGCCTCCACGCCCGGCGCCAGAACCAGCACGATGGGAAAGCGCGCGCCGAAGCTCAGCGGCGTGAAGTCGTGCTGGATGTCGTAGGGCAGCCTGGGCTTGAGCGCCGGCAGCACCGTGTGGTGGATGCTGCAGACGAACACCGTGTAGCCGTCGGCCGGTGCCTTGGCCACGAAGTCGGCGCCGACCTGGCCGCCCGCGCCGGCACGGTTGTCGACGACCACCGGCTGGCCCCACAGCTCCTGCAGCTTCTGGCCGACGGCGCGGGCCACCGTGTCCACCGGCCCGCCCGCCGGAAACGGCACGACCAGCTTGACCGGGCGGTTGGGGAAGGCGCCGGTCTGCGCGGCGGCGGGCAGCACGCCGGCCAGCGCCAGCGTGGCGGCAACCAGCAGGCTGCGCCGGATCGGGCTGCGCATCACGACGCCTTGCCGTAGACCGGCTTGCGCTTCTCCAGGAAGGCGCTGATGCCCTCGCCGAAGTCGGGCCCGCGGGTGCACAGGATCTGGTTGCGGTCTTCCATCGCGATCGCCGCGCGCAGGCCCGGCGCGTCGATGTTGTGGTTCATGCAGTCCTTGGTCAGGCGCAGCGCCAGCGGCGTGATCGCCAGCATCTCGTCGACCAGGGCCTGGGCCTCGGCCTCGACCTCCTCGACCGAGCCGACCTTGCTGACGAAGCCCAGCGCGTAGGCGCGATCGGCATGCAGGAAGCGGCCGGTCAGCAGCATCTCGGCCGCCACCGACGCGCCCAGCAGGCGCGGCAGGAAGTAGCTGGAGCCCATGTCGCAGCCGCTGACGCCGATCTTGATGAAGGCGGCGTTGAAGCGCGCCTCGGGCGTGCACAGCCGGATGTCGGACGCCAGCGCGATGCCCAGCCCGCCGCCGGCCGCCGCACCCTCGACGATGCTGATGATGGGCTGCGGGCATTCGCGCATCGCGATCATGATGTCGCGGATCGCCTTCTGCCCGGCCAGGCTCTGCTGCACGTCGCGCGGCGCGGCGCCGCTGCGGTCCTTCAGGTCCAGGCCGGCGCAATAGGCGCGGCCGGCGCCGCGCAGCACCACCACGCGGATGTCGGCGCGGTCCTCCAGGCCCTGGAAGTAGGTGCGCAGCGCGTCGGTCAGTCCGGGGTTCAGCGCGTTCAGCCGCCCGGGCCGGTTCATCGTCAGCCGGGCGACGCCGTCGCGTTCGTCGATCAGCAGGGGTTGCTCTTGGTCAGCCATCAGGGTGCTTTCGTCAGGTGGATCACAGCGCTCGGCTGATGACTTCCTTCATGATCTCGCTGGTGCCGCCGTAGATGCGCTGCACCCGGGCGTCGGCATACATGCGGGTGATCATGTATTCGTTCATGAAGCCGTAGCCGCCGAAGAGCTGCAGGCATTCGTCCAGCACCTTGCCCTGCTGCTCGGCGCCCCACAGCTTGGCCATGCTGGCGGTGGCCGTGTCCAGCTTGCCGGCCAGGATCTGCTCGACGCAGCGGTCGATGAAGGCACGGCCGACCTGGATGGTGGTGGCCACCTCGGCCAGCTTGAAGCGGGTGTTCTGCAGGTCGGCAATGGGCTTGCCGAAGGCCTTGCGCTCGCGCACATAGGCCAGGGTCGCCTCGTAGGCGCCTTCCATGCAGGCCAGGGCGGTGATGCCGATGATCAGCCGCTCGTAGGGCAGGTCGCCCATCAGCTGGAAGAAGCCCTGGCCCTCGTTGCCGCCCAGCAGGTTGGCCGCCGGCACGGTCACGTCGTCGAAGAAGAGTTCCGACGTGTCCTGGCTCTTCATGCCCATCTTGTCGAGCACGCGGCCGACGCGGAAGCCTTTGCAGTCCCTGGTCTCGACGATCAGGATGCTCGTGCCGCGTGCGCCCTGCGTCGGGTCGGTCTTGCAGACGACCAGGACCACGTCGGCCAGGTAGCCGTTGGTGATGAAGGTCTTGCTGCCGTTGATGACGTAGCTGTCGCCCTTCTTCTCGGCGCGGGTGCGGATGCCCTGCAGGTCGCTGCCGGCGCCGGGCTCGGTCATCGCGATGGCGCCGACCAGTTCGCCACGCGCCATGCGCGGCAGGTAATGGTCGCGCTGGGCCGGCGTGCCGTGGTTCAGGAAGTAGTGGGCGACGATGCTGTGCACCGAGTTGCCCCAGCCGCTGATGCCGCGGCGGGCGCATTCCTCGTACAGCACGGCCTCGTGGCGGAAGTCGCCACCGCCGCCGCCGTGGGCCTCGGGAATGTCGGTGCACAGCAGGCCCAGGCCGCCGGCCTTGGTCCACAGGTCACGCCCGACGTTGCCGCGCTTGCGGGCGGCCTCGTCGTCGGGCACCAGGTGCTCCTCGACGAACCGGGCGCAGGTGTCGCGCCACTGTTCCAGGTCGGCATCCATCCAGCTGCGGTTGAAGCTCATCGCCATCGTGGGTCTCCGGAAGTTGTTGGTTCAGGCCGCCAGGGCTTGCGCGGCCTGCCAGCGCGCCACGCGCTGCAGGTGCACGGCCAGGCCGCCCTGGTGCTGCTCGATCAGGGTCAGCCGCTTGAAGCCGTGGCCGATGGCCAGCTCCTCGGTCATGCCCATGCCGCCATGCAGCTGCACCGCGCTCTGGCCGACGATGCGCGCCGCCCGTGCCACCTGCACCTGGCAGGACGCGACCGCACGCGCCCGGTCGGCCGCCGGCTGGCCCATGGCCGCCAGCGTGGCGCCGACCAGGGCCCTGGCCTGCAGCAGGGCCGTGTGCATGTCGGCCAGCCGGTGCTGGGTGACCTGGAAGCTGGCGATGGCCACGCCGAACTGCTTGCGCTGGCGCACGTAGTCCAGCGTCTCGTGCAGCAGGCGCTGCATCACGCCGATGGCCTCGGCGCCGGTGGCCAGCAGGGCCTCGTCGGCCACCTGCTGCAGCAGCGGCAGCACGTCGCCGTCCTGCAAGGCTTCGGCGGGCGTGCCGTCGAAGGCCAGTTCACTGGCCCAGCTGCCGTCGGCCAGGCGGAGGTCGCGCCGGGTGATGCCGGCGGCATCGGGCAGCACCAGGGCCAGGCGCAGCGTGCCGCTGTCGTCGCGGGCGCTCACCAGCCAGTGCGTGGCCTGCGGCGCCGCCCGCACCAGGGTCTTGCGCCCGGTCAGCCGGCCGTCGGCGCCCAGGCGGCTGGCGACCTGGTCGATGTGGTGCCGGCCCGCCGGTTCCAGTGCCGCCAGCACCGGGCGCACCGTGCCGTCGGCCACGCCCGCCAGCAGGCGCTGCGCGGTGGCGCCGCCCAGCCGCTGCAGCAGGCCGGCGCCGGTCACCACGCAGGCGGTGTAGGGCTCGGGCAGCAGGGCCTGGCCCAGGGCCTGCAGGATCACCAGGTGCTCGGCCAGCCCACCGCCCTGCCCGCCCGCGGCCTCGGGCAGCGCGGCGCCCAGCAGGCCCAGCTGCTCGGCCAGGCCAGCCCACAGCGGCTGGATGGCGCCGGGCGCGGCCAGCAGCTTCGCGCGCTGGTCGAAGTTGGCGTGGTCGTTCAGCCAGCGCTGCAGGCTGCCCTGCAGCAGGGCCTGGGTGTCGTCGAGTTGGAAGATGGGATCCATGGAATCAGTGCGCCGACAAGAGGTGTTGGGCGATCAGGTTGCGCTGCACTTCATTGGTGCCGGCATAGATGCTGGCCGCGCGGTCGTTGAGGTAGGTGCCCATGGCCCACAGCGCGTCCTCGGGCAGCAGCAGCGCATGGGCGCCGGCTTCGCCGATGGGCAGCCGGGCGGCGACATAGGGGCCGGCGATCAGCACGGCCAGCTCGGTGAGGTGCTGGCGCAACTCGGTGCCGAGCAGCTTGCCCACGCTGGGGGCGATGGGCGATTCGCGCCCGGCGATGCGGTCGGCCAGCACCTGCTGCTCCAGCGCCTGCAGCGCGTCGATGCGGCACTGCGCATCGGCCAGGCCGGTGAAGGCGGCGTGGCGCTCGGCATCGTCGGCCGGGCTGTCGGCGAAGGCAGCGGCTGCCATCGATTGCAGCCGCGCCAGCCGGGCGCGCAGGGCCGGCGTGTAGGCGCCGCCGCGCTCGTGCACCAGCAGGTACTTGGCGATGGTCCAGCCCTGGTTCTCCTGGCCCAGCAGGGCCGAGGCCGGCACCCGCACGTCGTCGAAGAACACCTGGTTCAGCTCGTGGTCGCCCGAGATGCTGAGGATCGGCCGCACCGTGATGCCGGGCAGGTCCATGTCGAACAGCAGGAAGCTGATGCCCTGCTGCGGCTTGCCGGCGGTGCTGGTGCGCACCAGGCAGAAGATGCGGTTGGCGTACTGGGCGTGGGTGGTCCAGATCTTGGTGCCGTTGATGACGTAGTGGTCACCGTCCCTGACCGCGCGGCACTGCAGCGAGGCCAGGTCCGATCCCGAGCCCGGCTCGCTGTAGCCCTGGCACCAATGGTCGCTGCCATCGCGGATGGCGGGCAGCCAGCGCTGCTTCTGTTCGTCGGTGCCGAAGGCCAGCACCACCGGCGCCACCATGCACGGGCCCTGGGGTGCATTGGCCGGCGCGCCGGCTGCGGCCAGCTCGCTGGCGAAGATGTCGTGCTGGCGCGGCGTCCAGCCCGTGCCGCCCCATTCCACCGGCCAGTGGGGCACGCTCCAGCCCTTGCGGGCCAGCGCGGCGAACCAGGGCCGCGCCTCCGGCGCGTCGGTGAAGATGCCTGCCGTGCGGCGACCGGCCAGGCGCATCTCGGGTGTCAGCGCCTCGGCCAGGAACTGGCGCACCTCGGCGCGGAAGGCCTGGCCGTCGGCAGGCAAGGTGGTGGTGGAGGTCATGGCCTGGGCCCGTGTGCGGCAGCCTGCTGCCAGTGGCGGCAGTCTCACACGCAGCCCCGACGACGATGAATCGTCGAAAGCGACGATGTGACCCGGCGGGACGCAGGAATCCAATTCAAGGATGCGCCAAGCCCTGCACCCCGCCAACCGCCCGGGCCAGCCGACCCTGTCGACACGCCCCCTCACCGCCACGGTGGCACGCCCGGTGGCGCCGCCGCCGCCGCTGGAGGTGGTGACCATCGGCGACCACCTCAGCCGCGCTACCCGCCAGCGCAGCGACGCGGTGGCGGTGATCGACAACGGATTGCAGGCCAGCTGGGCGGCACTGGACGCCGCCAGCGACCAGCTGGCCTGCGGCTTGCTGGGCCTGAAGCTGGTGCGTGGCGACCGCATCGGCATCATCGGCCTGAACCAGACCGAATGGCTGCTGCTGTTCTATGCGGCGGCCAAGATCGGCGTCGGCGTGGTGGGCCTGAGCGTGCGCGACCGCGACACCGAGCTGGAGGCCATGCTGGGCGACAGCGGCGCCAAGGTGGTGTTCACGCTGCAGGAGCACGAGGGCTTCGACTTCGTGGCCATGCTGCGCCGCCTGCTGCCGCGCTTGCCGGCGCTGCGCCATGTCATCGAGATCGACGGCACCGGGCTGAACAGCCTGGCCGCGCTGGCCGCCACGCCGCTGGAGGCGGGCCGCCTGTCGGCCGTGCGCCGCCGGGTGATGGCCGACGACGTGGCGATGGTGATCTACACCAGCGGCACCACCGGCCGGCCCAAGGGCGCGGGCCTGACCCACCGCAGCCTGATGGCCGCGGCCACGGCGCAGGCCCAGCACACCAAGGTCAACTCCAACGACGTGATCCACGTCGCCAACCCGCTGAACCATGTCGGCGGCATCACCTGCGGCGTGCTCACGCACCTGGTGGGCGGCGGCACCATCGTGCTGGTGCCCGAGTTCAAGGCCGACCGCATGATCACGCTGATGCAGCAGCACCGGCCCACCCTGCTGGCCGGCGTGCCCACGGTGCTGACCCTGCTGCTGATGCATGCGCGCATCGACGCGGTCGACCTGTCGGCCGTGCGCCTGGTGTTCTCGGGCGGGTCGAACGTCGACACCGCCCTGCTGCAGCGCCTGGCCCAGCGCATGCCGCAGGCCACGCTGATGAACCTGTACGGCCTGACCGAGACCTCGGGCGCGATCGTGATGACGCCCTGGGAACGCACGAACGCCGACCTGATGGGCACCATCGGCCTGCCCTTCGACGCCGCCCGCATGAAGATCGCCGGCCCCACCGGCGAGCCGGTGCCGCCGGGCACCGTGGGTGAACTCTGGTTCAAGGGCGCGGGCGTGGTGCCGGGCTACATCGGCGCGGCCGCCGGCAACGGCTTCAGCAGCGACGGCTGGCTGATGACCGGCGACCTGGGCATGGTCGACGCGCGCGGCGTGATCACGCTCAAGGGCCGCGCCAAGGACATGTACATCCAGGGCGGCTTCAACGTCTACCCGGCCGAGGTGGAGGCCCTGATCCACCGCCACCCCGGCGTGGTGATGGCCGCCGGCATCGGCGTGCCCGACCCGGTGCTGGGCGAGGTCGGCCGCGTCTACGTGATCCCCAAGCCCGGCAGCCAGCTGTGCGAGGCCGAGGTGCGCCGCTGGTGCGCCGAGCACCTGGCCGACTACAAGGTGCCGCGCCAGGTCGTCATCCGCGAAGCCCTGCCGCTGACGCCGGCGGGCAAGATCCACAAGGCCGCACTGCGCGCCGAACTGGCGGCCTGAGCGGCGTTACAGCCGCGCTGCGAAATCCGGGGCGTCGAAGCCCACGGTGATGGCACCGTCGGGCCACTCGACCACCGGGCGCTTGATCACGCTGGCCTGGGCCAGCATCAGCGCAGTGGCGCTGGCGGCATCGGTAACCCCGGCCTTGGTCGCGTCGTCGAGCTTGCGCCAGGTCGTGCCCTGGCGGTTGAGCACGCGCTCCCAGCCGGCGCTGGCGATCCAGGCGGCCAGGCGGTCGGCGGGCACGCCGGCCTTCTTGAAGTCGTGGAAGTGCACCTGCGCGCCGCGGTCGGCCAGGAAGGCGCGGGCGCGCTTGACGGTGTCGCAGTTCGGAATGCCGTACAACTTGAGCGTCATGGCTTGAAGTGGGTCAGTGGTCGACATCGCAACGGGGATCGGTCAACAGCGACGCCCCGCCACGCACCTTGCCGTCGGGCTCGAAGGTGATGCGCGCCCACAGGCATTCGTAGGTCGGGTAGCGCCAGGACCAGGTCTGGCGGTTCATGTACTCGCCGGCCCGGTCGGCCGGGCGGCCCAGCATGCGCAGCACCTCGTCGCGCGGCATGCCGTCGCGCACCTTCATGAAGTTGGCCTCGGTCAGGGCCTGGAAGCTGCCGGTCACCTTGCCCGCGCTGTCCAGGTCGACCATCCAGGTGGTGCGGCCGTAGGGGCCGGTGGCGTATTCCAGCCGCTGGCCGCCGGCCGGCAGGGTGTAGCGGCCGGTGGGCGGGCCCAGGCGGGCGATGACCTCGGCCTCGCTCTGGCCGGGCGTCGGGCGCGGCACCTGCACGGCAGCGCAGGCGCCCAGCAGGGCCAGCGTGGTGGCCAGCAGCGGCAGGCTCAGGGTGCGGCCGATGGGACGGCGCGGGCGGGATGTGGCGAGGGTCGGCATGGTGATGTCCGGCAGTTCAGCAGTCATGCCGCCATCATGCACCGCTGAACGGCAGCGGCGCGGCGTCGAAGCGGATCACCCGGTCGCCGTCACCGGCGCGGCAGCCGGCGTCGACCGGCGGATCGTCGCCCCAGCCCGGGCGCACCACCATCTGCACGCGGTCATGGCACAGGCTGATGCGCCGGCTGGCGGGAAAGCGCCGCTGCACGAAGGCGCCGATGGACGCCGGCAGGCTGACGTCGAACTGCCCGCGTTGCACGGCGCCGGGCGGGTGGTCGTCGGTGTGCAGCCAGGGCAGCACCGCCCCGGCCAGCAGCACCAGAGGGTTGGCCACCTCCACGCGGGTCGGCGCATAGCCTTCGGCACGCAGCCATCGCTGGGCCTGGCCGCGGGCGTCCGGGCCGCTGGCCGCCGCGCCCCAGGCCGCGGCCAGCAGTTCAGCCACCCACTGGTTGCAGTTCTGGTAGGTGGTCGACCAGGCATGGGCGTTGGCGCTGTAGGTGCCGCCCAGCAGGGCCAGGGCGCGGCGGTCGTCCAGCGCGGCGGCGGCCAGGGCCTGGGCGGCGTCGTCGGGCAGCAGCCAGAGCACGACATGCCCCTCGTCGGGGCTGGCGCCACCCAGCACGAAACCCGGCAGGCCCTGGTCGAACAGCCGCGGCCGGGCGGCGTCGCAGTCGTCGTACAGCTGCCGCACCGACCAGGGCGTGTTGGGGCTGGCGCGCAGGCTGATGCCGGCATGGCTGTGGCGCAGGCCGAAGCGCTGCAGGTCGGTGCCGGCACGGGCCACCAGCACGGCCGGCGCACCGGCCGCGGCCAGTTCGTCGCGCACCAGGGCGGCGAAGCGGAACAGGCGGTCCTGCTGCGCGGCATCCAGCACCGGCGGCGCGGCGCAGTGGCGCAGCAGGTCGGCGTGCACGGCACCGGCCCAGGCCAGTGCCAAGCCCGCCGCGGCGAGCTTCGCGCGGCGGTTCAGGATTGCGCCGCCTGCACCGGGCGGGCGTCCAGTTCGCGCTGCCAGCCGTCGTCCAGCAGCAGGTGGAAGGTGGCCCTGCCGTGGGCCAACGCAGTGCCATAGGGCTGCGGCGTGGCGGTGACCACGCCCCCGACCACCAGGCCGTGGCGCGCCACCAGGGCGGCCGGCAGCACCAGGGCCAGCGCCGGCACCGCGGCGTCGTCGGCCACGGCCTGCAGCTGCAGGCGCAGCTCGCCCGGGCGGTCGGCCAGGGCGGCCACGGCGGTGATGCGGTAGGGGCCGGCTGCGGCGGTGCGCCGGCTGGAACTGTTGCTCGACGCCTCGCTGGAATCGCTGGACGCCGAACTGCCCATCGACGCGGACGAGCCACCGGCTGCCGACGAGGCCGCCAGGCTGCCGGCATCGACGGCCGCGGCAGAAACCGTCAGCAGCAAGGCGGTGACAGCGGCAGGATGGCGACGGTGCGGCATGGTGGTGCTCCAGGCATGCGCCACCGGAAGCGGCGGCAGGTCGGCCATCATACGGAGCCCATGTTGCGCAGCCCCTTGGCTGCGCGAAGCAGAAGCCCGACCGTCACGTCGACAGCTCGACCCGGTTGCGCCCGTTGTGCTTGGCCCGGTACAGCGCCTGGTCGGCCGCGCCCAGCCAGTCATCGGCGCCGTGGTGGGGCTGCTGCGCGCCCACGCCGATGCTGGCCGTGATCGGGTGGCCCGGCAGCAGCGGCGTCGCGGCGATGCGCGCGCGCAGGTCCTCGGCCACCTGCTGTGCGTCCCGCGCCGAGGTGCGCGGCAGCAGCAGCACGAACTTCTCGCCGCCGGTGCGGAACAGCATGTCGCTCTGCCGCTTGCGCGCATTCAGCGCCTGGACGAAGGCCACCAGCACCGCGTCGCCGGCGGCATGGCCATGGCGGTCGTTGATGGCCTTGAAGTGGGCGATGTCGATCGCCAGCAGCGCGTTCATGCTGTCGACCTCGGCATCCCGGCGGGCCAGGCCGCTGATCTGCTGCGCCAGGTGGCGCCGGTTGTAGGCACCGGTCAACGGGTCGGTCAGCGTCTGCTGCACCAGGGCCTGCTGCAGCTCGGCCAGGGTGAACGGCGCCATCAGCAGGACCGCCGGCAGGCTGAGAACCTGTGAACGAATCACTCACGCCCGCTCGACGCGCCCTGACGACCCCGCTCGTCGTTGCAAATGCTCGCCATATCTCTGGATATGGCTGTGCTTTGCGCCTCGATCGGGGCCGCCCTGGCGCGCCGCTCGGGCGCGACCGATTCATTCACAGGTTCTGAGGACACGCGCGATGCGGTCACGGCGGTCGGCCAGCGCATCGTCGTCCGTGCGCAGCACACGCCGCAGCCGATCCAGGGAATCATCCCGGAGCATTCAGCCCGCGGGCCCCAACATTGAACCGGCGGTGCCACGCCCGGGCCGAAGGCCGTGACATCTGCGATCCGACGCGGCGTCCTGGCCGCCTGCCCATGGCTCAGGCCGTCGCCTGTGCCGACTGCGCCGCCCGCACCTCGTCGCGCACCTGTTCGGTCAATTCGGCCTTCAGGGCCATGAAGTCGGGCGTGGTCTTGACCGCATAGTGGCGCGGGTGCGGCAGGGGCACCACGCGGTCGAGCTTGATGCGCCCGGGCCGCGCACTCATCACCACCACCCGGCTGCCCATGAACACCGCCTCGTCGATGTCGTGCGTGACGAAGAGCACGGTGGTGCGCTCGGCCTCCCAGATGCCCAGCAGCAGCTCCTGCATCAGCTCGCGGGTCTGGTGGTCCAGCGCGCCGAAGGGCTCGTCCATCAGCAGCATGCGCGGGCGGTTGGCCAGGGCGCGGGCGATGGCCACGCGCTGCTGCATGCCGCCCGACAGCTGCTTGGGAAAGTGCTGCTCGAAGCCGCGCAGCCCCACCTTGGCGATGAAGGCGCCGGCCTGCTCCAGCTGCTGGGCGCGCGGCAGCCCGCGTTCACGCAGGCCGAAGCACACGTTGTCCAGCACGTTCAGCCAGGGGAACAGCGTGTAGCTCTGGAACACCATGCCGCGGTCGGCACCCGGGCCGTCGATGCGCCGGCCGTCCAGGTCCACCGTGCCGGCGGTGGGGTGGTCCAGCCCGGCGACGATGCGCAGCAGCGTGCTCTTGCCGCAGCCGCTGGGGCCGAGGATGGTGATGAAGTCGTTCTCGGCGACGTCGAGGTCGGTGGCCTGCAGGGCCAGCGTGCCGCCGTTGACGGGGCCGAAGCGGCGCTCGACGCCGCGCACGGTGAGGATGGGTCCGGCCATGGTCAGCGTCCGAGTTGGGCCCAGGGGAACAGCTTCCTGTTGAGCTGCTTGAAGCCGAAGTCGCTCACCAGCCCGATCAGGCCGATGACGATGATGCCGAAGATGATCTGGTCGGTGGCCAGCAGGGCCTGGCTGTCGGTGATCATGTGGCCGATGCCGCTGGACGCGCCGATCAGCTCGGCCACGATGACGTAGGTCCAGGCCCAGCCCAGCACCATGCGCAGGATCTCGGCGATCTCGGGCGCGGCGCCCGGGATCAGCACCCGCCGCACCAGGCTGCCGTCGCTGCTGCCCAGGGTGTAGGCGGCCTCCACCAGGTCGCGCCGGGTGTTGCCCACCACCACCGCCACCATCAGCACCAGCTGGAAGAAGCTGCCGATGAAGATCACCGCCAGCTTCTGCGCCTCGCCGATGCCCACCCACAGGATCAACAGCGGAATGAAGGCGGAAGCCGGCAGGTAGCGGGCAAAGGACACGAAGGGCTCGAAGAAGGCTTCGACCGGCTTGTAGGCGCCCATCGCCACGCCCAGCGGCAGGGCGATGGCCGCGGCGATGACGAAGCCGCCCAGCACCCGCCACACCGTCATGCCGATGTCGGCGGCAAAGCCCATCTTGGTGAGCAGGGTCCAGCCGCTCTGCACCATCGTCAGCGGGTCGGCCAGGAAGGTCTTGCTGACCAGGCCGCC
>CALMIF010000349.1 GCA_937864045.1 uncultured Aquabacterium sp. | reverse complement strand
CACCGCACCGCGACGCTGGCCTTCTGCGAAGCCGCGGTCTACGACGACGCCGGCAAGCTGTGCGCCACGGCCACCGGCACCTTCAAGTACCTGCGCGGCCTGGTCAAGCGACCGCCGGCTGCGCCTGCCAACCCAAACCCCACCGAGGACAACACCCCATGAACAACCAGCAGATCCATCTCGTCTCGCGCCCCACCGGCGCGCCCACGGTCGACAACTTCAGGCTGGTCGACGCACCGGTGCCGGCGCTGCAGGACGGCCAGGTGCTGGTCAAGCACCACTACCTGAGCCTGGACCCGTACATGCGCGGCCGCATGAACGACGGCAAGAGCTACGCCCAGCCGCAACTGCTGAATGCCACCATGGGCGGCGGCACGGTGGGTGAGGTGGTCGACTCCAAGAACCCGGCCTACGCCGTGGGCGACAAGGTCGTCGGCATGGGCGGCTGGCAGCAGTACAGCGTGGTCGACGCCGGTGTTCCGGGCGTGCTGCGCAAGGTCGACACCACGCATGTGCCGCTGTCGGCCTACCTGGGCGCGGTGGGCATGCCGGGCGTCACCGCCTGGGTCGGCCTGGTCACCATCATCGACCCCAAGCCGGGCGAGACGGTGGTGGTGTCGGCCGCCAGTGGCGCGGTGGGCAGCATGGTCGGCCAGCTGGCCAAGGCGCGCGGCGCGCGGGCCGTGGGCATTGCCGGCGGGGCGGAGAAGTGCGCCTACGTCGTCAACGAGCTGGGCTTCGATGCCTGCATCGACCACCGCCAGCACAGCGACTTCAAATCCATGTCGCAGGCGCTGAAGGAAGCCTGCCCGAACGGCATCGACGGCAACTTCGAGAACGTGGGAGGCATGATCCTCGACGCCATCCTGATGCGCGCCAACGCCTTCAGCCGGGTGGCGATGTGCGGGATGATCAGCGGCTACAACGGCGAGCCCATTCCGCTGGCCGCGCCGCAACTCATCCTGGTGAACCGCATGAAGGTGCAGGGCTTCATCGTCAGCGAGCACATGCAGCACTGGCCGGCGGCGCTGGCCGAGCTGGGCCAGGGCATCGGCAGCGGCAAGTACAAGCACCGCGAGACCATCGCCAACGGCCTGGCCGCGGCGCCCGAGGCCTTCATGGGCCTGCTGAAGGGCAAGAACTTCGGCAAGCAGCTCGTCAAGCTGGTCTGAACGTGACCGTGGCGCTGAGCTGGACCTGGCAGCGCTTTGCCGACCTGGGGGTCGATGCGCTCTACGACGCGCTGGCGTTGCGTGCGGCGATCTTCTCGGTGGAGCAGAACTGCGCCTACCTCGACCCCGACGGCGTCGACCGGCACAGCTGGCACCTGCTGGGCCGTGACGACCAGGGGCAGCTGCGCGCCTACCTGCGCCTGGTCGACCCCGGCGTGAAGTACGCCGAGCCGTCGATTGGCCGGGTGGTGCTGGACCAGGCACTGCGCGGCAGCGGCGTGGCCGACCAGTTGCTGACCGAAGGCCTGTGCCGGGCCGACGCGGCCTGGCCCGGACAGGCCAACCGCATCAGCGCCCAGGCCCACCTGCAGCGCTTCTACGGCCGGCATGGTTATCAGCCGGTCGGCGAGGTCTACAGCGAGGATGACATCCCGCACATCCAGATGTGGAGGCCCGCACCGTGACCCAGCCGACCCGCGACCTGATCCTGCACCACTACAACATGTCGCCCTTCGCCGAGAAGGTGCGGTTGATGCTGGGCTTCAAGGGCCTGGCCTGGCAGTCGGTGCACATTCCGCCGGTGCTGCCCAAGCCCGATGTGGTGGCGCTGACCGGCGGCTACCGCAAGACGCCCTTCCTGCAGGTGGGTGCCGATGTCTACTGCGACACCGCGCTGATCGCCCGGGTGCTGGAGGCACGCCAGCCCGCGCCCACGCTGTACCCGGCCGCTGCGCCACTGGCCGTGCCGCTGGCGCAGTGGGCCGACAGCGTGCTGTTCCAGGCCGCCGTGTGCTGGGCGATGCAGCCCGCCGGCGTGGCGGCCATCCTGGGCAACCCCAGCCCGCAGACGTTGAAGGACTTCGCCGCCGACCGCGCTGCCATGCGCAACAACCAGCCGCGGTTGACGCTGGCCGACGGCACGGTGCAGCTGAAGGCGCATCTCGCGGTGATTCAGGCCCAGTTGGCGCAGGCCGGGCCCTGGCTGTTCGGCGACGCGCCCTGCATCGCCGACTTCTCGGTCGGCCACTGCCTGTGGTTCATCCGCCGCGCCACGCCGGTGGCCGGCCTGCTCGACGCCTACCCGGCGATCGGCCCCTGGCTGGAACGGCTGTTCGCCATCGGCCACGGCCGGCCCACCGAGATGTCGTCAGCCAGGGCGATTGCCGTGGCGGCCGGCGCTGGCGGGCATGCGCCGGTCGCCGTGCAGCCGGGCCTGGGCTTCGAGACTGGGCAGGCCGTGACGGTGGCGGCCACCGACTACGGCGCCGACCCGGTGGCCGGCAGCCTGGTGGGTCTGACGCCCGATTCGGTCACCGTGCGCCGCACCGACCCGCGGGCCGGCACGGTGCAGGTGCACTTCCCGCGTTTCGGCTTCGCCGTGCGCGCCGTTGCGGCCTGAGGCCCGGATCAGGCCGGCGCGTTGCCGTCCTGCATGGGCGCCTGGCGGCGGCGGGTCAGGCCAGCCACGCCCACCAGCCCTGCCAGCAGCAGCAAGGTGGTGGCCGGTTCGGGCACCGGCACCGCCAGGAAAGCACCGGCATTCCCCTCGGCATCGAGGTACTGCCCGACCAGGGTCCCCGCGTCGTTCGCACCCAGCACGTAGGTCCTGGCCGCGCCCTGCACGTCGAAGCGCGAGAGATCACTGTTCAGGCCGGTGAAGCCATGTGCCTCGAACGGCCTCAGGCTCGTGTAGTAGTACCCGGAGATCACGCCGGTGTCCGTGATGTCGCGCGGCCCGCTGCGCTGGACGCCCGCCACCTGGAAGTCGCTGCGCAGGCCACTGGCCAGGTCAAAGGTCCAGCCGTCGCCGATGAGGCCCACGCCCGGCAGCCGGGTGCGGTCGTAGCCGACCACCACGCCCAGGTTGTTCACGCCGGCGACGACGACATTGCTGGCATTGCCGGCCACCATCGTGAGCGTGCCGGCCTGGGTGTCGTAGGCGAAGCCGCGCTGGCCGCCCGCGTTGGCGTCGAAGGCATTGATCAGCAGCCAGCGGCCGTTCGGTGATGCTGCCTGCAGGTAGGGCGTGTCGAGCCCGGGCAGGTTCAACTCGGTGTACACGCCCTGGCGCAGGCTGAACATGCGCGTGGCGCCCAGGAAGAGGTTGGCCCCGCCGTCGTCCGTCAGTTCGGTGGCGTAGTTGCCGAACATGGTGCCGGCATCGGTGATCGCCACCAGGTCGGTGCTGATGGCGCCGGCCGGGCCGGCCAGTTCGGTGCGCACGCCGTTGGCCCAGCGGAAGGCGGTCGACACGCCGGTGGAGTTGTCGCTGCTGTAGCCCACCACGGTGCCGGCGTTGTTGACGTCGGTGGCCACGAGCGAGCGCTCGGTCGACAGGCCCGTGGTGGTGGTGGTGTAGCCGGCGGCCGGGGCCGGCGCGGCGGCCAGGGCGGTGAGGCCGGCGATCAGCGCATGCGCCAGCAGGGGCAGGCGGGCGCTTGGGGGTTGGTGATGGGGTGCAGGCATGGTTCCTCCGATGGTGTCGATCCGGCCATGGCGCGGCCGTGTGCACGTGCCCCTCGGCGTGAGTCTGACAGGTGCCACGCCCGCATCCG
>CALMIF010000348.1 GCA_937864045.1 uncultured Aquabacterium sp. | reverse complement strand
GGTTCCGCCGCCAGAAGGTGCGCAACGCGGTGCTGCAGAACATGTCGGACTTCGACACTGATGGCGGCAGCGAGGATTTCGACTTGCTGGAAAGCCTGGAGTCGGTCGAAGGCATGCTCGGCGCCGAAAGCGCGGCCGACACGGTGTCCCGGTCACAGATCTTGCTTCTGATCGAGCGCCACATCGAGGAACTTCCGGCGCGTCAACGCGAGGCCTTCCTGCTGCGTTACTGGGAGGAACTCGACACGGCAGAGACGGCCTCCGTCATGGGGTGCTCCGAAGGCAGTGTCAAGACCCACTGCTCGCGGGCGGTCCATGCCTTGGCCAAGGCGCTGCGCAGCAAGGGAATCGTGCCGTGAAACCTCAGATCCTCACCTCCTCGACCATGGCCGGACATGCCCCCCGGCAGGAAGCGCTCGAAGGCCAGTTCGCCGAGCGCCTGACCGCCCACCTGAACCGCAGCGCGCAGGCGCTGCCGCACGACATCACCGAGCGCCTGCGCTTCGGCCGTGAACGTGCGCTCGCCTCGCGCCGAAGCGTGGCCTTCCAGATGGTGACGGCGCCGGCCGTCGTGCACACCGGCCGCGCGGCTGCGCTGGGTGGACCGCCGTCGCTGTGGTTGCGCCTGGCTTCCTCGCTGCCGCTGGTGGTGCTGGTTGCGGGCCTGGTCTTCATCCAGCATCACCATGACCAGCAGCAGATCGCGGTGGCCGCCGAGATCGACAGCGCATTGCTGGCCGACACGCTGCCGCCTGCGGCCTACACCGACCCGGGCTTCAGCGAGTTCCTGCGCAGCGGCGACGCGCCCTGACCGGCAGACCGCTGCCGTGAACCTTCCGCCCCTGCGTTCCATCCTGCTTGCCGCCCTGCTGGCCTCGGCCTGTGGGGCCGTGTCGGCGCAGGCGGCGCAAGGCACCCCGGCTGCACGTGCGGCCGGTGATGTCGGCGGTCCGGCCTGGGGCGGCCTTTCCGCCGCCCAGCGCCAGGTGCTGGCGCCCTTGGCGAAGGATTGGGCCAGCCTGGAGGCTCCGCGCAAGGCGAAGTGGATCGAGGTGGCGAACCGCTTTCCATCCATGCCCGAGGCTGAGCGGCAACGTGTCCAGGAGCGAATGGCCGAATGGGCCCGCATGAGCCCTGCCGAACGGGGCCGGGCGCGGTTGAATTTCCAGGAAGCCAAGCAACTGAGCCCCGAGGAACGCCAGCAGCGCTGGGAGGCCTACCAGGCCCTGCCCGATGACCGCCGCAAGGCCCTTGCCGAGCGCGCCAAACCGGCCGCCGACGGTGCACGCAAGCCGGCCGCAGCAGCGCAGCCGCTGGACGTCGCCGTGCCCAAGCGGACGGCCGAGGCACCGCGGGCTGCCGCCTCCGGTCCACTGGTCAAGCCTGTCGCACCGACCATCGTGCAGGCCAAGCCCGGGGCCACCACCACGCTGATGACGCGGCCGCCCTCGCCGCCTGCGCACCAGCAGCCCGGGCAGCCCAAGATCGCCGCCAAGCCTGATCAGGTCAACCGCAATACCTTGCTGCCGCAGCGCGGCCCGCAGGCCGCGGCCGCGGCGTCGGCCCCTGCCCAGCCGTGACCCGGGCACCCGGCCTGGCCCGCCGCCTGGCGGCCTTCGTCTACGAGGGTGTGCTGCTGTTCGGCGTGGTCATGATCGCCGGTCTCGTCTACTCGGGCCTGACCCAGCAGCGCCATGCCCTGCAGGGCCGCGCCGGCATGATGGTCTTCCTGTTCCTGGTGCTGGGGATCTACTTCAGCTGGTTCTGGTCGCATGGCGGGCAGACGGTGGCCATGAAGGCCTGGCACGTGCGCCTGCTGGGTGCCGACGGCCAGCCGGTCTCGCGCCTGCGTGCGGCCATGCGCTACCTGCTGAGCTGGCTGTGGTTCCTCCCCGCCACCGCCGCCATCTACAGCGCCGGGCTGCACGGCAAGGGCGAGATCAGCGTCGCGCTGCTGGCCGGCGTGCTGGCCTATGCCGCGCTGGCCTGGCTGCGGCCTGACCGCCAGTTCTGGCATGACGTGGTCTGCGGCACGCGGCTGGTCGATTGCAAGCCCGCGCCGAGGCCAAAGGCAGAATCCGCGGCATGAACAATCCGCACAAGATGCGCACCGGCATCGACCGCGTGTGGCACGCCTTCGGCTACTCGATGCAGGGGCTGAGCGCGGCCCTGCGTTTCGAGAGCGCGTTCCGGCAGGAGGCCGCCATTGCCGTCGTGATGCTGCCTGCCGCGTTCTGGCTGGGCCGCAACTGGATCGAGGTCGCCCTGCTCACCGGCTCGGTGCTGCTGGTGATGATCGTGGAGTTGCTCAATTCGGCGATCGAGGCGGTGGTCGACCGGGTGTCGCTGGACCTGCACGAACTGGCCAAGCGCGCGAAGGACTACGGCAGCGCGGCCGTGCTGCTGGCCCTGTTGTGGTGCGGCGGCGTGTGGTGCAGCGTGATCGTGCAGCGGTGGTGGGCATGACCACCGCACCATTGACGGTCGCGGTCTACTGCGGCTCGCGCAACGGCGTCCGGCCAGCCTACCGGGCACTGGCACAGGCGCTGGGCAGCGAGATCGGCAAGCGCGGCTGGCAACTGGTCTACGGCGGCGGGCGCGCCGGCCTGATGGGCGCGGTGGCCGATGCCACACTGGCTGCCGGCGGCCGGGTGGTCGGCGTGATCCCTGAATCGCTGATGAACCTGGAGGTCGGCCACGCGGGCCTGAGCGAGCTGCACGTGGTGCAGACCATGCACCAGCGCAAGCAGCTGATGGCCGAGCGCAGCCATGCCTTCATCGCCCTGCCGGGTGGCATCGGCACCTTCGAGGAACTGTTCGAGGCCTGGACCTGGCGCCACCTGAACTACCACGACCGGCCGATCGGCCTGCTCGACACCGAGGGCTACTGGGCGCCGATGCTGCAGTTCCTGCGCCATTCGGTGGCCGAAGGCTTCATGGGCGATGACCAGATGGCGATGCTGCACAGCGACGACGACGCGGCGCGCCTGCTCGACACTCTGTTCGCCCAGGCCGGCGATCCGGCGGACGACAACTTCAGCCGGATCTGAACCGACCGGCACAAACACGACGGGGCAGGCCTCTCGACCTGCCCCGTTCGTGCTTCTGGCTGGACGGTGTGCTCAGACCGCCGATTCGTCGGTCTCGCCGGTGCGGATGCGCACCACCTGCTCGACCGCGGTGACGAAGATCTTGCCGTCGCCGATCTTGCCGGTCTTGGCAGCCTTGACGATGGCCTCCAGGCAGCGGTCGACATCGCTGTCCTTGACCACCACCTCCACCTTGACCTTGGGCAGGAAGTCAACCACGTACTCGGCGCCGCGGTACAGCTCGGTGTGGCCCTTCTGGCGGCCGAAACCCTTCACCTCGGTGACGGTCAGGCCGGACACGCCCACGTCGGCCAGTGATTCACGCACCTCCTCCAGCTTGAAGGGCTTGATGATGGCGGTGATCTGTTTCATGCGCGGCTCCGGCAGGCTTCAAGGGACATTCAGGGAAAGGGCTTGCGTCGACTGTAAATCAAGCCCGCTCAGGCGCGGAACTTCGACGTGATCGGGTAGCGCCAGTCGCGGCCGAAGGCGCGGTGCGTGATGCGGATGCCCACCGGCGCCTGGCGGCGCTTGTACTCGTTGATCTTGATCAGCCGCGTCACCCGCTCCACGTCGGCGCGCTCGAAGCCGGCGGCGACGATCTGCTCGATGGACTGGTCCTCCTCCATGTAGCGCGCCAGGATCGCGTCCAGCACGTCATAGGGCGGCAGGCTGTCCTGGTCGGTCTGGTCGGGGCGCAGTTCGGCCGAGGGCGGGCGGGTGATGATGCGCTCGGGGATCACCGGGCCGGTGCTGCCGTCGGCGCGCCGCGTGGGCTGGCGGTTCTTCCAGTCGCACAGCCGGTAGACCAGGGTTTTGGCCACGTCCTTGATCACCGCGAAGCCGCCGGCCATGTCGCCATACAGCGTGCAGTAGCCGGTGGCCATCTCGCTCTTGTTGCCGGTGGTCAGCACGATGG
>CALMIF010000347.1 GCA_937864045.1 uncultured Aquabacterium sp. | reverse complement strand
GGCATCTACCAGCACTTCAAGGCCATCGCCGAGGCGGTGGACCTGCCGGTGGTGCTGTACAACGTGCCCGGCCGCACGGTGGCCGACATGCAGCCCGAGACCGCGCTGCGCCTGGCCCAGGTGCCCGGCGTCGTCGGCATCAAGGAAGCCAGCGGCAACATCGAGCGGGCGGCCCAACTGATCAAGGCGGCGCCCGGGCACTTCAAGATCTACTCCGGCGACGACGGCACGGCCATCGCCCTGATGCTGCTCGGCGGCCATGGCAACGTCAGCGTCACGGCCAACGTCGCCCCGCGGCTGATGCACGAGCTGTGCATGGCCGCCATCGCCGGCGAGGCGGCCAAGGCCCGCGCCATCCACTTCCGCCTGCTGTCGCTGCACAAGCAGCTGTTCTGCGAGCCCAGCCCGGCGCCGACGAAGTGGGCGCTGTCGCGCCTGGGCCGCGGCCGGCCGGACGTGCGCCTGCCGATCACGCCGCTGACACCCGCCGGCCAGGCCCTGGTCGACGCCGCGCTGCGCGACGCCGGCCTGCTGTGACCCGCCGCGGTCGACCTTCCACCGCCCCAACGCGCATGCGCCGCCGCCCGCCAGCGGCCGGCGCACCGGCCCGCACGCCCTTCCTGGAGAACCGCCACGTGAATTCCGCCTTCGCTTCCACCCGCCTGCTGCCGCTCGCCCTGGCGCTGTCGCTGGCCGGCTGTTCGTCGTTCGAGAACCTGATGTCCGGCGACAAGGTGGACTACCGCGGTCAGTCGCAGAAGTCGGCCGCGCTGGAAGTGCCACCCGACTTGAGCCAGCTGGCGCGCGAAGGGCGCTACCAGCAGCCGGGTGGCGTGGTCAGCGCGTCCACGCTGCGCCAGCAGACGACCGGGCCGGTCGCCGCGGCCACCGGCCCGGCGGTTGCGCCCAACGCCGTTGGCGACATGCGCATCGAGCGGGTCGGCAATGTGCGCTACCTGGTCACCACGCTGCCGGCCGACAAGCTTTACCCGCTGCTGCGCAACTTCTGGCAGGAGCGGGGCTTCACCCTGGCCGTCGACAACCCCGAGATCGGGCTGATGGAGACCGACTGGGCCGAGAACCGCGCCAAGATCCCGCAGGACGCGCTGCGCCGCACACTGGGCCGGGTGATCGAGGGCCTGTACTCGACGCCGGAGCGCGACCGCTTCCGCACCCGCATCGAGCGCAGCGCCACGGGCAGCGAGGTCTACATCAGCCACCGCGGCATGGTGGAGATCTTCACCAGTGAGCTGAAGGACGCGACGGTCTGGCAGCAGCGTCCGACCGACCCCGAGCTGGAGGCCGAGTTCCTGTCGCGCCTGATGGTCAAGCTGGGTGCCAAGGAAGAAACCGCCCGGAGCACCGTGGCCGCCGCGCCGGTGGCCACCACCCCGGTGCGCGCCCGCAGCACCGCCCTGCCCGCCACGGCGGCGATGGACGTGCCCGACAACTTCGACCGCACCTGGCGCCAGGTGGGCTTGGCGCTGGACCGCAGCGGCTTCACCATCGAGGACCGCGACCGCAGCGCCGGCCTGTACTTCGTGCGCTACATCGATCCGAAGCTGGCCGGCAAGGAAGAGCCCGGCTTCTTCAGCAAGCTGTTCGGCGGCGGCAAGGACAACGTGCGCCCGCAGCGCGTGCGCGTGCTGGTCAAGTCGCAGGGTGCGGCCAGCACCAGCGTCGCGGTGCAGACCGCCGACGGTGCGCCCGACAACAGCGAACAGGCGCGCACCATCATCGGCAAGCTGATCGACGAACTGCGGCCGTAAGCGCTGGCGCTGCCAGGCGTCCGCCACCGGACAGCGGCGGGCCGGCGTCAGGCGCTAATCTGCGGCGCGCCGGGCTCGTCCGGCGCCAGGAGACCGCCGCATGCAGCAAGCCCAAGACTTCCGCGCCGAAAGCCAGGCGCTGTTCGACCTGCTCGACACCGCCGATGCGGCCCAGTTCGACCAGCCGACCCAGTTCAAGAGCTGGACCATCAATGCGGTGCTGCAGCACCTGCATTTCTGGAACCAGATGGCCGGCCTGCAGCTGACCGACGAGCTGCTGCTGCTTGATCGCATCGCCGCGGTGAAGTCGGCCCAGGGCGGCATGCGTGCCTTCGAGAACGCGCACTTCCAGGGCCTGGGCGGCCGGGCCCTGCTGGACGCCTGGCACGCCGGCTTCAATGCCACGGCCGACGCCTTTGCCACCGCCGACCCCAAGGCCCGGCTGAAGTGGCCCGGCCCCGACATGAGCGCCCGCTCGTCGATCACCGCCCGCCTGATGGAGACCTGGGCGCATGGCCAGGAGGTCTATGACCACCTGGGCGTGGTGCGCCAGAACGCCGACCGCATCCAGAACATCGTGGTGCTGGGCGTCAACACCTTCGGCTGGACCTACGCCACCCGCGGCACCCAGCCGCCGGGCCCGATGCCGCACCTGGTGCTGACCGCGCCGTCGGGCGCTGTCTGGACCTACGGCGACCCGAGCGACGCCGAGCGCATCGAGGGCCCGGCCGAAGCCTTCTGCCAGGTCGTCACCCAGACCCGGAACATCGCCGACACCAGCCTGAAGGTGACCGGGCCGGTCGCCATCGACTGGATGAGCAAGGCGCAGTGCTTCGCCGGCCCGCCGGAGACGCCGCCGGCGCCAGGCCTGCGCCACACGCGCCGGCTGTGACGAGCGACGGGCCCGGGCGCCGCCCGGGCCCGTCGCTCAATGCGCCTGTTCCCAGTTCGGGCCCACGCCCACTTCCGCCAGCAGCGGCACGCTCAGCTGCGCCACGCCGGCCATCAGCGCCGGCACCTGTTCGCGCACCCAGGGCAGTTCGTCTTCGGGCACCTCGAACACCAGTTCGTCGTGCACCTGCATCACCATCGCGGTGCGCTTCGCGCCCGCATCCAGCGCGCCCTGCACCGCGATCATCGCCAGCTTGATCAGGTCGGCTGCCGTGCCCTGCATCGGCGCGTTGATGGCCTGGCGCTCGGCGCCCGCGCGGCGCGGGCCGTTGCCGCCGCGGATCTCGGGCAACTCGATGCGGCGACCGAACAGCGTCTGCACATAACCCTTGTCGGCCGCGCTGGCCTTGGTCTCGTCCATGTAGCGCTTCACCCCGGCAAAGCGGGCGAAGTAGCGCTCGATGAAGTCACGCGCCATCTTCTGGTCGATGCCCAGTGACTGCGCCAGGCCGAAGGCGCCCATGCCGTAGATCAGGCCGAAGTTGATGGTCTTGGCGTAGCGCCGCTGCTCGCTGGTCACCGCGTCGACCGTGGTGTTGAACACCTCGGCCGCGGTGGCCTTGTGCACATCCAGGCCTTCGGCGAAGGCACGCGTGAGGCCTGGGTCGCCGCTGATGTGGGCCATGATGCGCAGCTCGATCTGGCTGTAGTCGGCCGAGACGATCACATGCCCCGGCGGCGCGATGAAGGCCTCCCGCACACGCCGCCCTTCCGCCGTGCGGATGGGAATGTTCTGCAGGTTGGGGTCGTTGCTGGACAGCCGCCCGGTGATGGCGACGGCCTGCGCATAGTTGGTGTGCACCCGGCCGGTGGCGGGGTTGACCATCTGCGGCAGCTTGTCGGTGTAGGTGCCCTTGAGCTTGGCCAGGCTGCGGTGCTCCAGGATGCGCGCCGGCAGCGGATAGTCGGCGGCCAGTTCCTGCAGCACTTCCTCGTCGGTGCTCGGCGCGCCGCTGGCGGTCTTCTTCTTCACCGGCAGGCCCAGGCGGTTGAACAGGATCTCGCCGATCTGCTTGGGGCTGCCCAGGTTGAAGGGCTGGCCGGCAATCTCGTAGGCCTGCTGCTCCAGCTGCAGCATGCGCTCGGCCAGCTGCTGGCTCTGCCGCGCCAGCACGCCGGCATCGACCAGCACGCCATGGCGCTCGATGCGCTGCAGGATGGCCGATGCCGGCATCTCGATGTCGCGGTAGACCCGCAGCAGGCCCGGGTCGGCCGCCACCCGGGGATAGAGCACCTGGTGCACCTGCAGCGTCATCTCGCTGTCCTCGCCGCTGTAGGTGGTGGCGCGCTCGACGTCGACCTGGCTGAACGGGATCTGGCTGGCGCCCTTGCCGCACAGGTCCTCGTAGCTCAGGCCGCGGCGGTTCAGGTGGCGCTCGGCCAGCTTTTCCAGGCTGTGGGCCAGGTGGGCCTCGGCCACGTAGCTCTCCAGCAGCGTGTCGTGCTGCCAGCCGCGCACCGTGATGCCGTGGTTGGCCAGCACATGGCTGTCGTACTTGGTGTTCTGGCCGACCTTGGGCGCCGTCGCGTCTTCCAGCCAGGGCTGCAGCGCCGCCAGCACGTCGCCAAGCGGCAGTTGCTCGGGCGCGCCGGCATAGTCGTGGGCCAGCGGCACATAGGCCGCCTCGCCGGGCTGCACCGCGAAGCTGATGCCGACGATGCGCGCGCGCATCGGGTCCAGGCTGTCGGTCTCGGTGTCCAGCGCGGCCAGCGGCGCGGCGCGCAGGCGCTCGATCCAGGCCTGCAGCCGGTCCATCGTGAACACGGTCTCGTAGCTGCGCGCCAGTTCCACGGCCGGCGCCTGGGCAGCCGGTGCCGCTTGGGCGCTGCCGGTCACTGGCGCGGCCGACGGCTCGCCGCCGCCCAGTTCGGCCGCCAGCTCGCGCCCCCAGCTCTTGAAGCCGTGGCGCTGGTAGAAGGCCAGCAGCCCCTCGCGGTCCACCGGCTTCAGCGCCAGCGCCTCCACGCCCGGCCAGCCATCGATGTGGGCCGACAGGTCGCAGTCGGTCACCACGGTCACCAGCTTGCGGCCCATCGGCAGCCAGTCGAGTGCCTTGCGCAGGTTCTCGCCGGCCACGCCCTTGACCGACCCGGCCGCTGCGATCACGCCGTCCAGGCTGCCGTGCTCGGCGATCCACTTCGCTGCGGTCTTCGGGCCGACCTTCTCGACCCCGGGCACGTTGTCCACCGCGTCGCCGACCAGGGTCAGGTAATCGACGATGCGCTCCGGCGGCACGCCGAACTTGGCCAGCACGCCGGGCGGGTCCAGCCGCTCGTTGCTCATCGTGTTGATCAGCGTGACGCGGTCGGTCACCAGCTGGGCCAGGTCCTTGTCGCCGGTGGAGATGATCACCTGGTGACCCGCCGCGGCGCCCACACGCGCCAGCGTGCCGATCGCGTCGTCGGCCTCGATGCCGGGCACCTCCAGCACCGGCCAGCCCAGCAGGCGCACCACCTCGTGGATCGGCGGGATCTGTGCCCGCAGGTCGTCGGGCATCGGCGCACGCTGGGCCTTGTACTGGTCGTACCAGGCATCGCGGAAGGTGGGGCCGGAGGCGTCGAACACGCAGGCCGCATGGACGCCGGGCCCGCTGCCGACGATCTGGTCACGCAGCCGCTTCATCATCGCCACCAGGCCGTGGATGGCGCCGGTGGGAAAGCCGTCCGGCCCGCGCAGGTCGGGCATGGCGTGGTAGGCGCGGTACAGGTAGCTGGAGCCGTCGACCAGCAGCAGGGTCGGCCGCATGGGCGTGGAGGTGTTCGGATCACTCATGGTCCGGATTGTGGTGGCTGCCCGCAGCACCGGTGGTCCGCCGCCCCCCACCTAGAATCGCAGCATGAAGACCTTGACCGCGCTGCTCGCGTTGACCCTCGGCCTGGCCGGCTGCGCCGGCATTGCACCGCGCACCACGGCCGAGCCGACGCTGCAGCGCCTGGTCAGCGAGGACGACCAGGTCCGCATCGCCGAGCTGCGCGTGCGCGGCCAGACGCAGTCGATCAGCGTCGAGAACAAGGGCAGCACGGTGCCGGGCTACCAGATCACGCCGGCCGCCGGTGGCAGCGATCCGTCGTCGGCCAAGGGCAACGCCGGCCAGCGCGTCTGGACCATCCTCAGCTTCTGATGGCCGTCTTCACCGCCGTCACGCCGGCCGAGGCCGGCGCGCTGACCGAGCGCCTGGGCGCCGGCAGGTTGCTTGACTTGCAAGGCATCGGCGCGGGCATCGAGAACACCAACTACTTCGTCACCACCGAGGCGGGTGCCTGGGTGCTGACCCTGTTCGAGCGCCTGACCGCCGAGCAGCTGCCCTACTACCTGCAGCTGATGCAGCACCTGGCCCGGCGCGGCCTGCCGGTGCCCGAGCCGCGTGCCGACGCCGCCGGCCGTCTGCTGCACCACGTCGCCGGCAAGCCGGCGGCCCTGGTCAACCGCCTGCCCGGCCGCCACCAGCTGGCGCCCGACCTGCACCACTGCGCCCAGCTCGGCAGCCTGCTGGCGCGCATGCACCAGGCGGTGGCCGACTTCCCCCTGGTGCAGCCCAACCTGCGCGGACGGGCCTGGTGGGCGGCGATGGCCGCCGCGGTGCGCCCGCACCTCGATGATGCGCAGCGCCAGTTGCTCAACGACGAACTGGCCTTCCAGGCGCAGGTCGCTGCATCGCCCGCCTTCGCCGCCCTGCCGCAAGGCGCGGTGCATGCCGACCTGTTCTGCGACAACGTGCTGTTCGACGGCCTGACCGGTCGCGAGTTGATCACCGGCGCCTTCGACTTCTACTTCGCCGGCCACGACAGCTTCGGCTACGACCTGGCCGTGTGCCTGAACGACTGGTGCCTGAACGCCGACGACGCCGGCCTGGACGAAGCCCGCGCCCTGGCGCTGGTGCAGGCCTACGAGGCGCAGCGCCCGCTGTCGCCGGCCGAGCATCGCCTGCTGCCCGCCTTGCTGCGCGCCGCGGCGCTGCGCTTCTGGCTGTCGCGCCTGGGCGACTGGCATCTGCCGCGCCCGGCCGCCCTGCTGCAGCCCAAGGACCCGGGCCACTTCGAGCGCGTGCTGCGCGCCCGCATCGCCGCGCCCTGGCACGCGCTGCGCTGATCCGTTCCGCTTCCCCCTTCCCCGAGATCGCCCCACCCCATGGGACTTCGCCTCCACACGGTCGCTCCCGCCCGCGGCTGGGCCTGGCTGCGCCAGGGCCTGCAGCTGTGGCTCAAGCGGCCTCTGGCCTTCGTCGGCCTGTTCGTGTTCTTCCTCTTCAGCGTGCTGCTGCTGATGGTGGTGGTGCCCTTTCTCGGTGGGCCGCTGGGCATGGCCCTGCTGCCGATGCTGAGCCTGGGCTTCATGATCGCCAGCCGCAGCGCGCTGGCCGGCGGTCCGGTGCACATCGGCCAGATCGCCGAGGGCCTGCGCCACCCGGACCCCCGCCAGCGCCGTGCGCAATGGCTGCTCTGCGGTGCCTATGCTCTGGGCACGATGGCGGTGATCACGCTGTCGGACTGGGTCGACGGCGGCACCTTCGAGACCCTGCAGCGCGAGATGGCCGCCGCCGGTGCCGACGGCAAGCCCTCCCCTGCGCTGGACGCCGTGCTGGCCGACCCGCGCCTGGTCAACGGCATGCTGGTGCGCTTCGGCCTCGCCGGGCTGATGTCGGTGCCCTTCTGGCATGCGCCGGCGCTGGTGCACTGGGGTGGTCAGGGCGCGCTGCAGGCGCTGTTCAGCAGCACGGTGGCGCTGTGGCGCACCCGCGGCGCCTTCAGCGTCTACCTGCTGGGCTGGCTGGGGGTGATGCTGGCCGTGGGCGGCGTCGTCTCGCTGCTGGCCGCCGTCACCGGTGCACGCGGCCTGCTGGGGCTGACGACCCTGCCGCTGGGCCTGGCCTTCTCGGCCGCCTTCTACGTGTCGCTGTGGTTCAGCTTTGCCGACACCTTCGGCGCCGACGCGGCGCAACAACGCCGCTGACACGGCACCGGCGCGGCCACCTGGCCGCGTCACATCGACGCAACAACGGTAGAAGCATCGCCATGCCCACGGCATGATCGTTGCTGGTCTGTTTCCCATCGTTGCCAAGCCGAGGTCCCCGTCATGCACCGTCGCACCCCGTCGCCCCTGTTCTCCCTGCCGCCCCTGCTCACGGCCCTGCTGGCCGCCGGCGTGCTGCCAGCCGTCGCGCAGACGACGCCTGGCCAGCTGCAGACGGTCACGGTGACGGCCGAGCGCCGCGTCGAGAACGTGCGCGACGTGCCCAGCTCGATCTCGGTGCTCAACAGCGAACTGCTGGAGACGCTGAATGCCGGTGGCCAGGACGTGCGCCAGCTGTCGGCGCGCACACCCAGCCTGAACATCGAGTCCTCGTTCGGCCGCGCCTATCCGCGCTTCTACATCCGCGGCCTGGGCAACACCGACTTCGACGTCAATGCGTCGCAGCCGGTGTCGCTGGTGTTCGACGACGTGGTGCAGGAGAACCCGATCCTCAAGGGCTTCCCGATGTTCGACCTGGAGCGCGTGGAAGTGCTGCGCGGTCCGCAGGGCACGCTGTTCGGACGCAACGCGCCGGCCGGGGTGGTGAAGTTCGATTCGGTCAAGCCCGACCTGAAGCGCTTCGGGGGCTACGGCACGCTGACGCTCGGCCGCTGGTCGACCGCGAGCGTGGAGGGGGCACTGAATGCGCCGCTGAGCAGCACGGCCGGCCTGCGGGTGTCGCTGCAGTCGCAGAACCGTGACGACTGGGTGCACAACACCAATCCCACCGCGCCGACGAAGAATCTGGACGGCTACCACGACAACGCCGCCCGGGTGCAGCTGCTGCTGACGCCCATGGCCGGCTTCACCGTGCTGGCCAATGTGCACGCGCGCGACCTGGACGGCTCGGCGCGGTTGTTCTACGGCAACGCCTTCCGGCCCGGCAGCAACGACTTTGCCGCCAACTTCGACGAGACCCGGGTGAAGCAGGACGGCGCCAACTACCTGAAGATCCGCAACACCGGCGGCAGCGTGCGCATGCGCTGGGAGCTCAGTGGCATGGCGCTGAACTCCATCACCGGGTACGAGCGGATCCGCTCGCAGAGCCGGGGCGACATCGACGGCACGGTCAGCGGCAACGACTGCTTCTTCGGCTGCGGCAACTTCGTGCCCGGGGTGTCGAACCAGATCCCGGTGGAGACGGCCGACAACGTCACCGGCCACCACCAGATCACGCAGGAGTTCCGCCTCGAGTCCACGGGCGCCGGCCCGCTGAAGTGGCTGGGCGGGCTGTACTACTTTGACGAGAAGCTGATCGTCGACAGCTTCAACTACGACTCGCTCACGGCCGGCAATCCGCAGACCAGCGGCCCGTCGCGGCAGCGCCAGGACAACAAGGCCTGGGCGGTGTTCGGCTCGCTGAACTACGACGTCACGCCGCAGCTGAAGCTGCGCGGCGGCCTGCGCTACACCCGCGACAGGAAGGACTTCGTGGTGCAGAGCATCGTGCCGCCCGGCCCGGCGCAGACGCTGCACAAGGAGGCCAGCAACACCAGCTTCGACGTCTCGGGCACCTACGCGCTGAACAAGGACGTCAACCTGTATGCGCGGGTGGCCACCGGCTTCCGCGCGCCGTCGATCCAGGGCCGCTTCGGCGTCGTGACCTCGGCCGACTCGGAGAAGGTGCGCTCCTACGAGGCGGGCGTGAAGGCCGACCTGTTCGACCGCCGTGCGCGCACCTCGTTCGCCGTGTTCCACTACGACGTCAAGGGCCAGCAGCTGGTGGCCGTGGGTGGCGGCTCGAACGTGGCGCAGCTGCTGAACGCCAAGAAGACCACCGGACAGGGCGTTGAGTTCGACCTGCAGGCCTACGCCACCGACCGGCTGCTCGTCAGCGCGTCGCTGAGCTACAACGACACGCAGATCAAGCAGCCCGGCCTGGGCGTGGCCACCTGCAGCGGCGGCTGCACCGTGACCGACCCCATCGTCGGCGGATTCGCGATGATCGATGGCAACCCGCTGCCGCAGGCGCCGAAGGTCATCGCCAACCTGAATGCCCGCTATGGCATGCCGCTGGCCGGCGGCGAGGCCTACGTGATGGGCGACGTGTCGCACCGCAGCAAAGTCAATTTCTTCCTGTACGAATCGCGTGAATTCACCGGCCAGCCGCTGACCGAGCTGGGCCTGCGTGCCGGCTACCTGTGGGGCAATGGCAAGTACGAGGCGTCGGCCTTCGTGCGCAATCTGACGAACAAGATCGTGGCCACCAGCGCGATCGACTTCACCAACCTGACGGCCATGGTCAACGAGCCGCGCACCTTCGGCGTGCAGTTCAAGGCGCAGTTTTGAGCCCACCCCCTGCGCGCTTCGCGCGTTCCCTCAAGGGGGCAACGCCAGCGGCCCGGCAAAGCCGGTTCCGCGGCGTTCGCTGGGTTCGACCGTTCCATGCCCTGGTCGCGATCGTGTGCGGACTCGCCGCCAGCGCGCAGGCCGAGCCAGCCGTCATCTACGAACTCGGCGGCAAGGCCGACCGCTCGTTCAACCAGGCGGCGTTCGAAGGTGCCGAGCGCTGGCGCCAGAGTTGACGAAGACGCAGATCGCCCAGGGCGTGGACGTGGTGTTCGCCGCCGCCGGCACCACGGGCCTGGGCATCATGCAGGCGGCCAGAGACGGCGGCATCCTCGCCATCGGCGTGGACAGCAACCAGAACCACCTGCACCCGGGCACGGTGCTGACCTCGCTGGTCAAGCGGGTGGACCTGGCGGTGGAGCAGGCCTTTCGCGGTGTCAAGCCCGGCGTCACCACGCTGGGGCTGAAGGAAGGCGGCCTGGACTATGCCGTCGACCAGCACAACCAGACGCTGCTCACTCCGGCGATGCGCCGCGCCGCCGAGGCCGCGAAAGCCGACATCATCGCCGGCCGGCTCAAGGTGACCGACTACACGGTCGCCAACTCCTGCCGCTGAGCCAGGCGGCCTGCATCGCCCGCTGACGCCCCGGCGCGGCGGAACCCGCCTCCTACAATCAGACATCCCCCTGACCTGCCTTGGCGACCGCCTCCGGGCCTGCCGCCAGGCACTGCTGCCTGCCATGACCGAACTCGCGAAATCCTTCGAACCTGCCGCCATCGAGGCCCGCTGGGCGCCGTTGTGGGAGCAAAGCGGCGTCTACACGCCGACGCTGGACGCGACCAAGCCGTCGTTCTCGATCCAGCTGCCGCCGCCCAACGTGACCGGCACGCTGCACATGGGCCATGCGTTCAACCAGACCATCATGGACGCGTTGACCCGCTACCACCGTATGCGCGGCCACAACACGCTGTGGGTGCCGGGGACCGA
>CALMIF010000346.1 GCA_937864045.1 uncultured Aquabacterium sp. | reverse complement strand
CCGCTGGGCAATGCCGCGGTGCTGCCGATCAGCTGGATGTACGTGCGCATGATGGGCGCCGAGGGCCTGACCGCCGCCACCGAGACCGCCATTCTGTCGGCCAACTACGTCGCTGCGCGCCTCTCCGACCACTACGACATCCACTTCAGCGGCGGCATCGCCGGCGTCCAGGGTGGCGGCGTGGCGCACGAGTGCATCCTGGATCTGCGCCCGCTGAAGGACGCCAGCGGCATCAGCGCCGAGGACGTGGCCAAGCGCCTGATCGACTATGGCTTCCACGCGCCCACGCTCAGCTTTCCGGTGGCCGGCACGCTGATGGTCGAGCCCACCGAGAGCGAACCACTGGTCGAACTGGACCGCTTCTGCGACGCGATGATCGCCATCCGCGGCGAGATCGCCCAGGTGCAGGCCGGCACCTGGCCGCGCGACGACAACCCGCTGGTCAACGCACCGCACACCGCCGCGGTGGTGGGCGCCGACGACTGGACCCATGCCTACCGCCGCAGCGACGCGGCCTGGCCGCTGCCGTCGCTGAAGGCCGGCAAGTACTGGGCGCCGGTGGGCCGGGTCGACAACGTCTGGGGCGACCGCAACCTGAGCTGCAGCTGCATTCCGGTCAGCGAGTACGCTGATGCACCGGACGCGAGCTGATGTCAGGACGCGGCCATTTGCCATGATTCTCGAAGCCTGTCAGACTTCAAGATTCATACAGGCAAGAGGATCATCGACATGACCGTCCTTCACACCCGCATGAGCAAAGAAGGCCGGGTGCTGATCCCGGCCGAGCTGCGCAACGCCCTGGGGCTGCAAGCCGAAGAGCCGCTGCGGGTCTACGTGGTCGACGGCGAATTGCGCATCGTTTCGCGCCGCGAGGGCATTCGCAAGGCGCAGGCCATCGTGGCCAGGTACAAGCAGCCGGGCGTCAGCGTGGTCGACGAGTTCCTCTCCGAGCGGCGCGCCGAGGCCGAGCGCGATTGAGCCGATGCGGGTCTTCGACGCCTCGGCCTTGCTGGCCTTGCTGTTTCACGAGCCGGGTGCCGAACTGGCCGCGCGGTGGCTGGCGGAGGACGAGGCCGTCATCAGCAGCGTGAACCAGGCGGAGGTGCTGACCAAGCTGCGGGACAAGGGCTTCGCCGAGGCCGATCTCACAGCCATTGACCAGCACCTGCCGCTGCAGGTGATTCCCTTCAGTGCCGACCACGCGCGCCTGGCCGCCAACCTACGGCCGGCCACCCGTGCGACAAGGCTGTCGCTGGGCGACCGCTGCTGCCTGGCCTTGGCGCAGGCCCTGACCGGCGCCCAGGTCGTCACCGCCGACCGCGCCTGGGCCGGCCTGGCAGGCTTCGACATCGCGCTGCTGCGCTGACACCTCGCCCTCGCGCCCCATGGCCGTCTCCGTCTTCGACCTCTTCAAGATCGGCATCGGCCCGAGCAGCAGCCACACCGTGGGGCCGATGCGGGCGGCGCGGCTGTTCGTGCAGCGCCTGGGGCACGATGGCCTGCTGGCGCGGGTGACGCGGCTGCGGATGGGCCTGTACGGCAGCCTTGGCGCCACCGGCAAGGGCCATGGCAGCGACAAGGCGGTGATCCTGGGCCTGCTGGGCGAGGCGCCGGACACGGTGGACGTGGACGCCGTGCCGGCGCTGCTGCGCCAGGTGCGGGCCGACAAGGCCATCACCTTGCCGGGCGCTGCGGTGGTCGCCTTCGACGAGCGCGCCGACCTGAAGTTCTTCCGCCGCGAGAGCCTGCCCTTCCATGCCAACGGCATGCGCTGCGAGGCCTTCGACAGCGATGGCGGCCTGCTGGCCGAGCGCTGCTACTACTCGGTGGGCGGCGGCTTCGTCGTCAGCGACGAGGTGGCGGCCGACGGCAGCCGCCACCGGGCCGTCGCGCCCGATGCCACGGTGCTGCCGCATCCCTTCCACAGCGGTGCCGAGTTGCTGGCGCTGTGCCAGGCGCAAGGCCTGAGCATCGCCGCGCTGATGCGCCGCAATGAACGCCACTGGCGCAGCGATGCGCAGATCGACGCCGGCCTGCTGGCGGTCTGGCAGGTGATGCAGGACTGCGTGGCCCGCGGCTGCCGCACCGACGGCACGCTGCCCGGTGGCTTCCAGGTCAAGCGCCGGGCGGCGGCGCTGCACCGCGCCTTGTGCGCCAACCCCGAACAGGCGCTGCGCGACCCGCTGCAGGTGCTGGACTGGGTGAACCTGTACGCCCTGGCCGTCAACGAGGAAAACGCCGCCGGCGGGCGCGTGGTGACGGCGCCCACCAACGGCGCGGCCGGCATCGTGCCGGCGGTGCTGCACTACTACAGCCGATTCGTGCCGGGCGCGACGGACGCCGGTGTCATCGACTTCCTGCTCACCGCCGCGGCGATCGGCCTGCTCTACAAGGAGAACGCCAGCATCAGCGGCGCCGAGGTCGGCTGCCAGGGCGAGGTGGGCGTGGCCTGCAGCATGGCGGCGGGCGCGCTGTGCGCGGTGCTGGGCGGCACGCCGGCGCAGGTGGAGAACGCGGCCGAGATCGGCATGGAGCACCACCTGGGCCTGACCTGCGACCCGGTGGGCGGCCTGGTGCAGATTCCCTGCATCGAGCGCAACGCCATTGCGTCGGTGAAGGCGATCAACGCCGCGCGCATGGCACTGCGCGGCGACGGCAGCCACTTCGTCAGCCTGGACCAGGTGATCAAGACCATGCGCGAGACCGGCGCCGACATGCTGACCAAGTACAAGGAGACCGCCCGCGGCGGCCTCGCGGTCAACATCGTGGAGTGCTGAGGACCGGCGCCAAGCCGGTCAAGACGCGGCGATCGCTCACCGCACCGCTCAGGACAGCTTGAACAGCCCGACCTTGTGCGACAGCCGCTCGCCCTGGCCGCGCAGCGCGTCGGAGGCCACGGCCAGCTGGTCGACCAGGTCGAGGTTCTGCGCCGTGCCGGCCTTGAGCACCTTGATCTCGTCGAGGATGGCCGCCGACTCGCGGTCGCCCTGCTGGGTCAGCGTGGCCACCTCGCTCATCGCGGCATGGATGGTGTCGACATGGCCGTCCGAGCGTGCCATCGCCTGCCCGGCATCGTCGGCCAGGGCATGGCTCTGCTCGATGTCCAGCGTCGAGCGTTTGACAATGTCGCCCACCTTGCGGGCCGACGCGGCGCTGCGCGTGGCCAGGGCCCGCACCTCCTGCGCCACCACCGCAAAGCCGCGGCCGGCGTCGCCTGCCTTGCTGGCCTCGACCTGGGCATTGAGCGCCAGGATGTTGGTGCGGAAGGCGATGCCGTCGATCAGGTTGACAATCTCGCCGATCTCACGGCTGTTGCTGCGAAGCGCGACCATGCGTTCGAGCAGGCGCTGCACCTGGCGGCGGTTGCGCGTGGCATCCAGGCGCAGTGCCTGCACCGTGGTCACCACCGTGTCGACCGTGCGCGAGCAGGTCTGCAATTGCTCGGTGTAGCGCGTCACCGCATCCACCAGGCTTTCCAGGCCATCGGCGCTACGCCGGCTGCGGCTGCGCAGGTCGGCATTGCCGTCGGCAATCTGTTCAGACGCCTGCGTGATCGCGCCCACGCCGTGTCGCACCGAGGCCAGCAGGTCCGACAGCCGCGCCAGCGAGGTGGTCATCGCACGCAGGGTCGCGGCCACCTCGTCGCCGCCCAGGGCTTGCGGGCGCGCGCTCAGGTCACCCTGCGCCATGCGGTTCATCTGGTTTTCCAGGTTGACCAGGCCACCATGCATCACCAGGAAGAAGCTGTAGACCAGGTAAACCGCCAGCAGCGTGGTCAGGCCCAGCGCGCCAAACAACCACATGCGCTGATGGCGGGCCTCGGCCAGGCGCTGCTCCAGTTCACCCACCACCAGCGGGCCCAGCCGGTCGTGCAGCGCCACCAGGTCGGCCACCGCGGCCGTGACCTCGGCGCGCAGCCGCGCCACGTCGATCACCGGCTCGGCGGCCAGCAGCGTGCCATCGAGCTGCTGCAGCAGCGCCCGGGTGCGGTCCAGCGGCGCCGGGCGTGCGCCCGCGGACGCGGTGCCGTCGGCGGTGGCGGCACCGGCCGGCACCGGCAGGTGCAACTCGGCGCGCAGGCTCGCCAGGGTGACCTCGGATTGCGCCAGCAGGCTGCGTGCCGACTCGACGTGGGCCGCGCTCTGCAGCAGCAGGGCATGCAACTGCGCTGCCGGGCGGGGCTGCTGCGCCAGCAGCGCGGCCTGCCGGGTCGCCAGCCCGGGCAGGGTCGCCAGGTGCCGGTGCAGGGCCGGCAGCTGGCGGGCGGCGAGCGTGATGCGCGCCGATGCCAGCGGGTCCTCGGTCAGCAGCAGGTGCGATTCAGTGGCCGCGATCTGGCGCAGGCCGACCAGGGCCTGGCGCGCGCCGTCGAGCACCAGCAGCCGTGCGGCGGTCGATTGTGCGTTGTCGTTGACCGCGCGTTCGAGCATTGGCAGGCGTGCCCGCCAGGCGGCTTCCAGGTCCAGGCCGATGGCCTCGGCACGCGCCACCGACTGCACCAGCCGCTGCAGCGCGGCGGCGGCCTCGGGCACCGGCGGAACGTTGTTGCCCGCCTCCAGTGCCGGACGCGGGCGGTCCAGCAGCACGGCCAGGCGGTAGGCGGTCTCGCTGACCTCCAGGCCGACCAGGCGCAGCGCGGTGTTCTGCACCGTGGCATTGCGCTCGATGATCTGCTGCACCATCAGCGGCAGCAGGGGCAGCGCCAGCACGGTGACCAGCAGCACCATCTTCATGCGCAGCGACCACAGCCGCATGGCGCGCACGCCAAAGGCCCAGACGCCGTGGTAAGCGAAGAACTCGCGCGCCGCACGCCAAAGCTGGCCGGACGGGGCGGCGCGGGTCAGCGCGGAAATTGCACCTGGCAGAGACATCGGCGGCCTTCGGGATGAACGGGGAACTCGCCTGCTATCGGCCACCGGCCGCCCTGACTTGAGGACCGCCGCGCAAGGGCGGGGCTACAGCCCGGGCCGGCCCGGCCGATAAGCCATGCAGCACGGGCCGCCCACAGGCGGCTCGCCGCGGCCGTCCCGGCCGCCTTCCGTCCACGCCCAACCGGTCCTAGCCGCATGCCGCAGTCCGACATGAACACCAGCCCGCCGACCTTGTCTGCCGCGGCCGCCCCTGTCCTCGGCAGGCCTGGCCATGCGCCGGGCTGGTTGCGCCTGGCCGCCGGCGCCGGCCTGCTGCTGGCCAGCGCCCTGCTGGGCTGGCAGGGCGGCGCCTGGGGCGCCGGCGCCGCGCTGGCGACTGCGCTGGCCCTGCCCTGGCTGCTGCGCATGCCGTCCCGCAGCAGCGATGCCGGCAGGCCGGACCCGCTGCAGGACATGCCGCGGGTCAGCGGAGGGCGCGTCGGCGCCGAGGTCATGGTCAGCCAGGTGGTGCCGGTGTGGGGCAAGCAGCTGGTCATCACCCGCAGTGCCGCCGCCGACGGCCTGGCCATGCTGCTGGAGAGCTTCAGCAGCATGGCGGGCGCGCTGGGCGAGCTGGCCAGCCAGATCGACAACAGCCATGTGACGCTCGCGCCGGGCGCGGTCGATGCCGCCCTGGAAGGCGACAGCCCCGCCCGCACCGCGCTGCAGGGCCTGCTGCGCGCCAGCCAGCGCGCCTTCGACCAACGCGACGCCGCGGTCGCCGAACTGGTGAACTGCAGCCATGCACTGCAGGCGCTGCGCCAGCTGGGCAGCCAGGCGCGTGAACTGGGCAAGCACACCCGGCTGGTGGCCTTCAACGCCACCATCGAGGCCAACCGCAGCACGGGTAGCAGCCCGGGCCACAACGGCGGCAACCAGGCCGTGGCCGACGAGACCCGCATGCTGGCCTCGCGCATCGCCGAGGTGGGCGAGCAGATCGAGCGCCTGGTGACGGAGCTGGACCGCTCGCTGAGTGCGGAGCGCCTGCGCGGCGAGATCGGCGACACCCCCCCTGACGAACTGGCGCAGGAACTGGACCTGGCTGCACGCAACGCGCTGACCGGCCTGCTGGGCGGTCTGGGCAGTGCCCTGCGCAGCACCGGCGAACTGAAGGCCGCCGCCGAGACCCTGAGCAGCCAGCTCGAGCAGACCTTCGTGCACTTCCAGTTCGGCGACCGCCTGAGCCAGATGCTCGACATCGTCGCCCGCGACATGCAGCACTTCGCGCACTGGGTTGCCGCCAACCCCTATGCCACGCAGAGCGATGCCGCCGACTGGCTGGCCAAGCTTGAAGCCAGCTACACGATGGAGGAGCAGCGGTCCCAGCACCACGGCAACGTGCACATCGACCGCGGCAGCGAGATCGAGTTCTTCTGAAGTGGCCCGCCCGCTGTCCAACCCCGACCGTTCCACCAGTTCTTTTTTTGAGGCATGAACATGAGCAAGACCGTGATGATCGTTGATGACTCCGGCAGCTTTCGCACCGTCGTGAAGCTCGCCCTGCAGAAGGCCGGCTACGGCGTGGTCGAGGCTGTCGACGGCAAGGACGCCGTGGGCAAGCTCAACGGCCAGAAGCTGAACCTGATCGTCTGCGACGTGAACATGCCCAACATGGACGGACTCACCTTCCTGCGGCACCTGAAGACCACCGGCGCCTACAAGTTCACGCCGGTGATCATGCTGACCACCGAGTCGCAGGAAGCCAAGAAGGCCGAAGGCAAGGCGGCCGGCGCGCGCGCCTGGATCACCAAGCCGTTCCAGCCGTCCACCCTGGTGGACGCGGTGAACAAGCTCTGCGTCTGAAGCCGATGGACGCCATGACCGAGCCCGCTGACTCCCGGCTGCGCATCGACGCCGAGATGACCATCGCCGCGGCCGCGGGGCTGCGCGAGACCCTGGTCGACGCGGTGACCGCCCTGCCCGAGGGCAGCGCTGTCCTGCAGCTGGACCTATCGGCCGTGCATGACTTCGACTCCAGCGGCGTGCAACTGCTGCTGGCCACGCGCCGCAGCCTGGCCGACCGCGGCGCCGCGCTGCACGTGGTGGCTGCAGCCGCGGCCGTTCGGGACGCGCTGCAGCTGTTCGGCCTGGCCGCGCTGCTGGCGCCGGCGCCGCAACAGCCCGCCTGATCCAACCCCGACAGCAGACCCCGACAGGAACCAAGCAAGATGCACCGCGACGACGACGCCGAGATCATTGCCGCCGCCCGGGTGGGCTTCCTCGACGAGGCAGCGGACATGCTGCAGCAGTTCGAGCAGGCCCTGCTGGTCATGGAGACCGACCCGGCCGACGCCGAGAACCTGAACGCCGCCTTCCGCGCCGCGCACACCATCAAGGGCACGGCCGGGCTGTTCGGCTGCGACGCGGTGGTCGCCTTCACGCACGAGGTCGAGACCCTGCTCGAAGGCCTGCGCTCGGGCGCGCTGGCGGTCACCGACCCGATCAGCGCCGCCCTGCTCGAAGGCCTGGACCAGATGGCGGCCCTGCTCGACGAGGTGCGCACCGGCCGCGCCAGCGCAGCGGTTGCCGAGCGCAGCCAGGTGCTGGGCGCCCGCTTGCGCCAGCTGCACGGCGCCGGCGGCGTGGCCGCACCCACGGACGCCGTGCATGGCGCCAACGCCGCCACCGACCTGGCCGCCGAGGCCGGCTCAGCCGGCGGCGCCGCCTGGCACCTGTCGTTGCGCTTCGGCGCCGACGCGCTGCGCAACGGCCTGGACCCGCTGGCCTTCATCCGCTACCTGGGCACGCTGGGCCACATCACCGGCTGCGAGGTGGTGGCCGACGTGCCGGCCCTGGCCGACCTGGACGCCGAGGCCTGCCACCTGGGCTTCGAGCTTGGCCTGCGCAGCGCCGCCACGCAGAGCGACATCGAGCAGGTGTTCGAGTTCGCGCGGGACGACTGCAGCCTGCACATCGTGCAGCCCGGCGCCGACGGCAGCGCCTTCGAGGCCTTGCTGGACCTGCGCTGCGCGGGCGACGGCGCCAGCGCCGAGGCCCTGCTGGCCACCTGGGCCCGGCTGGGCGTGGGCATGGGCCAACTCGGCGACGAGGCACCGCCGACGGAGGCCGAGCCCGGCGACACCGTCCCCGCTGCCGATGCGTCGGCCGCCCATGCCGGTGGCGGCGCGCGCAACGACACCATGACCCCTGCGGCCCCGTTGGCCGCGGTGGCCGCGCGCCGCACCGGCCGCGACCGCCGCACGCCGGCCGAGGCCCGCTTCGTCAAGGTGCGTGCCGACAAGCTCGACCACCTGATCGACCTGATTGGCGAGCTGGTGATCGCCGGGTCCGGCGCGCAGATGGTGGCCAACCAGGAGGCCTCGCCGCTGTTCCTCGAAGCGACGCAGCGTGTCAGCGAGCTGGTGCAGGCCACCCGCGATGGCGCGCTGGCGCTGCGCATGGTGCCGGTGGGCGAGACCTTCAGCCGCTTCCAGCGCGTGGTGCGCGACACCAGCAAGCAGCTGGGCAAGGACATCGAGTTCGTCGTCACAGGCGGCGACACCGAGCTGGACAAGAGCATGGTCGAGCTGATCGCCGATCCGTTGATGCACCTGGTGCGCAACAGCCTGGACCACGGCATCGAGCTGCCCGCCGACCGCCTGGCCGCCGGCAAGGCCGCCACCGGTCGACTGCAGATCAACGCCTGCCATGAAGGCGGCAGCATCGTCATCGAGGTCAGCGACGACGGCCGCGGCCTGCGCCGCGAGCGCATCCTGGCCAAGGCCATCGAGCGCGGCCTGCTGCCCGAAGGCGCACAGCCCAGCGATGCCGAGGTCTGGCAGCTGATCTTCGCGCCCGGCTTCTCCACCGCCGACAAGGTGACCGACCTGTCCGGCCGCGGCGTGGGCATGGACGTGGTCAAGCGCAACATCGAGGCGCTGCGCGGCCAGATCGCCCTGACCAGCGTGGACGGCCAGGGCACGCGCACGCAGATCCGCCTGCCGCTGACGCTGGCGATGATCGACGGCTTCCTGACCCTGGTCGGCGGCGTGCACTACGTGCTGCCGCTCGCGGTGGTCAGCGAATGCATCGCCGTGCCGCGGGAATGCCTGGCTGACCCGGGCCGCATCTGCGGCACCTTCGACCTGCGCGGCGTGGTGCTGCCTTACATCGACCTGGCCCTGTTCTACGGCGTGGCCTCCGGCTCCGCAGGCGCTGCCGACGGCGAGGCGCAGCGGCGCAGCCTGGTGGTGGTGCGCGACGGCGCGGTGCGCGTGGGCCTGGTGGTCGACCGCCTGCTTGGCGAGCACCAGACCGTGATCAAGCCGCTGGCCGGCATCTTCCGCCACCTCAAGGCCCTGGCCGGCTCGACCATCCTGGGCTCCGGCGACGTGGCCCTGGTGCTCGACATGCAGGGCCTGCTGGCCGCCGCGCTGCAGGCCCAGCGGCCCGCACGGCCCGGCGCCATGGCCGCGCCTTCCCTCGCCAACGGGTGACCCCATGAAGAATCCCCTGCGCAGCATGCAGCTGTGGCAGAAGTTCAGCGCCATCGGCCTGATCGCGACCGTCATGTGCGCGGTGCCGCTGACGCAGGTGGTGCGGCAGACCAGCGAGCAGATCGCGGTGGCCGAAGCAGAGGACGCCGGCATCGATCCCCTGCGCGCCGCGTTCGGCCTGCAGCGCGAGCTGCAGCAGCACCGCGGCACGGCCAGCCTGGCGCTGTACGGTGATGCCCGTGCCGAAGCAGCGCGCAAGTCGCACGCCGGCAAGATCAACCAGCAACTCGACACCCTGGGCCGGCAACTGGCGGCCCGCGGCTACACCCAGCCCCTGGAACAGGCCACGGCTTGGAAGAAGGACTGGAACGCGCTGCTGGCGCGCGTGGAGCAGCGCAACCTCCAGGCGACGGAGAGCTTTGCCCAGCACACCCAGCTGGCACAGCGTCAACTGGCGCTGCTCGACAGCCTGGCCGACGCATCGGGCCTGTCGCTGGACCCGGTGGCCGAAAGCTACTACCTGGTGACGGCCGCCGTCGATCACCTGCCACGGCTGACCGAGGCCATGGCGCGCCTGTGGGCCCAAGGCGCCGCGCTGCTGGCGTCCCAACGCGACGACGACGTGGAGCGCGCCGAGTTGCGGGGCCTGATGCGGGAGGCCGGTGACCTGGCCACACGCGCCGAGGCGCAGGTCGGCAAGTCGATCGCAGTGAGCGCCGGCGTGCGCCAGGCCTTCGGTGCACCGGTCAAGATCCGGTCCGCCGAGTTCGACGCCTTCCTGGCCCTGACCCAGTCCGCCCTGCTCGACCCGATGGCCAGCGCCAACACCCCGGCTGACGCCTACGTCAAGGCTGGCGCGGCCGTGGCGAGTCAGCACGACAAGCTGCTGGAGACCAGCCTCGCCGCACTGGAGAACCTGTTGCACGACCGGATCAAGGACACCCGGCGTGAGCTGGCGCTGCTGCTGGCCGGCCTGGGCGTCCTGGCGCTGCTGGGCCTGGTGCTGGGCGTGGCGATCACGCGCTCGGTCACCCGCCCGCTGGGCCAGGCCGTGGCTGCCGCCGACGCCGTGGCTGCCGGTGACCTGGACCACCGCATCGACACCGCCGGCCACGACGAGGCCGCCCAGCTGCTGCAGCGCGTTGCCCAGATGCAGGCCAGCCTGCAGGAGCGGCTGCAGGCCGACGCCCGGCGCATGGCCGAGACCCAGGCAGAGGCCGAGATGGCCCAGCGCACCGCCGAGGAGATCAATGCGGCGGTCGACAGCGCGACGCGCGGTGACTTCACCCGGCGCATCGACAGCGGCGGCAAGAGCGACTTCCACGCCGCGCTGTGCAACAGGTTCAACGAGCTGATCGAGACCATCAGCGGCACCATGGCCGAAGTGCGCGCCGCCGCCCAGCAGCTGGGCTCGGCCAGCGAGCAGGTCAGCCAGACCTCGCAGAGCCTGGCGC
>CALMIF010000345.1 GCA_937864045.1 uncultured Aquabacterium sp. | reverse complement strand
CCGAATACTCCGTCGTCGACGGCACCCTGCGGGTGGACGATGCCGCCGCCGCGGCCCGCGCCGACGCCCAGCCGGCGCTGGCGATCACCGACCTCTCCAACCTGTTCGGCGCGGTCAAGTTCTACAAGGCCTGCCGCGGCAAGGGCGTCAAGCCCCTCATCGGCGCCGACATCTTCCTGGAGCCCGAGCAGGCCGCCCCCGGCAGCACGCCGCAGGCCACGCGCCTGCTGCTGCTGGTGCAGAGCCGCCAGGGCTACCTGAACCTGTGCGAGCTGCTGGCCCGGGCCTGGGTGCACAACGCCCAGCGCGCGCAAGCCTGGGTGAAGTGGGACTGGCTGGCCGAGCTGGGCGGCGGGCTGATCGCGCTGTCGGGCGCCGACCTGGGCGCCGTGGGCCAGGCGCTGCTGGCCGGCGACACCGAGCGCGCCCGCACCGCGGCGCAGCGGCTGGCCGGCCTGTTCCCAGGCCGCTTCTACATCGAGCTGCAGCGCGCCGGCCTGCCGACGCACGAGCCGCATGTGCGTGCCGCCGTGCCGCTGGCCGCCGAGCTGCGCCTGCCGGTGGTGGCGACGCACCCGATCGAGTTCCTGACCCCCGACGACTTCGACGCCCACGAGGCCCGCGTCTGCGTGGCCGAGGGCGAGACGCTGGCCAATCCCAAGCGGGTGAAGCGCTTCAGCCGCGAGCAGTACTTCAAGACCCAGGCGCAGATGGAGGCGCTGTTCGCCGACATCCCCAGCGCCGTGGCCAACACCCTGGCCATCGCCCAGCGCTGCAACCTGACGCTGGCGATGGGCAAGAACTACCTGCCCGACTTTCCGACGCCATTGCTGGACGACGGCACGCCGATGCCCATGGGCGACTACTTCCGCCAGGCCAGCTTCGAAGGGCTGGAGCAGCGGCTGGTGCAGCTGTTTCCCGATGCCGCGAAGCGCGAGGCGGTGCGGGCCGAGTACGCGGCGCGGCTGGACTTCGAGATCAACACGATCCTGAAGATGGGCTTCCCGGGCTACTTCCTGATCGTGGCCGACTTCATCAACTGGGCCAAGAACAACGGCTGCCCGGTGGGGCCGGGCCGGGGCTCGGGCGCGGGCAGCCTGGTGGCCTATGCGCTGAAGATCACCGACCTGGACCCGTTGCAGTACAAGCTGCTGTTCGAGCGCTTCCTGAACCCGGAACGCGTGTCGATGCCCGACTTCGACATCGACTTCTGCCAGGGCAACCGCGACCGCGTCATCGACTACGTCAAGGACAAGTACGGCCGCGAGGCGGTGAGCCAGATCGCCACCTTCGGCACCATGGCGGCCAAGGCCGCGCTGCGCGACATCGGCCGCGTGCTGGGCATGGGCTACGGCCATGTGGACAGCGTGGCCAAGCTGATTCCCGCCCCGCCGGGCAAGACCGTGACCCTGGCCAAGGTGCCGGACGACTACGACCCGGACAAGGATTCGACGATCTACGCCCGCCGCGAGGCGCCCGAGCTGGAGCAGCGCGAGGCCGCCGAAGAAGAAGTGGCCGAGCTGTTGAGCCTGGCCACGCGGGTGGAAGGCATCGTGCGCAACATCGGCATGCACGCGGGTGGTGTGCTGATCGCGCCGGGCAAGATCACCGACTTCTGCCCGCTGTACCAGCAGCCGGGCAGCGACTCGGCGGTCAGCCAGTACGACAAGGACGACGTCGAGGCCATCGGTCTCGTGAAGTTCGACTTCCTGGGCCTGGCCACGCTGACCATCCTGGAGCTGGCGCGCAGCTTCATCGTGCAGCGCTACCCGGACAAGGCCGACTTCAGCTTCGACAACGTGCCGCTGGACGACCCGCGGGTCTACAAGCTGTTCAGCGACGGCCTGACCGAGAGCGTGTTCCAGTTCGAAAGCCGCGGCATGCAGGGCATGCTGCGCGACGCCAAGCCCAGCCGGCTGGAGGACCTGATCGCGCTGAACGCGCTGTACCGGCCCGGCCCGATGGATCTGATCCCCAGCTTCGTCGCCCGCAAGCACGGCAAGGAGGTGGTGGAGTACCCGCACCCCTTGCTGGAGCAGGTGCTGGGCGAGACCTACGGGATCATGGTCTACCAGGAACAGGTGATGCAGAGCGCCCAGATCCTGGGCGGCTATTCGCTCGGCGGTGCCGACCTGCTGCGCCGGGCCATGGGCAAGAAGAAGGCCGAGGAGATGGCCCAGCACCGGCAGATCTTCCGCGAGGGCGCCGGCAAGCAGGGCATCCCGCAGGACAAGGCCGACGAGGTCTTCGACCTGATGGAGAAGTTCGCGGGCTACGGCTTCAACAAGAGCCATGCCGCGGCCTACAGCCTGCTGGCGTACCACACGGCCTGGCTGAAGGTGCACTACACGGCCGAGTTCTATGCCGCGAACATGACCATCGAGATGGACGACACCGACAAGCTCAAGGTGTTGCTCA
>CALMIF010000344.1 GCA_937864045.1 uncultured Aquabacterium sp. | reverse complement strand
TTGGCCAGCAGGCGGAAGCTGGTCTTGAAACCCTGCTGCGTCAGCTTGGGGTTGGTGGCCGACGGCGTCACGTGGGGAATGCCGCACTGGTTGTAGACGGCCGACGCGGGAATCGTGGTGCCCGAGTTCAGGTGGCCCGCCACGCCGGCGACCTTGGCGTCGCACAGCTTCTGGGCCGCAGCCGTGCCCTGCTTCGGGTCAGCGGCGTCGTCTTCGGCCACCAGCTCCAGCTTGACCTTCTTGCCGCCGATGGTCACACCCTTGGCGTTCAGGTCGTCGATCGCCATGCGGGCGCCGTTCTCGTTGTCCTTGCCGTAGTGCGCCTGGGCACCCGACACCGGGCCGACGTGGCCGATCTTGACGACCATGTCCTGCGCCATGACGGTGCCGGTGAGCACCGCCGCGGCGGCCGCGACGATCACGTTGAGCTTGACTTGCATGCGGAAACCTCCGGAAGAGAAGATGAATTGAGCCTGGAACACGCGGGGGGCGGTTCGCAAACGGCGGAACGATACACCGGTTGACAGCCGCTTCCGGGACACGCCCCCTCGGGGCTTGCCCTAGCGCAGAAGCGTTGTCCAAAGGTCAACTTGCAAGCGGCATGCCGCGTTGCGCGGCCGCGGCGTCAGCTGCCTTGCGGATGGTTCACCGGCTGCCGACCGGCGGCCAGATGCTGGCGCCACCGCTGGCGGCCGGCGGCCACCTCGTCGACGTCGGCGGCCACCAGCTCAATGGTGCGGTCCGGCAGTGCACCGGCGCCCAGCAGACCCGGGCCCAGGTTCACCAGCACGTCACAGGCACCGGCATCGGCCGGCTGCTCGGCCAGCCACAGCGGCGTGCGCGCCATCCGCGGCGCCGGTCGTTCGCCGGCGCGCAGCCGCGCATGCGGAATGAACTCGCCCGGGTCGAAGGTCCACAGCAGCTGGTCGAGCATCGCCAGCTGGCGCGCATCGCCCGTCACCACCACGCGCCGGCCCGCACGCCAGGCCTTGCGCAGCAGGCGGCAGGCGTAGGGCAGCTTGTCGCCAAGCCCCGTGTGGAAATCGACCTGAGACATGTCAGCCCCTCGCCGGACGAAACGTCCGGCGATCCCCCGAGGGGTTCGCGGGCCGGCTTGGGAGCGGCCCGGCGCTCGGCCCGCGCACGTTGCTCACCGGCTCACTTCGCCTGCGACAGCACCCAATGCGTCAGCAGCCCGACCGGGCGGCCGGTGGCGCCCTTGGCGGCGCCGCTCTTCCAGGCGGTGGCGGCGATGTCCAGGTGGGCCCAGCGCAGCTTGCCGGTGAAGCGCTTGAGGAACATGGCCGCGGTGATGGCGCCACCCGGGCGGCCGCCGATGTTGGCCATGTCGGCAAAGTTGCTCTTCAGGCTCTCGTCGTACTCCTCGTCCAGCGGCATGCGCCAGCAGGTGTCCAGCGCCGCGTTGCCGGCGGCCAGCAGCTCGGCGGCCAGCGCGTCGTCGGGCGAGAACATGCCCGAGTGCACCGCCCCCAGCGCGATCACGCAGGCGCCGGTCAGCGTGGCGATGTCCACCACCGCGGCGGGCTTGAAGCGCTCGGCATAGGTCAGCGCGTCGCACAGGATCAGCCGGCCCTCGGCGTCGGTGTTCAGCACCTCGATGGTCTGGCCGCTCATGCTGGTGACCACGTCGCCCGGCTTCAGCGCCCGGCCGCTGGGCATGTTCTCGCAGGCGGCGACGATGCCAACGAGGTTCAGCTTCGGCTTGAGCTGCGCCACCGCGCGCATCGTGCCCACCACGCTGGCGGCACCGCCCATGTCGAACTTCATCTCGTCCATGCCTTCGCCCGGCTTCAGGCTGATGCCGCCCGAGTCGAAGGTGATGCCCTTGCCCACCAGCACCAGCGGCGCCTGCGCGCCCTTGCCCTTCAGCGGTGCGCCCTGGTAATGCATGACGATGAACTTCGGCGGCTCGTCCGATCCCTGGGCCACGGCCAGGAAGCTGCCCATGCCCAGGGCCTCGATCTGCTTGCGGTCGAGCACCTCGATCTTCAGGCCGTTGGCGCGTGCCATGCGGCGGGCCTCGGCGGCCAGCATCGTCGGCGTGCAGTGGTTGCCGGGGCGGTTGGCCAGCTCACGCGTCAGCGCCACGCCCTCGGCGATGGCCGCGCCGCGCGCCAGCCCGGCGGCCGCTGCGTCGGCATCCGCCCTGGCCACGAGCAGGGTCAGGCGCGTGAGGGCCGGCGCGGCTTCGGCGCTGGGCTTGGTGGTGCGGTAGACATACACCGCATCCGCAGCGGCCAGGGCCAGGGCTTCGGCCATCGCGGCATCGACCGCATCGGTGCCGGCCACCTGCACGGCCAGATGCTTGACACCCAGTCCCTTCAGCAGGCCGATGCCGGCTGCGGCAGCCGCCTTCAGCGACTTGGCGCCGCCGTTCTTCGCCACCGCCACGGCCACCCGTGGCGGCTTCACGCCGGGCAGTTGGCGCAGGTAGGCCGCCTTGCCGGGCTTGAGGACCAGATCGCCCAGTTGCACGGCGGCGTTCACGCCTTCGGCCAGCGGCGCATCCAGCGTCGCCGGCACGGTGTCGCCGACGATCACCAGCAACAGCGCATCGGCCACCAGCTTGCCCGTGCCACCGGCCGCCGTCACTTGGGTCTGGAATTCCATCAGATCTGCCTCGTCATAAGATCCGAAGATGTTATTCGATGCGACCTTGCGCCGAGAGCTGGCCCGCAGCTTCGGCGCCACCTTGGTGGTCATCCTCACCATCGTGATCACGATGATGCTGATCCGCACCCTGGGGATGGCCGCCGGCGGCGCGGTGGCGCCCGAGGACGTGGTGCTGGTGCTGGGCTACTTCGCGCTAGGCCACCTGCCGACCATGCTGGCGCTGAGCCTGTTCGTGGCCGTGGTGGTCACGCTGGGCCGCATGTACCGCGACAGCGAGATGGCGATCTGGTTTGCCAGCGGCCTGGGCCTGGGCCGCTTCGTGCGCCCGGTGCTGGCGATGGCCTGGCCGGTGCTGCTGGTGGTGGGCGCCCTGGTGCTCTTCGTCTGGCCCTGGGGCAACCAGAGCAGCGCCGAGCTGCGCAGCCGCTACGAGCAGCGCAGCGACCTGTCGCGGGTGGCGCCGGGCGTGTTCCAGTCCTCGCGCGACGGCAGCCGGGTGTTCTTCGTCGACCGCGCCAGCCAGGAGGGCGTCGAAGGCCACAACGTCTTCGTGCTGACGCGCCAGCCGCCGCTGGAGAGCGTGGTGTCGGCGCGCAGCGGCCAGCTGCTGACCGAAGGCCGCGACCGCGTGCTGCAGCTCGACCACGGCCAGCGCAACGAGGTCGACGCCCAGAGCGGCGTGCGCACCCTGTCCAGCTTCGACCGCTACCGCGTGGTGGTCGACGACGCCGCCGCACGCAGCGCCAGCGAGGCCGCCCCCAAGACCCTGCCCACGCTGGCGCTGATCCGCGACCCGCAGCGCCGCCACCAGGCCGAGCTGGCCTGGCGCTTCGGCCTCCTGCTGGCCGCCGCCAACCTGCTGCTGCTGGGCGTGGGCCTGGCCGCCACCCAGCCCCGCCGCGCCACCAACTGGAACCTGCTGCTGGCCCTGCTGGGCTTCATCGTCTACTTCAACCTGATCAACCTGTCGCAGGCCTGGATCGCCAGCGGCAAGGTCGGCATGGGCGCCATCATGCTGGCGCTGCACGGCGGCATGCTGGCGCTGGCACTGGCGCTGATCTGGTGGCGCGACCATGCCGCAGTGCTGGCCTGGTGGCCGCGACGGAGGGCAGCGGCATGAAGACCGTCAGACGCCTGCTGTACCGCGACATCGTCTGGTCGGTGGTCTTCGTCGCCATCGCCTTCCTGAGCCTGTTCTTCTTCATCGACTTCGTCGACGAACTGGAGAACGTGGGCCGCAACGGCTACACGCTGGGCCAGGCGGTGCTGCGCGGCCTGCTGGAGCAGCCGGGCCACTTCTACGAGCTGTTTCCCATCGCGGTGCTGATCGGCACCATCTACGCGATGGCGCGGCTGGCGCAGTCGTCGGAATTCACCATCCTGCGCACCGGCGGCCTGGGGCCCGGGCTGGCGCTGCGCCTGCTCGCCCTGCCGGGCCTGGTGTTCGCGCTGCTCACCTTCGTCGTCGGGGACTACGTGGCGCCGCTCACCGAGCGCCAGGCGCTGGCGCTGAAGGCCGGTGCACGCGGCAGCATCGTGCTCAGCGGCGGCGGCGCCTGGCTCAAGGAGCGCCGGCCCGGGGCCACGCCCGCCGACGAACGCAGCATCTCGGTCAATGTGGCGGCCGCCGGCGTGGGTGGTGCGCTGGTGGGCGTGCGCATCTTCGAGTTCGACACCGAGGGCCGCCTGCGCAGCCGCATCGAGGCCGAGCGCGGCCAGGTGCTGGCCGGCGGCGACTGGCGGCTGCGCAAGGTGCAACGCTCCGACTGGCCGACGCCCGAGGCTGCGCAGGCCAACGCGCCGCTGCGCCAGCAGGCATTCAACAGCCTGGACTGGCCCAGCACGCTGGACGCCAGCGTGGTGGCCGCCGCCCTGCTGCCGGCGAAGAACATGTCCACCATCGACCTGTGGCGCTACACCAGCCACCTGGCCGACCAGGACCAGGCCGTGCAGGGCCATGAGATCCAGTTCTGGAAGAAGGCGCTGTACCCGCTGGCCTGCGTGGTGATGGTGGCGCTGGCCCTGCCCTTCGCCTACCTGCATGCCCGGGCCGGCGGCGTCAGCTACAAGGTCTTCGGCGGCATCATGCTGGGCATCAGCTTCGTGCTGCTGAACAATGCCAGCGGCCACCTCGGCCTGCTGCGGCAGTGGACGCCCTGGATGGCCGCTGCCGCCCCCAGTGGCCTGTACCTGCTGATCTCGATGGCCGCCTTCGCCTGGCTCGTCCGCTTCAGATGAGCCACCTCCGAAGCGCCTGCGGCGCTCCCCCTCGAGGGGGCGACGCCAGCAGCCCGGCGAAGCCGGTTCTGCGGCGTCCGCTTGGCTGGGACCGTGCCTGAATCCATGACCGAATCCGCGATGACCTCCATTCCCTCTGACACCGGCCTGCTGCTGTTCGCCCACGGCGCCCGCGATCCCGCCTGGGCCCGCCCCTTCGAGGCCGTGGCCGCCCGCTGCCGTGCGCAGCGCGGCGATGGCCGCGTGGCGCTGGCCTTCCTGGAGTTCATGGCGCCCGACCTCGTGGCCGGCGGCGAGGCGCTGGTGGCCGCGGGCTGCACCGCGGTCGACGTGGTGCCGCTGTTCCTGGGTGCCGGCGGCCATGTGCGCAAGGACCTGCCGCTGCTGCTGGCGCGTCTGCAGCAGGCCCACCCGGCCGTGCGCTTCACGCTGCGGCCGGCAGTGGGCGAAGACGCGACCCTGGTCGACGCGATGGCGTCGGTCGCCCTGAACGACACGCGCCCCGAAGTGCCCTGGCGATGAACCTGCACCAGTTCCGCTTCGTGCAGGAGGCCGTGCGCCGCAACCTGAACCTGACCGAGACGGCCAAGGCGCTGCACACCTCGCAGCCGGGCATCAGCAAGGCCATCCTCGAGTTGGAAGAGGAACTGGGCGTGGACATCTTCGCCCGCCACGGCAAGCGCATCCGCCGCGTCACAGAGCCCGGCCGCCTGGTGCTGCAGAGCGTGGAGATCATCATGCGCGAGGTGGCCAACCTGCGGCGCATCGGCGACGAGTACAGCCTGCAGGACGCCGGCACCCTGTCCATCGCCACCACCCACAGCCAGGCGCGCTACGTGCTGCCCGAGCCGGTGGCCAAGCTGCGCCGCATGTTCCCCAAGGTGCAGGTGCAGATGCACCAGGGCACGCCCGGCGACGTGGCGCGCATGCTGGCCGACGACGTGGCCGAGATCGGTCTGGCCACCGAGGCGCTGGCCGACGTCGACGGCCTGGTCACCCTGCCCTGCTACGAATGGCAGCATGTGCTGGTGGTGCCGGCCAAGCATCCGCTCGCCGACGCCGCCCGGCCCACGCTGGCGCAGCTGGCGGCCGAGCCGCTGATCACCTACCACCCCACCTTCAGCGGCCGCAGCCGCATCGACGAGGCCTTCGCACGCGCCCGCCTCAAGCCCAACATCGCACTGGAGGCGATCGACGCCGACGTCATCAAGACCTACGTGCGCCTGGGCATGGGCGTGGGCCTGGTGGCCGAGATGGCGGTGCGCGACGACCCGCCTGGCGGTGACCTGGCCTGGCGCCCGGCGGGCCACCTGTTCGGGCCCAACACCTCGCGCGTGGCCTTCAAGCGCGGCGCGTACCTCCGCCACTTCGTCTACGCCTTCGCCGGGCTGCTGAGCGAGCGACTGAGCCGCACGCTGATCGAGAAGGCGATGGCCGAACGCCCGGGCAGCACGCCGACCGCCTACGAACTCTGATCCCGCTGGACCACTTCACCTTCCCCGACGCCAGACCATGACCGCGACCGACGCCACGACCGCCTCCAGCCCCACTTTCCGCACCCCGCTGCCGCCCAGCCGCCTGCCCAAGGTGGGCACCACCATCTTCACCGTGATGTCGGCATTGGCCGCCGAGCGCGGCGCGGTCAACCTGGGCCAGGGCTTCCCCGACTTCGAGGGCGACCCGGCCCTGCTGGACGCGGTGGACGCCGCCATGCGCGGCGGCCTGAACCAGTACCCGCCGATGGTCGGCGTGCCGGTGCTGCGCGAGGCGGTGGCGGCCAAGATCGAGGCCCTGTATGGCCGGCGCTATGACCCGGCAACCGAAATCACCATCACCGCCGGCGCCACCCAGGCCATCATCACCTGCATCCTGGCCATCGTCGGCCCGGGCGACGAGGTGATCGTGCTGGAGCCCAACTACGACAGCTACGTGCCCAACATCGAGCTGGCCGGCGGCAAGGTGGTGCGGGTGGCGCTGCAGGCCGGCACCTTCCGGCCCGATTTCGACGCGATTGCGGCCGCCATTTCGCCGCGCACGCGCGCCATCCTCGTCAACAGCCCGCACAACCCCAGCGCCACCATCTGGCGCCAGGCCGACTTCGACCGCCTGGCCGAGATCCTGCGGCCCACCGACGCGCTGCTGATCAGCGACGAGGTCTACGAGCACATGGTCTACGACGGCGAGCGCCATGCCAGCGCCAGCGCCCACCCCGAGCTGGCGGCGCGCGCCTTCGTCGTCTCCAGCTTCGGCAAGACCTTCCACGTCACCGGTTGGAAGATCGGCACCGTGGCCGCGCCCGCGCCGCTGACCGCCGAGTTCCGCAAGGTGCACCAGTTCAACGTGTTCACCGTCAACACGCCGATGCAGCACGGGCTGGCGCACTACCTGGCCAACCCGGCGCCCTACCTGGACCTGCCGGCGTTCTACCAGCGCAAGCGCGACCTCTTCCGCGACGGCCTGGCGGGCACGAAGTTCAAGCTGCTGCCCAGCGAGGGCAGCTACTTCCAGGTCGTCGACTACAGCGCGATCAGCGCCCTGCCCGAGGGCGAGTTCTGCCAATGGCTGACCACCGAGATCGGCGTCGCGGCGATTCCGCTGAGTGCCTTCTACGACGACGGCCGCAACCAGGGCCTGGCGCGCTTCTGCTACGCGAAGAAGGACGAGACCCTGCGCACGGCGCTGGCGCGCCTGGCGCGGCTCTGAGCGTTCGCGCCCTGGCCCGCCTCAGCGGCGCGAGGGCAGCGGGTCGTTCTCGTCCAGACCGCCCAGGTCCGACAGGCGCCGGTCGCGGCGCATGTCGATGTCGGTGAATGCCGCCGGGCGCGTGAACTCGCGCGGCGCCGGCGCATGCTCGCTCAGATCCAGGTCCAGCCGCATCGGCGCGGCCGGCCGCTCGCCAGATTCGGCCGCCCCCAAGCCGGCGGCGCCACCGCCGGCTCGCCCGCTGCGCGAGAACACCCAATCGGCCAGCATCGCCTGCGCCAGCGGTCGGTCTGCCAGGTGCGGCTGCGGCAGGGTGATCTCCATCGTGTGCTCGCCCAGCGGCAGCAGCAGGTCGACCGTGGCGCCTGCGGCCGGTGCCTCTGCGCCGCCGCCCACCATGTCGGTGCCCGCCCAGGCCGCGCTGGCCGTGGCGGGCACGCCCGGCAGGTCCGTGGCAGCCGGCGGCGCCTCGCGGGCCAGCACGGCCGGCGCGGTGCGCTGGCCCAGCGTCGATGGCAGCCCCGGCTCGGCCAGGGCAGGTTCGGTGGCGTGCAGGTCGCGGGCCAGGGCGTGCAGCAGCAGCAGGTCACGGTAGGCAGGCAGGTCGAAGGGCTCCAGGTCGGCCCGGCGCAGCAGCAGGCCGTCGAGCTCGGCCACCGCCCGCGCCGATTGCGGCCAGGCGCGCTGCAGCCGCGCCACCACGTCCGGATAGTCCTCCAGCAGTCGCCCGCCGGCCAGGTCACCGGTCCAGTCGGGCGCCAGGGCGTTGAAGCGCTGGTTGAAGCGTTCGCGGGTGCGCTCGTAGGCGTCCTCGTCGGCCTGCTCGCGGTAGATCTCCAGCAGCTTGAAGTAGGGCTGCGCATTGGTGCCGCCGGTGCTGCGCACATGGCCCAGCAGCAGGTCGATGGCCGACTGTGCCTGGCCCAGTGCCAGGAAGAACTCCACCTGCTGGTCCAGGTCCAGCAGTTCCTCCACCGACACCGGCCGCGGCGGCACGCCGGTGCCGAAGCCGAAGTCGCGGCTGCCGGTGGCCAGGTCGCTGCCGAGCACCGACGCCCCCAGCGCACGCGCCGGCGGCAGGTCCGCTGGCCGGCGCACCGGCGCCACCCCCAGCCCCCCCAGCAGCGGGCGCTCCGGCAGTCGGGCCGATGCCGGCGCGGCAGCGCCTGGCGTGCCGGGCACGACGGCGACAGTGGCCGCCGGATCAGCGGCCGGCACGCCGGGTCGCGGTGCGGCGCCCTGCAGCTGCAGCAGCCGGCGCTGGGTGCGCCACAGGCGCAGCCCGAGCACGCCACACACCAGCACCAGCGCGGCCATCGCCATGAACAGCAGCGGCAACCAGGCATTGGCCGACTCCGCCGCGGCCAGCCGCTGGCGCTGGGTGTTGAGCTGCGACTGCTGCCGGCGCGCCTCGGTCAGCACCGACTCGACCTGCTGTTCCAGCGCATGGATGTCGGCAGTGCCGGAGGCCGCCTCGGCCGCTGGCCGCGCCTCGGATGCAGCCTGGGCCCCGGCCGGCGGCGCCAGCAGCACCGCTGCGGCCAATGCACCAGCCACCAGCGCCAGGCGCGGCACGGACATCGCGGAACGGAAAGGGGCGGCTGCCAAATGCGGGCCAGGACGTGGGCGGAAACTTTTTCACTCTAGCACGCAGGCCAGCGCCGCCAGCCCACCGAAACCCGGGCCCGCGCAACCCGTCACAGGCTGCAGCCATGCCGCCCCCGCTGCACCCGGCGCAAACGCGGCCCATCCCAAGCTGGATGACAATAGGCCGGGCATGCTGGTGCGGTTGTCGCACCTGGGACAAGACATGAATACTCCGGTTCTTACCATCGAAGAGCGTCAAAACATCGAGTCCGGTGCATGGTTCTCCAAGCTCTCGCAGCCGCTGCGCCACGCCATCCTGTCCCGGGCCTATGTGCGCCGACTGAGCGACGGCGGCCCGCTGGCCTCGCGCGGCACGCCGGCCGAAGAGTGGTGCGGCGTGGCCCGCGGCGCGGTGCGCGTCTCGCTGGTCTCGCTGTCGGGCAAGCAGGTCACGCTGACCTACTGCGAGCCGGGCGTCTGGTTCGGCGACATCGCCCTGTTCGACGGCCTGCCACGCACCCACGATGCCGACGCCCATGGCGAGACCACGCTGCTGTGCGTGCGCAAGGCCGACTTCAAGGAACTGCTGTCGCAGCACAGCGAGCTGTACGACGCCCTGCTGCGGCTGAACTGCCGGCGCCTGCGGCTGATGTTCAACCAGTTCGAGGACCTCAACACCAAGCCGCTGTCGGCGCGCCTGGCCAAGCAGATCATCATGCTGGCCAAGAGCTACGGCATCGAGCAGGGCGAGGAGATCCGCATCGGCCTGCAACTCGCGCAGGAAGACCTGGCCCAGCTGCTCGGCGCCTCGCGCCAGCGCGTCAACCAGGAACTGAAGGGCTTCGAGCGCGAAGGCGCGGTGCGTGTGGAGCCCACGCGGCTGGTCGTGCTGTCGCGCGACAAGCTGCTCGATCTGTCAGAGGGCTGACACTGGCCCGGCCGGGTGCATGAGGCACCCGCGCATGCTTTCCTAGGACTCCCGATGGACCATTTCACCGGCAGCGGCGCGGTCGCGCAGCAGCATGCCTTCGACGTCGGCGCGCTGGAGCGCTGGCTGACCGACCACCTGCCCGGCTTCGCCGGCCCGCTCGCGGTCGAGCAGTTCAAGGGCGGCCAGTCCAATCCCACCTACAAGCTGCTCACGCCCGGGCGCACCTACGTCATGCGCGCCAAGCCCGGGCCGGTGGCCCGGCTGGTGCCCTCGGCGCATGCCATCGAGCGCGAGTTCCGCGTCATGGATGCGCTGGCGCTCAGCGGCGTGCCGGTGGCGCGCATGCATGTGCTGTGCGATGACGAGTCGGTGATCGGCCGCGCCTTCTACCTGATGGACTTCGTCGAGGGCCGCGTGCTGTGGGACCAGTCGCTGCCCGGCATGGACAGCGACGAGCGTGCCGCCGTCTACGACGAGATGAACCGCGTGATGGCCGCCCTGCACAGCGTCGAGGTCAAGGCCGTGGGCCTGTCGGACTTCGGCCGGCCGGGCAACTACTTCGGCCGCCAGATCAAGCGCTGGAGCCAGCAGTACCAGGCGTCGATCGCCGACGGCAAGCTGCCGGCGATTCCGGCAATGGAGCGGCTGGTCGAATGGCTGCCCGCCCACATGCCGGCCAGTGCCCTGGACGAGTCGCAGGTCGCCATCGTGCATGGGGACTACCGGCTGGACAACCTGATCTTCCACCCGGACGAGCCACGCATCATCGCCGTGCTCGACTGGGAGCTGAGCACCATCGGCCACCCCCTGGCCGACTTCAGCTACCACTGCATGAGCTGGCACATCCCGCCGGGCGTGTTCCGCGGCATCGCCGGGCTGGACCTGGCGGCGCTGGGCATTCCTGCCGAGCACGACTATGTGCGCCGCTACTGCGAACGCACCGGCCGTGGCGCGCCCGATGCGCTGTTGGCCGACTGGAACTTCTACCTGGCGTACAACCTGTTCCGCATCGCGGCCATCTGCCAGGGCATCGCGCGCCGCGTGGTCGACGGCACGGCCGCCAGCGCCCAGGCGCGTGCCACGGGCGAGGCCACCGGGCCGCTGGCGGAACTGGGTTGGGCCACCGCCTCGCGGCACTGACGCCCGACCGCGCGCGATGGCCGGCGCAATCCGGCTACAGCTTGATGTCCGGCGTGCGTGTGGTCGGCGGCTGCTCGGTGTGCGCCCAGGCGCTGGGCTGGGTCGTCAGGCCGGCATGGGCACCGGCACGCCATTCCGAGCCCAGGCGGCGGGCCTCGCGCAGCGCGTGGTCGAACACCGAGAACCACATCGCCAGCTGACGGGCGTCGGGTGCAGCCATCGGCATGCGCAGCAGCAGCCGGCCGCGGCCGATGGTCATTACCACCGGCTGGGCCGGCGGCACCTGGTCCAGGGTGGCAGCCAGCGCGTCGTTCAGCGGGCCCTGCAGCCACTGCTGCAGCCAGGCCTCGATGCTGCCCACCGCGACATAGCGCTCGCGCAGGCGGCCCAGGTCATGGGCAGGCAGCTTCGGATAGAGCACCAGCCAGCGCATCTCGGGCGGCGTGTCGGTCTCGATGCGGGTCTGCACGTCGTCGACGTAGCGCTCGTAGACGGTGGCCTCCATCGTCTCGGTCAGCGCCCGGTTCAGCACCATCGCCACCACTTCCTTGGGCAGGTCGATCTCGGCGATCAGGCGCAGTTCGAAGCCGGCGATGTAGTCGCGCTGCGACGGCCCCCACTCGATGCGCCAGGACTGCGTGCCGGTGCGCCCCTCGACCACACCGCCCTCGGCGTCACGCACGCGCCGCCAGGCGTGGCCGCGCTGCTCGGCCCACTGGCGCAACTCCGATGCATCCGCCTGGTCGGGTGCGCCCGCGAACAGGCGGCGCAAGTTCTTCAGCATGGTTTAGAGTCGCCGCGCGGGGTTGCCGCCGTCGAGGTCGAGATGCTCAAAGTGTATTCGTGGGCCACGCCCAACGGGCACAAGGTGCACATCATGCTGGAGGAGTGCGGCCTCGCCTACCGTGCGATTCCTGTCGATATCGGCGCCGGCGCACAGTTCGAGCCCGACTTCCTGGCGATCAGCCCGAACAACAAGATCCCGGCCCTGGTCGATCCCGATGGGCCCGACGGCGCGCCGATCAGCCTGTTCGAGTCCGGCGCCATCCTGCTGTACCTGGCCGGCAAGACCGGCCACTTCCTGCCCGAGTCCACCCGGGCACGCTATGAGGTGCTGCAGTGGCTGATGTTCCAGATGGGCGGGCTGGGGCCGATGCTGGGCCAGGCGCACCACTTCCGCATCTATGCGCCCGAGAAGCTGCCCTACGCGATCGAGCGCTACACCAACGAGGCGCGGCGCCTGTACGGCGTGCTGGACCGCCGCCTGGCGAAGGCGCGCTACGTCGGCGGCGACACCTACTCGATCGCCGACATCGCGGTCTTTCCCTGGCTGCGCTCCTGGAAGAACCAGGGCATCGACTGGTCCGACCATCCGCACCTCAAGGGCTGGTTCGACGAGATCAGCGCCCGGCCGGCGGTGCGGCGCGGTGTCGAGGTGCTGGCCGACCTGCGCAAGCCGCTGAGCGACGCGCAGTCGCGCGAGGTGCTGTTCGGCCAGCGCCAGTACCAGCGCCACCCCCAGCGCCAGGCCGGGCGCCGCTGATGCAGGGGGTGCATGGTCTGGCCGGTGGATGGCGGCACCGCGGCCTGGCTGACAATGCCGGCACCCCCCGCCGACCGTCGCCATGAGCCGTCTCCCGCCCGAATCCGCCGGCGCCATGCCCGACCCTGCCGGTGCGGACCCGCAGTGGCAGCCGACCGAAGTGCTGCCCCGTCCCGGCACGGCGCGCGGCAATGCCCTGCCGCCCGGCGTGCACCTGGGCGAGTTCGAGCTGCTGCGGGTGCTGGGCGAGGGCGGCTTCGGCATCGTGTACCTGGCGCATGACCACTCGCTGCAGCGCCGGGTGGCGATCAAGGAGTACATGCCGGCCTCGCTGGCCATGCGGTCCGGTGCACAGCAGGTGGTGGTCACCGCCGACAAGCACCGGGCGGTGTTCACCGCGGGCCTGGACAGCTTCATCAACGAGGCGCGCCTTCTGGCGCAGTTCGACCATCCCTCGCTGCTGAAGGTCTACCGCTTCTGGCGCGCCAACGGCACCGCCTACATGGTGATGCCGTACTACGAGGGCAGCACGCTCAAGCAGCAGCTGCGCGACGCCGGCACGCCGCCCGATGAACGCTGGTTGCGCGCGCTGCTGGCCTCGCTGACCGAGGCGCTGGCCGTGGTCCATGCCGAGCACTGCCTGCACCGCGACATCGCGCCCGACAACATCCTGCTGCTGGCCGATTCGGGCCGGCCGCTGCTGCTGGATTTCGGTGCGGCGCGCCAGGTCATCGGTGACGCCACACAGGCCCTGACGGCCATCCTCAAGCCCGGCTACGCCCCGGTCGAGCAGTACGCCGAGATGCCCGCGCTCAAGCAGGGCCCCTGGACCGACATCTATGCGCTGTGCGCCGTGGTCTATGCGGCGATCATCGGCCGCAAGCCGCCGGCCTCGGTCGGGCGCACCGTGGTCGACCAGTTCGTGCCGCTGGCCCAGGCCGCGGCGGGCCGCTACTCACCCGCGTTCCTGCAGGCGATCGACGCCGGGCTGCAGGTGCTGCCCAACAACCGGCCCGCCTCGGTGCAGGCATTCCGGCAACTGCTGGGGCTCGACGGCGCAGCGCCGTTGCCGCAGGCACTGCCCCCGCTGGCACCCGCCGTGCCGGCACGGCCCGTGGCCCCCACCCCGGTGGCGGCGCGGGCAGCAGCCATCGCCGCAGCGCCCGACCCGGCGCCCTCGGCTCCATCGCCGGCTGCCGGCACCGGTCCAGGCCGCAGCGCGGCGCTGGCCTTGCGCATCGGCCTGGCACTGGTCCTGCTGATCCTGGTGGCGGCCGCCTTCTGGGCCGGCCGCCGTCTGCAGGCACCGCGCACACCGGAGGCCGGGGTCACCACGTCCGACGCCGCCGCCGTGGCCACGCCCCAGGCCGGACCGGCTGCCAGCGCTGCCGCCCCCCGCCCAGCGCCCTCGGCCAGCACCGGCGGCCTGGCAGCGCCGGTTTCCGGCCCGGCCGCCGCCAGCCCGCCATCGCCCCTGCCCGCTGCAGCGCCGGCCGTGCCTGCGGCCCCGGCGGTCTGGTCGACGTCAGCAGAGTTCCAGCGCCTGCTGCAGGCACGCAGCGAGGGCTTCGACGTGCGCGCCAGCGCCGACGCACAACGCCTGCGCATCGGCCGCGACCGGCTGGGCTTTCGCATCAGCGCCGCCCGTGATGGCCATGTCTACGTGCTGGTGGGCGGACCGGACGGCTCGCTGCTGCTGCTGTTCCCGAACCGCATGGCGACCGACAACCGCATCCGCGCCGGCCAGACCCTGGTGCTGCCGCAAGCCACCTGGCCGCTCGACACCACCGAGCCGCCGGGCACCGAGCAGTTCGCGGTGATCGTCTCCGAACATCCGCGTGACTTCAGCCATCTCAGCAAGTCGCATGTGGCCTGGTTCCTGGACCTGCCGACAGGCCCTGCTGGTGCAGCGCTGGCACGCGCCCACACCGGCCCGGGCACGGTGGTGGCCGGCAAGGCCCGCTGCAGCAGCCCCGGCTGCGACCGCTACGGCGCGGCGCTCTTCAGTGTCGACGTGGTGAACTGAAGACCCGCGCCGGGCTTCCTTCAGCTGGCGCGCCAATGAAAAAGCCGCCCGAAGGCGGCTTTTTCGCATCGGTGGAGAACCGATTACTTGCTGGCGGCGGCAGCAGCGGCGCCGGCGGCGGCCGAAGCGGCGGCGTCGACAGCGGTGGCGGCGGCCGAAGCGGCACCGGCAACAGCCGAAGCAGCACCAGCGGCAGCCGACGCGGCGTCAGCCATCGGAGCGGGAGCCGGGGCAGCGGCGGGCGCCGGAGCGGCCGGAGCCTCTTCCTTCTTGCCGCAGGCGGTCAGGGCGGCGGCGGCGATCAGGGAAGCCAGCAGGAGCGACTTGTTCATTTGTGTCCTCAGTGAAAGTTGATCAACGTTTGAGAAAGCAACGGGATCCGACGCAATCAGCGGAGCCGAAGTTCCGAATTCCGTCCAGAAGCCAGGTTCAAAACCAGATTCAGAAAGCTCGGGTCCGTCTGAAGCTAGCCTTCCATTGTAGCAAACACAGGGAAGTTCCCTATAAACCCAAAGTCGTGGCAGGCCATGCGGGCTCGCAGCGTTGTAAAAAGTCTGCAATCGCCATGTCGACCCCGCGGGCCTGGCGCGCATCGGTGCTGCAGCGCAGGCGCAGGTCGGGTGCCTCCTGCCGATGCAGCCACAGCGGCGCGGCCAGCAGGCCGCGCACCTCGGTCGGCAGGTCACCCTCGGCGGGCGTGACCACGCTGATCGCATGCGACCAGTCGCGCCGCCAACGCGCCAGCCGCGGGTGGCGGCGCTCGACCTTGTCGACATGCAGTCCGGCCATGCGCAATTGCCGGCCGCCCTGGCGCAGCCAGGCGGCGAGTGCCTCATGCACCGCCGGCTCGTCCAGCGGCCAGTCCGCGAAGTCGACGTCGGCCAGCCACAGCGTGCGCACGCTGCCCCAGGCCGATGCCGCCGCCGGTGCCAGGCCCATCAGCGCCTGGCGCAGCAGCGCCGCGCAGTCGCCGCGCCCCTGGTGCATGCCCACCCGGGGCCACGCTGCCTCGTCCATTGCCCTGCCCTCCGCGTGATCAGTCGCCGGGCCGAACCCAGCCGGCGTCGGCCCAGTCGTCGAGCAGCCCGCGCGCGTCGCCGCTGAGCTTCGCCACCTCGGCTGCAGTCAGCCTGCGGGCGTCGGCCAGCTGGCGCATCAGCTTGGCGTCGCGCCCGCCGGCACGGAACGACTCGCCGTTGATGAAGACATGGGCGTCGTCCCAGGCCATGCGGGTGCGGCGGTCCAGCACCGCGGCGCAGCCGGTGGGCAGCGGCGCACCGGCGTCGAACCAGACCTGGGGCTTGGGTTCGGTCATCAACACGCCCAGGGCGCGGTCCAGGGCCTGCGGGTCACGCAGCGCCCGCGTCAGCGCCGCCTGGGCGAAGTCGCGCAGGCTGGCCGGCAGGCGGCCGGGCTGGTCGGTGGCGGGCTGTGCGGCATCGCGGTAGATGCGCTCGGCGGCACGCCCGGTGGCGTCGGCGGGCGGTGCCTCCAGCTCGTCGGCGATCTGGTGCAGCAGTTCCTGCGCCAGCGTGGTCTCGGTGGCGGCCCGGAAGCCGATCGAACAGGTCATGCATTCGCCCTCGGCCACGCCGTCATGGCCGTACAGCGGCGGCAGGTAGAGCATGTCGCCCGGTTCCAGCACCCATTCCTCGGTGGGGTGGAAGTCGGCCAGGATGCGCACCGGCAGGCCCGGCACCAGGCTGCGGTCGGCCACCGGGCCGATGCGCCAGCGCCGCCGGCCATGCACCTGCAGCAGGAAGACGTCGTAGGAGTCGATGTGCGCGCCGACACCGCCGCCGTCGGTGGCGTAGGAGATCATCAGGTCATCGAGCCGCGCCTCCGGCACGAAGCGGAAGGACTGCAGCATGTCATGCGCGGCCTGCCAGTGCAGGTCCAGGCCCTGCACCAGCAAGGTCCAGCCCGGCTTCTTCACCGGCGGAATCTGGCGCCGGCTGAACGGCCCATGGCGCAGCTTCCAGGCACCATCGAAGGCGCTCAGCAGACGCGACTCGACACCTTCGGTCGCAGCCAGGTCGAAGAGGGCCGCCCGGTCGATGGGCGGACGCACGCCGGGCCAGGCCTGGCGCACCAGCAGCGGCTTCTTCTGCCAGTGGCGGCGCATGAATTGCGCGGGGGTCAGGCCGCCGAGCAGCGCTGTCGGTTGGTGGATGTCGGTCATGGCGCGGGATTGTCGCGCCGGGCATGGGCGCTGCCTGCCGGCCCCCGGGCGCTGTGCGATCATCCACTGATGCAGATCACCAACCCCTGCGTCGTCAGCCTGACCTGGACCCTGGCCGACGCACAAGGCAACACGCTGGACGAACTGACCGACCCGGTGGAGTTCTTCTACGGCGGCGACGACCTGCTCGCCAAGCTGGAGGAAGCGCTGGCCGGCCAGGGCGAAGGCTTCGCGTGCGACCTGCACCTGGAGCCCGAGCATGGCTTCGGCGACTACGACCCGGCCCTGGTCTGCTTCGAGCCGCGGGCGCTGTTTCCCACCGAGCTGGAGCAGGGCATGCAGTTCGACGGCCTGCCGGAAGGTGCGCAGACGGCCGACATGCCGCCCGACCTGATCTACACCGTGACCGAGGTCTACCCCGAGCATGTGGTGCTGGACGGCAACCATCCCCTGGCCGGCATGGCGCTGCACCTGTCGGTGAAGGTGCGCGGCGTGCGCGCGGCCAGCGAGGACGAGGTCGAGCGCCAGTCGGTCGACGAGGACGGCCCGGTCAGCCTGCTGTCGCCGGTACCGCCCTCAACCCACCTGCACTGACGCGGCCGGCGTCGGCCCGGTCGCCAGCAGCGCCTGCAGGCCGGCCTCGTCGAGCACCGGCACGCCCAGCTCGCGCGCCTTGTCGAGCTTGCTGCCGGCCTCCTCGCCGGCCACCACGTAGCCGGTCTTCTTCGACACCGACCCGGCCACCTTGCCGCCGGCGGCCTCGATCAGCGACTTGGCGGCGTCGCGGCTCAGCGTGGGCAGGGTGCCGGTCAGCACCAGGGTGATGCCGGCCAGCGGCTGCGGTGCCTGGCTGTCCACCGCACCTTCACCTTCGGGCCAGGTGATGCCCGCGGCGCGCAGTTGCTCCACCACCTCGCGGTTGTGCGGCTGGTCGAAGAAGCTGCGGATGGCCGCGGCGACGATGGGCCCGACATCGGCCACCTGCAGCAGTTGCTCGGGCGTCGCGTCCATCACGCGGTCCAGCGTGCCGAAGTGGCGCGCCAGGTCACGCGCCGTGCTCTCGCCGACCTGGCGGATGCCCAGCGCGTAGAGAAAGCGCGCCAGCGTCGTCTGCCGGCTCTTGTCGAGTGCGGCAACCAGGTTGGCCGCGCTCTTCTCGCCCATGCGGTCGAGCGCCATCAGGTTGGCCACGCCCAGCTTGTAGAGCTGGTCCAGCGAGCGGATCACGCCGCCGTCGACCAGCTGGTCGACCAGCTTGTCGCCCAGGCCCTCGATGTCCATCGCCCGCCGGCCGGCGAAGTGCAGCAGGGCCTGCTTGCGCTGCGCCGGGCAGAACAGGCCGCCCGCACAGCGGTAGTCCATGCCGCCCTTCTCGCGCTCGGCCCGGCTGCCGCACACCGGGCACAGGCGCGGCCAGATGCGGAAGTTGGGCACGTAGGCCGCGCGGGCGCCGGGCACGCGGCCCACCACCTCGGGGATCACGTCGCCGGCGCGCCGAACGATCACCGTGTCGCCCACCCGCACGCCCTTGCGCCGCAGCTCGAAGACGTTGTGCAGCGTTGCATTGCTGACCGTGGTGCCGCCGACGAACACCGGTGCCAGCTTGGCCACCGGCGTCAGCTTGCCGGTGCGACCGACCTGGATCTCGATGCGCTCCAGCGCCGTCATCTGCTCCTGCGCCGGGTACTTGTGCGCCACCGCCCAGCGCGGCTCGCGGGTCTTGAAGCCCAGCTGCTGCTGCAGCGCCAGGCTGTCGACCTTGTAGACCACGCCGTCGATGTCGAAGGGCAGCGCGTCACGCCTGGCGGCGATGGCGGCGTGGAAGGCCACCAGGCCATCGGCGCCCTGCACCACCGCACGCTCGGCATTGACCGGCAGGCCCAGCGTCGCCAGCGCGTCGAGCACGCCCGCGTGCGTGTCCGGAACGGTCCAGCCCTCGACCGCACCCAGGCCGTAGGCGTAGAAGCTCAGCTTCTTGTCGACAAGGCCGCGGCTGTCGAGCTGGCGCACCGCGCCGGCCGCGGTGTTGCGCGGGTTGATGAAGGTCTTGCCGCCGCTGGCGCGCTGGCGTTCGTTCAGGCGCTCGAAGTCGTCGCGGCGCATGTAGACCTCGCCACGCACCTCCAGCAGCGGCGGCGGTGTGTCCGTGCGCAGGCGCAGCGGCACCTGGCCGATGGTGCGGACGTTGTGCGTGACGTCCTCGCCGGTCTCGCCGTCGCCGCGGGTGGCGGCCTGCACCAGCACGCCGCGTTCATAGCGCAGGCTCATCGCCAGGCCGTCGAACTTCAGCTCGCAGGCATAGGCCACCGGCGGTGCGTCCTCGGCCAGGCCCAGCTCGCGGCGCACGCGGCCGTCGAAGGCCTGGGCGCCGCCGGCCGTGGTGTCGGTCTCGGTCTGGATCGACAGCATCGGCACCGCATGCCGCACCGGCTGCAGCCCGTCGAGCACCTGGCCCAGCACGCGCTGGGTCGGCGAGTCCGGCGTCTGCAGGCCGGGGTGCGCGGCCTCCAGCCCCTGCAGCTCCTGGAACAGCGCGTCATAGGCCGCATCGGGCAGTTCGGGCGCGTCCAGCACGTAGTACAGGTGGGCGTGGTGGTGCAGTTGCGCCCGCAGGTCGGCCGCGCGGCGGGCCGCAGCGGCGGGGTCGGGCAAGGCGGCACTCGGGGTTGCCATGGGGGGCTGGTCGGACATCGGCCGAGTGTAGAGTCGGCCGCCGTCCAACCCCACCGCCGCCGGAGCACCCATGGCCCACGACTTCGACCTGATCACCATCGGCGCCGGCTCGGGCGGCGTGGCGGCCTCGCGCCGGGCGGCGGCGCATGGGGCCAGGGTCGCCATCGTCGAAGGTGGCCGCGTCGGCGGCACCTGCGTGCTGCGCGGCTGCGTGCCGAAGAAGCTGCTGATGTACGCGGCCCAGTTCGGCGACGCGCTGCAAGAAGCCCGCGGCTACGGCTGGCAGTTGCCGGACGGCGTGCGCTTCGACATGCCGACCTGGGCCGGCGCCAAGGCGGCCGAGACGGCGCGGCTCGAAGGCGTGTACCGCCAGCTGCTGGCGGGCAGCGGCGTGCAGCTGATCGAAGGCTGGGCGCGGCTGGACGGGCCGAACACCGTCGTGGTGGGCGAGCAGCGCTTCACTGCCCGCCACATCCTGCTGGCCACCGGCGGCGCCCCGGTGAAGGACAGCATTCCCGGCATCGACGCGTGCGCCACCAGCGACGACCTGCTCGACCTGCAGACGCTGCCCGAGCGCGCCGCGGTGATCGGCGGCGGCTACATCGCGGTCGAGTTCGCCAGCATGCTGGCGCGCCTGGGCGTGCGGGTCGACCTGTTCTTCCGCGACCGCCAGCCGCTGCGCGGCTTCGACACCATGCTGCGCACCGCCGCGGCCAACGCGCTGCAGTCTGCCGGCGTGGTGCTGCATCCGGGCGCGGCGCCGCAGCGCATCGGCCGTGACCGCGACGGCGGCTTCCTGCTGATGCTGGGCGAGGACCGGCTGCTGGCGTTCCCGTGGGTGCTGAACGCCACCGGCCGGCGGCCGAACAGCGCAGGCCTGGGCCTGCCGCCGTCGTTCACGCTGGGCGCGCAGGGTGCGGTGCCGGTGGACGAGCAGGGCGACACCGCCCTGCCCGGCGTGCACGCCATCGGCGACCTGACCAACCGCAAGAACCTGACCCCGGTGGCGATTGCCGAGGGCCGGGCGCTGGCCGACCGGCTGTTCGGGCCGTCGCACCGGCCGGTGGACCTGTCGCTGGTGGCCAGCGCGGTGTTCATGCTGCCGCCGCTGGCCAGCGTGGGCCCGTCCGAAGGCGAAGCGCTGGCCGCCGGCCACCGGCTGCAGGTCTTCGAGACCGACTTCCGGCCGATGAAGCAGGCCTTCATCGGCGGTGCCGAGCGCACCGCGATGAAGCTGCTGGTCGATGCCGACAGCGACCGCGTGCTGGCGGTGCACATGGCCGGCGCCGACGCGCCGGAGATCGTGCAGAGCCTGGCCGTGGCGCTGACCGCCGGCGCCACCAAGGCCCACTTCGACCGCACGATCGCGATGCACCCCACTGCTGCCGAGGAGTTCGTGCTGATGCGCACGCCCAGCCGCACGCTGGAACCCGCGCCACGCTGAGGCGCCGCTGCCGCGCGGGTCAGGCCGTCGGCAGCGGCAGCACCGCCCGCAGGCCCAGCGGCACGGCGCGCTGCCGGCCGAGCCGGCGCCTGCCGCGGCCAGGCCGGGCCATCGTCGACCACGCGCAGCAGCAGCGCGGGCGGCAGCGCCTGTTCATCGACCTGCAGGCGCACCGCCACGCCCGGCCCGCCGTGGTTGAAGGCGTTGACCAGCAGGTTGCGCAGCGCCAGGCGCAGCAGGCCGGGCTCGACCTCGGCCTCGCGCAGGCCGGTCAGCCACTGCACCTGCACCAGCGGGCGCTGCGACTCGTCCAGGTCGCCCAGGGCCAGGTCGATCAGGCAGCCGAGGTCGACCTCCTCCACCGTCACCGGCCGCGCTCGGCGGCCTGGCGCCGCACCACTTCCGCCACCTGGGATTCGCGGGCCTGCAACTCGGCCTCACGCGCCTGCAGTTCGGCGCGGCGGGCGATGTCCAGCATCAAGCCCATGAAGCCCAGGCTGCCATACAGCGCAGCCAGCACCAGGACGGCATGCAGCGACAAAGGTCACGCCGACCTGGCCATGCCGGAACGGCGCCACGCCCATGGCCGCGCTGACCGCACGCGCCAGCAGCACCCCGGCCAGCAGGGCCTGGCTCCAGGCCAGCAGCACGGCACTGCCCGAACGCTGGCTGCGTGCCGTCAGCCCGGCGTGCCAGCCCATGCGACCGATCGCAGCGGCGAGCACCAGCGTCGCCCAGGCAAAGAGCCCGCGGCGCTCGCCGGCCAACGCCAGCGCCACACAAGCCGCCAGCGCCACCGCCACGGCGATCCAGGTGCTGCGCGGCCAGGCCTGCCAGCCCAGCAACAGGCGAAGCGCCGCCGTCTGCCGCAGGGCCCCCGCCAGGCAGAGCAGCCCCACCAGCTCGAAGCCGATGACGGCGGGCACATGGTTGCGCGCGGCCACCAGCAGCAGCGCGACACCGACACACACCGAGCCGCCCAACCACCACCACGCCGGCAGCGCCTGCGGCTGGGCGCGCAGCATGCGCGCCACCGTCAGCGCCATCAGCAGGTAGACCACGCCCCGGTCAGGGCGATCGGCATGGCGACCGTGGTGTTCATCGCCGCCGCCGGGCAGGTTCAGGCGCGCGGCCAGGCGGTCAAGCGCGTGGCGGGCTCAGCTGAACAGCCGCCGCGCCGCCGGCGAGCCGGCGGCCAGGTCGCGCGACTCCAGCGCCTGGTAGAGCTGCTTCAGGTCGTCACCGATGCCCACGAAGGCCTGCAGCGTGATCGGCCGGCCGGCGTCGTCGCACAAGGTGGCGTCCATGTCGGCGGCCAGCAGGCGCGCGGCCTGGTGCCAGGCCGGGAAGGGTTCGCCGTCGGCCGGCGTCTGCGGCACGTCCAGCGACAGCTGCACCGTGCGCAGCGCGGCCACCGCCGGGTCGTCGGCCAGCGCCACCTGCGGGTCGAAGGCCAGCACCAGCACCGGCGGCGAGCCGTCCTCGGCGCCCGGCATCACCAGCCGGCCGGGCAGCACGCCGGGCACGAAACCATGGCGCTGGGCGCACTGCTGGAGGAAGCCCACGCTCCAGGCCGCGGCATTGGCGCGCAGGTTCAGGCTGAGCTGCGCGTCGTGGCCGCCGGCAAAGGTGTCCAGCTCGCGGGCGCGGGCCACCACGTCCAGCATGTCGGGCAGCTCGGCCATCGCGCCCACGCCGTCGGCGAAGGCCTGCAGCTTCTGCACGAACTCGCTGTACTCGATCTCGTTGAGCGCGCCACTGCGGTTGGCCAGTTGCACGCCGGCCTGGAAGGCACGGTAGCGCTGGCCGGCCACCGGCATCTCCCAGTCGCCCGTGGCGGCGTTCTCGCCCTCGATCAGGAAGGGCTTGGTGCCGGCGCGGCGCGAGGGCGGCAGGTGCACCAGGGCCAGGTCGCCGGTGACGGGCGACTCCAGCGCCAGCGTGGCGATGGCGTCGATCAGCGGGTCCAGCCGCGCGGTCTTGCGCGGCGCCGCAGGGCGCAACTCGGCCGGCGCGGCGTCGGCCGCCACGGCCGTCAGGGTCTCGCCCCGGTCGGGCAGCGCCGCCACCACCGCCTGCACCGCCGCCAGCGCGGCGGCGTCGCTGCTGTTGGCCGCCGGCCCGCCGGCCGGCACCGCGGCCGGCCCGAAGCCGGTGGGCTCGATGCGTGAATCCGGGGCCTGCTCGGCCTGGCGAGGGCTGGCCTTGCGCGCGGCCCACCAGCCCTGGGCGATCACGCCCACCAGCACCACGCCGCCGACAGCCAGCAAGCCCTGCATCAGCCCCAGATCACCGAACACATTGCCCGCCATCACGCACTCTCCGCCAGGCCGAGAGCGGCCTCCATGTCCACCGCGACGATGCGCGACACGCCCTGCTCCTGCATCGTCACCCCGATCAACTGCTCGGCCATTTCCATCGCGATCTTGTTGTGGCTGATGAAGAGGAACTGCGTGCCCTTGTGGCTCATCTCGGCGACCAGGCGCGCATAACGTTCGGTGTTGGCGTCATCCAGCGGCGCGTCCACCTCGTCGAGCAGGCAGAACGGCGCCGGGTTCAGCAGGAAGATCGCGAACACCAGCGCGATTGCCGTCAGCGCCTTCTCGCCACCCGACAGCAGGTGGATCGTGCTGTTCTTCTTCCCCGGCGGCTGGGCCATCACCTGCACGCCGGCATCCAGGATCTCGTCGCCGGTCATCTGCAGCCGGGCATTGCCGCCACCGAACAGGCTGGGGAACATGCGGCCGAACTGCTCGTTGACCTGGTTGAAGGTCTTGCCCAGCAGGTCGCGTGTCTCCAGGTCGATCTTGTGGATCGCGTCTTCCAGCGTGCCGATGGCGTCGGTCAGGTCGGCGCACTGCGCGTCGAGGAAGGTCTTGCGCTCGCGCGAGCTGGCCAGCTCGTCCAGCGCCGCCAGGTTCACCGCGCCCAGGGCATTGACCTCGCGCTGGATGCGGTCGATCTCGCCCTGCAGGCCCCACAGCTTGACCTTGTCGGCCTCGATCTGCGCCGCCAGCGCGGCCAGGTCGACACCGGCGGCGTCCAGCTGCTCCAGGTACTGCGCGCCGCCCAGCTGCGCGGCCTGGGCCTCCAGCTGCAGGCGGGTGATGTCGTCGCGCAGCGGCTGCAGGCTGCGCTCGAACTGCAGGCGCTGCTCGTCGGCGCTGCGCAGCTGGGCCGACAGCTCGTCGTAGCGGCTGCGCTGCGCGCCCAGGGCCTGCTCCCGCTGCAGCTTCAGCTCCAGCGCGGTCTGCAGGCCGGCCTCGGCCGCACTGTCGTTCAACGCGCCCAGCTCCAGCTCCAGCTGTTCGCCCGACTGGGCGTTCGCCGCCGCCTGCTGCGCCGCCGTCTCCACCGACCGCTGCAACTCGCCGCGCCGCGCTGCCAGCGTCCGGGCCTGGAACTGGCTTTCCTGGGCCTGGCGCTCCAGCGTGCGGCCCTGCTCGCGCGCCTCGGCCAGCTTGCGCTCGGCGGTGATCACCGCTTCCTCCAGCGTGGCGTGGCGCTCCTGGGTCTCGGCCAGCTGCAGGTCCAGTTCCTCGAAGCGCGCCTCGCCGACGGCGCGGCGCTCGTCCAGGTCCTCCAGCGCGGCATCCACCTCGGCCAGCTCGGCATCCAGCTGGCCGCTGCGCGCCTGCGTGGCCTCGGCCTGCTGGGCCAGGCGCAGCAGCTCCACCTGCAGCTGGTGGGCGCGGGTCTGGGCCTCGGCGGCCTCGCGCCGCGCCACCACCAGGCGCTGGTTGCCCTCGGTCAGCGCGGCCTCGGCGCGCACCAGGGCCGCCCGAGCTTCATCGGCCAGCAGGGCCTGGGCGCGCTGCTGGCGGTCCAGGTTCTCGATCTCCTGGGCCCGGGCCAGCAGGCCGGCCTGCTCGGTGTCGGGCGCGTAGAAGGCCACGGCATGGGCGCTGACCGCATGGCCCTCGCGCGTCATCAGCACCTCGCCGTGTGCCAGCTCGCCACGCCGGGCCAGGGCTTCGTCGAGGCCGGCGGCGGTGTAGACGCCTTCCAGCCAGTCGCCCAGCAGCGCCTTCAGGCCGGCGTCGTCCGGCCCCAGGCGCAACAGCTCGGCCAGGCGGCGCAGGCCCGGGTGCGCCGCCTGCGGCGCGGGCGGGCTGGCCGGTGCGGTGTAGAAGGCCAGGCGCGCGGGCGGCGCGTCGGCAGCGAAGGCGCGCACGGTGTCGATGCGGCCGACCGACAGCGCGTTGATGCGCTCGCGCAGCGCCGCCTCCAGCGCCGGCTCCCAGCCGGGCTCGATGTGCAGCCGTGTCCACAGCCCGGGCAAGCCGTCCAGGCCATGTTTCGCCAGCCAGGGCTGCAGCTTGCCGCCGGTCTGCACCTTCTCCTGCAGGGCCCGCAGGGCGGTCAGGCGGGCGGCGATGTCGTTGAGCCTCGCGCTCTCGGCATTGGCCGATTGCTGGGCGGCGCGGCGGGCCTCGTCCAGCGCCGGCACCTGCTCCTGCAGCTCGTGCAGGCGGCCTTCTGCCACGGCATTGGCCTCGTCGGCCGCTGCGCTGCTGCTGCGCAGGGCCTCCAGCCGCGCCAGGTCGGGCGTGGCCAGGCCGCGGCGCTCGGTGTGCAGGCGCTCGCGGCGGTTGCGGTGGCCCTTGGCCTGCTCGTCGAAGCTGCGGCTCTCAGCGGCCAGCACCTGGATCTGCTGCTGCACCGCGTTGACCTGGTTGCGCTGCGCATTGGCCTTGCCCTGGGCAGCGCGCAGCGCGTCCTCCACATCGGGCAGGCGGATGGCCTGCTCCTCGGCCTGCGCCGCCAGGATCTCGGCCCGCTCCTCGGCCTCGGCAATCTGCCCGGCGATGCCGTCCAGCTCGGTGATGGCCTCGTCGCGCCGCTGCTGCCACTGCGCCGCCTGCGCCGCCAGGTCGGCCAGGCGCTGCTGCACCTTCTTGCGGCTCTCGACCACGTAGCGGATGCGCTCTTCCAGCCGGCTCACCTCCAGCGCCGCCTGGGCCAGGTCGCCCTGGGCCACATGCAGCTGGTCGCTGGCGGCGTAGTGGTCCTGGCGCACCACCTCCAGCTGCGCCTCGACATGGCGCAGCTCGGCCAGGCGCGCTTCCAGCGCATTCGTGGCGGTGGCGATGGCCTGCGCCACCCGCGCCTCCTCGGTGGCCGCGTCGCGCTGCTTCAGGAACCACAGCTGGTGCAGCTTGGTGGTGCCCGCCTCCTGCAGCGCGTGGTAGCGGGTCGCCACCTCGGCCTGCTTCTCCAGCTTCTCCAGGTTGGCGTTCAGCTCGCGCAGGATGTCGTCGACCCGGGTCAGGTTCTCGCGCGTGTCGCGCAGCCGGTGCTCGGTCTCGCGGCGGCGCTCCTTGTACTTGGAAACGCCCGCGGCTTCTTCCAGGAACAGCCGCAGTTCTTCCGGGCGGCTCTCGATGATGCGGCTGATGGTGCCCTGGCCGATGATGGCGTAGGCCCGCGGCCCCAGGCCGGTGCCCAGGAACACGTCCTGCACGTCGCGCCGACGCACCGGCTGGTTGTTGATGAAGTAGCTGCTGGTGCCGTCGCGGGTCAGCACGCGCTTGACGGCGATCTCGGCGAACTGGTTCCAGGCGCCGCCGGCGCGGGCGTCCTCGTTGCTGAAGACGAGCTCGACGCTGGCGCGGCTGGCGGGCTTGCGCTGGCCGCTGCCGTTGAAGATCACGTCCTGCATCGACTCGCCGCGCAGCTCGCTGGCCTTGCTCTCGCCCAGCACCCAGCGCACCGCGTCCATGATGTTGGACTTGCCGCAGCCGTTGGGGCCGACCACGCCCACCCGCTGGCCGGGCAGCTGGAAGGTGGTGGGTTCGGCGAAGGACTTGAAGCCCGAAAGCTTGATCTGGTTCAGGCGCATGCGCGGTGGGTGGTGCCCTGCCCCCCGCAGCGGCCGAAGCGCGCTGCAAGTGGTTGATTCGTCAGGGATTTTCGTGCGCCCGGCGGGCTGGCGAAGCGGCTGGATGATAGCATCGCGCCCCTTCCGGACCCCCCGCACCACCATGGCCAAGACCGCCGGCAAGCGCAGCGCTGCCACCCCGCCGCTGAACGAGCGGCCGATGCCGCGCAACCCGCCCACCGCGCCCAGCAAGCAGCTGCACGTGTTCGAGAACCCGGCGCCGCAGCGCGACTACGTCATCCAGTTCCAGGTGCCCGAGTTCACCTGCCACTGCCCGCTGACCGGCCAGCCCGACTTCGCGCACTTCACCATCGACATGATCGCGGACAAGCTGTGCGTCGAGCTGAAGAGCCTGAAGATGTACTTCTGGAGCTACCGCGACGAGGGCGCCTTCCACGAGAAGGTGACCAACACCATCCTCGACGACATCGTCCAGGCGACGCAGCCCCGCTTCATCCGCATCACCGCCAAGTGGTACGTGCGCGGCGGCATCTACACCAACGTGGTGGCCGAGCACCGCAAGCGCGGCTGGAAGCCGCAGCCCGCCGTCGACCTGCCCAGCATGCCGATGGAGCGCGGGCTGCTGGGATGACGCTGGCCCCTGGCGGCGTCAAAGGCCCGCCGCCGCCCCCCGAGGGGGCAGTCACCCCGCCGCCCACCCACTGGCCCGCCGTGCTGGCCGCCGTGGCCGGCGGTGTGGCGGTGGGCATGAACGTCGGCAAGGTGCCGATGGCCCTGGCCGCGCTGCGCCCCGAATTCGGCCTGAGCCTGGTTCAGGCCGGCACCGTGTCGTCCACGCTCAGCACGCTGGCCGTGCTGTTCGCGGTGGGCTTCGGCCTGCTCACCGGCCGCGTCGGTGCGCTGCGCATGGCGCTGGGCGGCCTGATGGTCAGCGCCCTGGCGTCGGTGGCCGGCCTGCTGGTGCACAGCTACCCGGCGCTGATCGCCACCCGCGTGCTGGAAGGCGCGGGCTTCCTGGCGATGGCGGTGGCCGGGCCGGGCCTGGTGAGCGCCGCAGCGGCACCGGCCGACCGGCGCTTCGCCATCGGCGTGTGGGCCACCTTCATGCCGGCCGGCGCGGGGCTGGCGATGCTGCTGTCGCCGCCCCTGCTGGACGCCGTGGGCTGGCGCGGCCTGTGGGCACTGGTGGCCACGGCGCTGGCGCTGGCGGCGCTGGCCACGGCGCTGCAGCGCCGGCACTACGGCGCTGCAGCGGCGGCCGCCGCGACGATCGGCCCCGCGCTGGCGCCTGCCATGGCCTTGCTGCGCCAGCCGCTGGCCTGGCTGCTGGCGCTGGCCTTCGGCTGCTGGGCGATCCAGCATTTCTCGCTGATCGTCTGGCTGCCCACCTTCCTGAAGGAGCAGCGCGGCATGAGCGCCGGCCCGGTGGCGGCGCTGACCGCCCTGATGCTGCTGGTCAACGTGCCCGGCAACCTGATCGGCGGCGCCCTGGTGCAGCGCGGCCTGCCGCGCGGCCGGCTGATCGCCGCAGCCCATGCCGCCACCGGCCTGTGCGCCCTGCTGCTGGCGGATGACCGCCTGGGCGACGGCCTGCGCTACGGCCTGTGCCTGGCGCTGTCGTTCATCGGCGGGCTGATCCCGGCGGCGGTGATGTCGTCGTCCACCGTGCTGGCGCGCCAGCCGGCGCAGATCGGCGTGCTGCAGGGGCTGATCATGCAGGGCTCGCAGCTGGGCCAGTTCATCGGCACGCCGGCCATCGCCGCGGTGGTGGCCGCCACCGGCCAGTGGGGCAGCGCACGCTGGGTGACCGGCAGCGTGGCGGCCATCGGCCTGCTGCTGGGGCTGGCGGCCTGGCGGGCCGAGCAGCGCCTGCTGCGGCGCGCCCCGGCTGACGCATGATGCGCACCGACTGCGAGAACCCGCCCATGCCCGAGCTGACCCCCCTGCCCACCCCCGCACCCGCCGCCCCCACGGGCCGCCCCGACTACCAGAAGTACGACGTGGTCAACCGCAAGAGCGGCATCGACGGCTTCGGTGCGTTTGCGGCCGAGGCCATCCCGGCGCACCGCAAGATCGGCGAGATCCGTGGCGAGGCCATCAGCGTCAGCGAGGCGCGGCGCCGGGCCGCCGGCCAGGCGCGGATCATGATCGTCGAGATCAGCGAGAAAAAGGCGATCGACGCGAGCAAGCGCACGGACCCGATGCGCTTCACCAACCACAGCTGCGGGCCCAACGCGCGGCTGCAGATCCGCGACGGGCGCATCGAGTTCTACGCGCTGCGCGCCATCGCCCCGGGCGAGGAGATCACGGTGAACTACGGCGAGACGCACCACGAGGGCACGCTGAAGTGCCGCTGCGGCGCGCCGAACTGCGCCGGCTGGCTCTGAGCGATCAGCCCTGCAGGGCGCGGGCGATGCGGTCTTTCGCCACCTTGGGCCTGGGCACCCGCACGTCGAACCAGCGCCGCACGTCGTCGTCCAGCCCGACGCCGTGCATGAAGTTGTAGAGCGCCTTCTTCAGCCCCGGGCCCAGCGCGGCATGGTCGCAACCGGTGGGGTCGGTGAAGCCGATGTCGTTCTTGGCGAAGGTGACGGGCGGCAGGGTCGCCAGCGTCACGCCGTAGTCCTGCGGGCGCTGGCCCACCGGCGAATGCACCGTGGCCGAGAAGCGGTGCCAGAAGCCGGAATGGATGCAGCCCTCGGCGAACAGCTGGCGCACGTATTCCAGCGCGTCGACCGTGTCCTGCAGCGTCTGCGTCGGAAAGCCGTACATCAGGTAGGCATGGACCAGGATGCCGGCATCGGCGAAGCCCTTGGTGACCCGCGCCACCTGATCGACGCTGACACCCTTCTTCATCAGCGCCAGCAGGCGGTCGCTGGCCACCTCCAGCCCGCCGCTCACCGCAATGCAGCCGCTGTCGGCCAACTGCTCGCAGAGTTCCGGGCTGAAGCTCTTCTCGAAGCGGATGTTGCCCCACCAGCTGATCTGCAGATCCCGCCGCTGAAGCTCGGCGGCCAGGGCCTTCAGGCTCTTGGGCGGCGCGGCCTCGTCGACGAAGTGGAAGCCGGTCTGCCCGGTCTCGGCGACCACCGCCTCGATGCGGTCGCACAAGGTCTCGGCCGTGGCGGCGTCGTAGCGGCCGATGTAGTCCAGCCCCACGTCGCAGAAGCTGCACTTCTTCCAGTAGCAGCCATGGGCCACGGTCAGCTTGTTCCAGCGGCCATCGCTCCACAGCCGGTGCATGGGGTTGAGCATGTCGAGCAGGCTCAGGTAATGCTGCAGCGGCAGGCCGTCCCAGGTCGGCGTGCCGACGTCGGCGAACGCGATGTCGGGCTCGACGAAGTTGATGTACTGCACGGCGCCGTCCACCCGGCTGAAGGTGCGCACGAGGCGCTGCGCCGATCGTTTGCCCTGCAGGTGTTCCAGCAGCGCCAGCAGGGGCCGCTCGCCGGCGTCCAGGGTCACGTGGTCGACGACGTCGAACACCCGCGGCTCGGCCAGTTCGCGCAGCTCGGTGTTGACGTAGCCGCCGCCGAGCACGACCACGACGCGGGGGTCGTGGGCCTTGATGGCCTGGGCGATGCGGAAGGCCGCGTAGACGGCGCCGGGGAACGGCACGGACAGCAGAACGACGTTGGGCTGGTGCTTCGCCAGGCTCGCCAGCGTCAGGTCCTGCAGCCAGGTGTCGAGCAGGGTGGGCGGTGCGGCCAGGGCAGCAGCCAGCGGGTCGAAGGTGGGCTGGCTTTGCGCCAGGCTTTCGCCGTAGCGTACGAACTCGAAGCGGGGGTCGACCGCGGCGCGCACCAAGTCGGCGATGTCGTTGAGGTAGAGCGTGGCGATGTGGCGCGCCTGGTCGGTGCTGCCCATCGCGCCGAAGGCCCAGGCCAGCGTGCCGCCGCCGTCGTCGCCGTCAGCCATGGCGTCGTCGCTGTCCAGCACGGCAAAGCGCGGGCCCTCGGGCAGGAAGGCGCGGCTGGCGATGCGGTGCGCCAGCGTCGGGTCACCGCCCTGCAGGAAGTGGATGGTCTTGTCGATCGTCGCCAGATAGCGGTGCGCCACCTCCAGCCAGCCATGGGCCAGCACGCTGCGCTCACCCTGCGGCGTGGCTTCGATGTGGGCCTGCACGGCGGCCAGGCCGGCGCGTGACAGCAGGCGCAGCGCCAGGGCCAGGGCCAGGTCGTCCTGCACGGCATGCACGCCCCGGCTGCGCAGAAAGCCGGTGAGGTAGGCGGTGGACGGGTACGGCGTGTTCAGCTGCGTCATCGGCGGGATCAGCGACAACACACGCGGCACACCGTTCAGGATCGGCTGGGGCATGGTGGGGCAGGATTGTCGGCGCAGCCGGCAAGCCAGGCGCCGCCGCCGATAATCCGGCGCATGAATCCGTTGCTGGGCAAGCTGCACCCCTACCCGTTCGAGCGCCTGCGGGCGCTCACCGCCGGCATCGTGCCGAACGCGGCCTACAAGCCCATCAGCCTGGGCATCGGCGAGCCGCGCCATGCCACGCCGGCCCTGGTCGAGAACGCGATCACGGCCAACCTGAATGGCCTGTCGGTCTACCCGCCCACCGCTGGCGAGCCGCGCCTGCGCGAAGCCTTCACCGGCTGGTTGCAGCGCCGCTACGGCCTGGCGCTGGACCCCGCCACCCAGGTGCTGCCGGTGGGCGGCAGCCGCGAGGCGCTGTTCTCCATCGCGCAGACGGTGATCGACCCGACGCGGCCGGGCGCCACCGTGGTCTGCCCCAATCCGTTCTACCAGATCTACGAGGGCGCGGCCCTGCTGGCCGGGGCCGACGTGGCCTACGTCAACAGCGACCCCGGGCGCAATTTCGCGAGCGACTGGGCCAGCGTCGACGATGCGACCTGGGCCCGCACCCAGCTGCTCTACACCTGCTCGCCGGGCAACCCCACCGGCGCGGTGATGCCGCTGTCGGAATGGGAGGCGCTGTTCGCCCTGAGCGACAAGCACGGCTTCGTGATCGCCAGCGACGAGTGCTACTCGGAGATCTACTTCCGCGACGAGCCGCCGCTGGGCGGGCTGGAGGCCGCGGCCAAGCTGGGCCGCAGCGACTTCCGCAACCTGATCGCCTTCACCTCGCTCTCCAAGCGCAGCAACGTGCCGGGGCTGCGCTCGGGCTTCGTGGCGGGCGACGCGGCCATCCTGAAAGCCTTCCTGCTCTACCGCACCTACCACGGCAGCGCGCTGGGGCCGGTGGTGCAGGCCGCCAGCGTGGCCGCCTGGGGCGACGAGGCGCACGTGGTGGCCAACCGCGCGCTGTACCGCACCAAGTTCGCCGAGGTGACGCCGGTGCTGGCCGCCGTGCTGGATGTCGCCCTGCCCGATGCCGGCTTCTACCTGTGGGCCGCAGTGCCTTCCTCGGATGACAAGCCGGGCGACGACGTGCGCTTCGCCCAGCAACTGCTCGCTCAATACAATGTGGCCGTGCTGCCCGGCAGCCTGCTGGCGCGCGAGGCGCAGGGCATCAACCCGGGCGCGGGCCGCATCCGCATGGCCCTGGTGGCCGGCACCGCCGAGTGCCTGGAAGCCGCCCACCGCATCGCCGAATTCACCCGTTCCTACATCCCTTGACGCCTGACCGGGCGCCCCCGACATGACCACTGCACTGCAAACCACCATCGACCAGGCCTGGGAGAACCGCACCAGCCTGGGCCCCGCCAGCGCCCCCGCCGACGTGCGCGAGGCCGTCGAGCAGGTCATCGCCGACCTGAACGCCGGCCGCCTGCGCGTGGCCGAGCGCCAGGGCGTGGGCCAATGGACCGTCAACCAGTGGGTGAAGAAGGCGGTGCTGCTGAGCTTCCGCCTGAACGACAACCACGTGATGCGCTCGGGCGACCTGAGCTTCTTCGACAAGGTGGACACCAAGTTCGCCCATGTCAGCGACGACGCGATGCGGGCCACCGGCATCCGCGTGGTGCCGCCGGCCGTGGCCCGCCGCGGCAGCTACATCGCGAAGAACGTGGTGCTGATGCCCAGCTACGTGAACATCGGCGCCTA
>CALMIF010000343.1 GCA_937864045.1 uncultured Aquabacterium sp. | reverse complement strand
GAGAACGACGACGGCGCCCGCGTGGGCTTGTGGGTGGTGATCGGGATCATCACGCTGCTGCTGTTCGGCCTGATCGGCGGTCTGGGCATCCGCGCCCTGCACCACAAGAAGCCGGTGGCCGTGCCCGTCGCTGCCGCACCGGCCGCCGCAGCGCCGGCCGAGACCCTGCTGGACGCGCCGCTGTCGGGCGAGATCGTCGCCAAGCTGTACTTCGAGCTGGGCAAGGCCGAGCTGCCGGCCGATGCCACCGCCACCCTGGCGCCGGCGCTGAAGGCCCTGGCCGACAACCCGGCCAAGAAGCTGGTGCTGGCCGGCTTCCACGACCCCAGCGGCGATGCCGCAGTGAACGCCGAACTGGCGAAGAACCGCGCCAAGGCCGTGCGCGCCGCACTGACGGCTGGCGGCGCCGACGTCGCCCGCGTGCTGCTGCGCAAGCCTGAGCAGACCGCCGCCGACGGCCCGGCCGACGAGGCCCGCCGCGTGGAAGTCCGGTTGGTGGATTGACCTGCTGCACGGCGCGGCCTGAGCAAGCGGTCGCCGCGGAACCGGCTGTGCCGGGCCGCTGGCGGCGCCCCCTTGAGGGGGAAGCGCCACAGGCGCTCCGGGGGTGGGCCTACAGCGCCCGTTGCCGCGCCAGCGGCGGGTTGCGGGCGAAGTAGCGGCGGATGCCGGTGTGCAGCGCCTCGACCAACCGGTCCTGGTAGTCGTCGCTGCGCAGCTTGGCTTCCTCGTCGGGGTTGGAGATGAAGGCCGTCTCCACCAGGATGCTGGGAATGTCCGGCGCCTTCAGCACCGCGAAGCCGGCCTGCTCGACGCCGCGCTTGTGCAGCCGGCCCACCTGGCCGATGCGCTCCAGCACCTCGCGGCCGATCTTCAGCGAATCCTTGATCTGCGCGTCGGTGCTCATCTCGACCATGGCGCGCAGCACCTGGGCATCGCGCACCGCGCCGGTGTTGACGCCGCCCACCAGGTCGGCGGCGTTCTCCTTGTTCGCCATCCAGCGCGCCGCGGTGCTGCTGGCACCGTTGGCCGACAGCGCGAACACCGACGCGCCGCGCGCCTCGGGCGTGAAGAAGGCGTCGGCGTGGATGGACACGAACAGGTCGGCCTGCACCCGCCGCGCCTTGCGCACGCGCTCGCCCAGCGGCACGAAGTAGTCGCCGTCGCGCGTCAGCATCGCCCGCATGCCGGGCACGCTGTTGATGCGCTCGCGCAGCTTCAGCGCCACCGCCAGCACCACGTCCTTCTCGCGCAGGCCGCTGGGGCCGATGGCGCCGGGGTCCTCGCCGCCGTGGCCGGGGTCGATGGCCACCACCACCAGGCGGTCGATGCGGCGCTGCTCGTCGGGCGGCAGCGGGGCCGGTGCAGCGGCGGCGGGGGCGGGCGTCATCTGCGTCGCGGCCGGTGGCGCTGCGGACGCCGCCGGTGCCGGCCGCAGCGGCCCGGACGCGGGCCGGGCCGCCACCGGCGCCGGTTGCTCGATGCGCTCGATGAAGGCGCCCAGCGCGTCGTGCATGCCGCGCTCGGCCTGGCCGGCCGCGGTTTCGCGCTCGTTGATCAGGGCCAGCAGCGGGTCGCGCGCCTCGGTGGGGTAGAGGTCGAACACCAGCCGGTGCTGGTAGGCCGCCACCGGCGCCAGCGTGAACTGCTGCGGCGCCACCACCTGCTTCAGGTCCAGCACCAGGCGCACCACGCGCGGCTGGTTCTGGCCCACGCGCACGCCGGCGATGAAGGGGTCGTCGGCGCGCACCTTGCCCACCAGCTCGCGCAGCGCCGGGCTCAGCTCCAGGCCGTCGATGTCGACCACCAGGCGCGGCGGGTTGTCGGTGAGGAACTGGCGCGCCACCAGCGGCTGGTCGCTCTCGATGGTGACGCGGGTGTAGTCCTGCGCCGGCCACACCCGCACCGCGACGATGGCCGCGCCGAACGCGATGTCCGCCGCACCGAGGCCAAGCACCAGCGCGCCCATCTGGCGCAAGGCACGACGTCGGCCGGCGTCCTTCATCCCAGCACGGCCACCAGCAGCTCGGCGCCCAGCGGCGTGTGCGCGGTGGCGATGACATGGCGGAAGTCGCCGTCCAGCGCCTCGATGGCCAGGCGCAGGTCGGGCACCGGCAGCAGGCCGCCGGCCAGCTCGGGCCATTCGGTGATCTTCAGCCCCGGCTTGGCGAACACGTCGCGAAAGCCCGCGTCCGCCCACTCGCGCGGGTCGCTGAAGCGGTAGAAGTCGAAATGCGCCACCGTGCCGCCATCGGGCAGCTGATGCGGCTCCAGCACCGCGTAGGTCGGGCTCTTGATGCGGCCCTGCACGCCCAGCGCACGCAGCAGGTGGCGCACGAAGGTGGTCTTGCCCGCACCCAGCGGGCCGACCAGCTCGATGCCGGCAGCGGTGATGCCCGGTGCCCGCGCCAGGCCGCGCGCAAAGCCGGCGCAGGCGGCCTCGTCGGCCCAGGTCAGGGCCCGGGTTTCTAGAATCGGCGGATGGGACATCGGTCTGGTGTGAGGATGGTCGGGGGGCGCTGGCCAGGGGTGGCCGGTGGACGCTGAGCCACCGCGGCAGGCCATCGACGGTGCAGTGTTGCTGCGCCAACTGCAGGCCTGGGCCCGAGACCTCGGATTTTCACAGATCGGTGTGGCCGGCGTGGACCTGGCCGAGGCCGAGCCCGGCCTGCTGGCCTGGCTGGCCGCCGGCCACCACGGCGGCATGGGTTACATGGCTGCCCACGGCCTGAAGCGCGCCCGCCCGGCCGAGCTGGTTCCCGGCACGCTGCGCGTGATCACCGCCCGCATGGACTACCTGCCGCGTGCCACGGCCGGTGCCTGGCAGGAGGCGGCCTGGCAGCGTGCCGCCCAGCCCGGCGAAGCGGTGGTGTCGCTCTACGCCCGGGGGCGGGACTACCACAAGGTGCTGCGCCAGCGCCTGCAGCAGCTGGCCGACCGGCTGCAGGCGGCGGTCGGTGCGTTCGGCCACCGCGTGTTCGTCGATTCGGCGCCGGTGCTGGAGGTGGAGCTGGCCAGCCGCAGCGGCATCGGCTGGCGCGGCAAGCACACGCTGCTGTTGCACCGCGATGGCGGCTCGATGTTTTTCCTGGGCGAGTTGTTCGTCGACCTGCCGCTGCCGCTGACCGGGGCGACCAGCGACCACTGCGGCCAGTGCAGCGCCTGCATCACCGCCTGCCCGACCGGCGCCATCACCGCGCCGCAGCGGCTGGACGCCCGGCGCTGCATCAGCTACCTCACCATCGAGCACGATGGGCCGATCCCGGTCGAATGGCGCCCGGCGATCGGCAACCGCATCTACGGCTGCGACGACTGCCAGCTGGCCTGCCCCTGGAACAAGTTCGCCCGCCGCAGCCCGCTGCCCGACTTCGATGAGCGCCACGGCCTGGGTTCGGCCACACTGCTGCAGCTGTGGGCCTGGGACGAGGCCGAGTTCCTGCGCCGCACCGAGGGCAGTGCGATCCGCCGCATCGGCATCGGCCGCTGGCGGCGCAACCTGGCGGTGGCGCTGGGCAATGCCTGGGGTGCCACCGGCGACGCGGCGCTGGCCCAGGCGCTGCGGGCCGCGCTGCCGGGCGCCGATGCGGGCCTGGCCGAGCACATCGGCTGGGCGCTGGCGCAGCGCCCGGCCTGATCAGGTGTGGCTCAGGTGTGTGTCACCCAGGCCGCGTGCTCGGCGGCATCGAGGTGGGGCAGGGTGTTGAAGGTCACCAGCGTCAGCCGCTTGGGGTTGAACGCGAACTCGCAGACCGCGCTGTTGCGGATGCGCAGGTTCAGCTCGATGCTGGTCTCGGCCGGCGCGCCCAGCACCTGTGCCACCACGGTGGAGATCGGCCCGCCACTGCTGACCATCAGCACGTCACCCTCGGTCTCGGCACGCACCTGGTCGAGTGCGCCATGGATGCCGGCGACGAAGTCGGCATAGCTCGGCATGCCATCGGGTGCGGTGCGACCGGCCATCCACGCGGCCAGACCGTCGCGCAGGATGCGGAAGTGCTGCTTGTAGGCCTCGGGCGTGTCGGGTTTGGGCAGCGGCTGCGGGTGGATGGCGGCAATCACCGCATGGCTGTCGTATTCGTTCAGGCCGGGCAGTCGCAACGCCGGCTGAACCACGCCCAGGCCGTCGGCGATCGCGTCGTGGCTTTGCACCTGGCGCTGCAGCGTGCCGGTGATCACGCGGGCGAAGCGCCGGCCCTTCGCGGCCCAGTAGCGGCCGAGTTGCTGGCACTGCTGCACGCCCAGCGGGCTCAGCTGGTCGTAGTTGGCGGCGCCGAACGAGGCCTGGCCGTGGCGCACGAGGTAAAGGGTGGGCATGGCGGGGAATTGTCTTCGCCGCCCCGAACCCCGCCTTGTCGCCGCCGGGACCGGAGCACCCGCCTGGTGCGCATGCACGGCATGGGTGCGCGCCAGCGCAGGCCGGGCGAAAAAATCCCCCGGACGCGGTGCGCCCGGGGGCAGGACCAAGATGCATGCAGGGCCGCCGCCCTGCCGAGGAGACAGACGGACACGGTTGCAGCGTGTCGGGGCACATCCAGCAAGGGCCGTGCCGGCCCGCCCGACCCCGCCCCGTACACTGCCCGGGATGAATGTCCTGGGCATCGAATCCTCGTGTGACGAGACCGGCGTGGCCCTGGTGCGCACGCGCGAGCAGGGCACACCCGAGCTGCTGGCGCATGCGCTGCACAGCCAGATCACGATGCACCAGGCCTACGGCGGCGTGGTGCCCGAGCTGGCCTCGCGCGACCACATCCGCCGCGTGCTGCCGCTGGCGCGCGAGGTGCTGGACGGCGCCGGCGCCACGCTGGCCGATGTCGACGTGGTGGCCTTCACCCGTGGCCCCGGGCTGGCCGGCGCGCTGCTGGTGGGCGCGGGCGTGGCCTGCGCGCTGGCGGCGGGCTTGAGCAAGCCGGTGCTAGGCGTGCACCACCTGGAAGGGCATCTGCTGTCGCCGTTTCTCTCGGCCGACCCGCCCGAATTCCCTTTCGTCGCGCTGCTGGTCTCGGGCGGGCACACGCAGCTGATGCGGGTCGACGGCGTGGGCCGCTACGACTTGCTGGGCGAGAGCATCGACGACGCGGCCGGCGAGGCTTTCGACAAGAGCGCCAAGCTGATGGGCCTGGGCTACCCGGGCGGGCCGGCGCTGGCGCGGCTGGCAGAAGGCGGCCGGCCCGATGCTTTCGCGCTGCCGCGGCCACTGCTGCACAGCGGCGACCTGGACTTCTCGTTCGCCGGGCTGAAGACCGCCGTGCTCACCCAGCACCGCAAGCTGGGCGCCGCGCCGACGCCGGTGCAACTGGCCGATCTGGCGGCCAGCACGCAGGCGGCCATCGTCGAGGTGCTGGTGAAGAAATCGATCAACGCGCTGAAGACCACCGGCCTGCAACGGCTGGTGGTCTCTGGCGGCGTGGGCGCCAATGCCGAGTTGCGCCAGCAGCTGGATGCCGCCGCGCGGCGCCGTGGCTGGCGTGTGCACTACCCCGAGCTGGCGCTCTGCACCGACAACGGCGCGATGATCGCGCTGGCCGCGGCGATGCGGCTGCAGGCCGGCGCGGGTCAGGCGTCAACGGACTACGCCTTCGACGTGCGGCCGCGCTGGCCGCTGGACCGGATCGACGAGCCAGCGGCCGCTTGAGGCCCGATCAGTTGACGGTCAATTGGCTGGCCTTGGTGGCGCCGCGCTTGGCCAGCTGCAGCGTCAGCACGCCGTGCTCCATCTTCGCGCTGGATTCGGCCTGGTCCACCTCCACCGGCAGCGTGAAGCTGCGGGCGTAGCTGGCCACCGAGCGCTCGGCGTAGAGCACACGCTCGCCATCCTTCTTCTCGTCGTTGCGCACCGTGGTGGCTTCCACCGTCACCCGGCGGCCCTCGATGGAAATCTTCACGTCTTCCTTGGCGGCGCCCGGCAGGTCGAGCTTGACGGTGTAGCTGCGCTCGGTCTCGGCCACGTCCAGCGCGGGGCTGCGGGTCGCGGGTGCTTCGGCGCGGCTGGGCGCGCCGAACAGGCTCTCGTCGAACAGGCGGTCGAAGGAGCGGGCAAGGTCGGCACTTTGGCGGGTCATCGGAACCAGAAACATGGTCAACTCCTTGGTTGGTCGGGGGTTTGGGGCCGCGCTCTGCAGGGTGTCTGCCGCGCTGCCCATGCTCTCGAATTGGCATCCGCGCGGCGCGTTTCAAGCGGCATTTTTCTGCCCTGGCGCAAGCCCGCCGGCCCTTGAAAAATCCACCCGCAATCCCATGCGATCCACCATCGAAGCGCTGCCCGGCAGCAAGATCCGCGAGGTCGCGAATGCCGGCCTTGGTCGGCCCGACGTGCTGCCGTTCTGGTTCGGCGAGAGTGACGAGGTCACGCCGTTGGAAGTGCGGCAGGCGGCGAGCGAATCGCTGCTGCGCGGCGAGACCTTCTACAGCCACAACCTGGGCCTGACCGAGCTGCGCGAGGCGCTGCGCAGCTACACCGCCAGCCTGCACGGTGACCCGGGGCCCGACCGCATCGCCGTCACCTCGTCGGGCGTGACGGCGCTGATGACGGCGATGCAACTGCTGGTCGACGCTGGCGACGAGGTGGTGGTCGTGGTGCCGGTGTGGCCCAACCTGCCGGCGCAGCCGGCGATCCTGGGCGCCCGCGTGACCCGCGTGCCGCTGGCGCCCGATGCGGCTGGCGCCTGGCGGCTCGACCTGCAGCGCCTGCTGGAAGCCATCACCCCGGCCACCCGGGTGCTCTTGCTGAACGCGCCGAACAACCCCACCGGCTGGGCGTTGAGCCGCGCCGAGCAGGAGGTGCTGCTGGCGCACTGCCGGCGCACCGGCACCTGGATCGTCGCCGACGAGGTTTACGACCGCGTGTGGTTCGGCGCTGGTCACGCTGCGCCGAGCTTTTCGGACATCAGCGGGCCGGATGACCGCCTGATCGTCGTGCACAGCTTCTCCAAGAGCTTCCTGATGACCGGCTGGCGCCTGGGCTGGCTGCTGCTGCCGGCCGGCCAGCTGGACGCGGTGGGCAAGCTCATCGAGTTCAACAGCAGCTGCGCACCGGTGTTCGTGCAGCGTGGCGGCTTGCAGGCGCTGGCCATGGCCGACGGCTTCGTACCGCAGCTGGTGGCGCGGCTGCGCGCCGGGCGCGACACGCTGTGCCCGGCGCTGGCGGCGCTGCCGGGTGTGCAGTCGGCCACGCCCGACGGTGGCATGTACGCCTGGTTCCGGGTCCCCGGCGCTGACGATTCCCTGGCCTTTGCCAAGCACCTGGTTGCCGACCACGGCCTGGGCCTGGCGCCGGGTGCGGCCTTCGGGTCGGAGGGCGAAGGCTGGCTGCGCTGGTGCTTTGCGTCACGCGACACGGCGCGCCTGCGGGCCGGGGTGGAGCGGCTGAAGGCCGCGCTCAGGCTATAATCCGCAGGTTTTGCGCATCCGGGGTTTCCTGGGTGGGCACAACACAAGCACGGCGCAGGTTGGTTTCACCCGCGACCGCAAGTCGACACCGGAAACCGTCCCAGCACTCGAGATGGCTGGAGATGGCGGCTTCCATTCCCACAGGAAACACCATGTCCATCGACAAGGCCATCCGCGCTGACATCGTCAGCAACAACGCCCGCGGCACCGCCGACACCGGCAGCCCCGAAGTCCAGGTCGCGCTGCTCACCGCGCGCATCAACGACCTGACGCCCCACTTCAAGACCCACCTGAAGGACCACCACGGTCGCCGCGGCCTGCTGCGCATGGTCTCGCGCCGCCGCAAGCTGCTGGACTACCTGAAGGGCAAGGCGCCCGAGCGCTACACCGCGCTGATCGCCAAGCTGGGCCTGCGCAAGTAAGCGATTGATCCGACGAAGAGCCTGTCTGGCCCATCCCCAGCACAGGCTCTTCGTGTTTTGGAGCTGACCCGCTTCGTCATCGGCAGTGCTGTGTCATTCCAACGGCGTCCAGGCATCCCGGCCTGCGGACATCACTGGAATGGCATCTCCCGCCCACGAGGCCCCGCGCTCCCGGTCATTGAAGGCGCCACCGCAAGTGCGCCTTGACAACCACCGGAGATGATTCCATGAGCCTGTTCAACAAAGTCACCAAGACCTTCACCTGGGGCAATCACCAGGTCGTGCTGGAAACCGGCGAGGTCGCCCGCCAGTCCAGCGGCGCCGTCATCGTCGACATCGAGGGCACCGTGGTGCTGGCCACCGTGGTCGCCAAGAGCGAGGCCAAGGCCGGCCAGGACTTCTTCCCGCTGACCGTCGACTACATCGAGAAGACCTACGCCGCCGGCAAGATCCCCGGCAGCTTCTTCAAGCGCGAGGGCCGTCCCAGCGAGCTGGAGACCCTGACCAGCCGCCTGATCGACCGCCCGATCCGCCCGCTGTTCCCCGAAGGCTTCTTCAATGAAGTCCAGGTCGTCATCCACGTGCTGAGCCTGAACCCCGAGGTGCAGGCCGACATTGCCGCGATGATCGGCACCAGCGCCGCACTGAGCATTTCCGGCATTCCGTTCAACGGCCCGATCGGCGCCGCCCGCGTGGGCTACGTCAACGGCCAGTACGTGCTGAACCCGGGCAAGACCGAGCTGGCCAACAGCCAGATGGACCTGGTGGTCGCCGGCACCGAAGCCGCCGTGCTGATGGTGGAAAGCGAAGCCCAGCAGCTGAGCGAAGAGGTGATGCTCGGCGCCGTGGTCTACGGCCACGACATGGGCAAGGTCGCCATCAACGCCATCCATGAGCTGGTGCGCGACGCCGGCAAGCCGGTGTGGACCTGGACCGCCCCGGCCAAGAACGAGCCCTTCATCGCCCGCGTGACCGAGCTGGCCGAAGGTCCGCTGCGCGCCGCTTACCAGATCCGCAGCAAGCAGGCCCGCACGCAGGCTTGCCGCGACGTGACCAGCAACGTGCTGGCCACGCTGAAGGCCGACGGCACCGCCTTCGACAAGGTCGAGGTCGAAGGCCTGCTGTTCGAGATCGAAGCCCGCATCGTGCGCGGCCAGATCCTGGCCGGCGAGCCGCGCATCGACGGCCGCGACACCCGCACCGTGCGCCCGATCGAGATCCGCAACAGCGTGCTGCCGCGCACCCACGGCTCGTCGCTGTTCACCCGCGGCGAGACGCAGGCCCTGGTGATCGCCACCCTGGGCACCGATCGCGACGCGCAGCGCATCGACGCCCTGGCCGGCGACTTCGAAGACCGCTTCATGCTGCACTACAACATGCCCCCCTTCGCCACCGGCGAAACGGGCCGCGTGGGCAGCCCCAAGCGCCGCGAGATCGGCCACGGCCGCCTGGCCAAGCGGGCGCTGGTCGCAGCCCTGCCGAGCAAGGAAGACTTTCCGTACACCATCCGCGTGGTCTCGGAGATCACCGAGTCCAATGGCTCGTCGTCGATGGCCAGCGTCTGCGGCGGCTGCCTGGCGCTGATGGACGCCGGCGTGCCGATGAAGGCCCATGTGGCCGGCATCGCGATGGGCCTGATCAAGGACGGGAATCGTTTCGCCGTTCTGACGGACATCCTGGGCGACGAGGACCACCTCGGCGACATGGACTTCAAGGTGGCCGGCACCACCGGCGGCATCACCGCCCTGCAGATGGACATCAAGATCCAGGGCATCACCAAGGAAATCATGCAGGTGGCGCTGGCCCAGGCCAAGGAAGCGCGCCTGCACATCCTGGGCGTCATGCAGGGCGCCGTGGGCGAAGCCAAGGCCGAGGTCAGCCAGTTCGCGCCGCGCCTGTACACGATGAAGATCAACCCGGAGAAGATCCGCGACGTGATCGGCAAGGGCGGCGCCACCATCCGCGCGCTGACCGAAGAGACCGGCTGCACCATCGACATCGGCGAGGACGGCACCATCACCATCGCCAGCACCGACGCCGACAAGGCCGAGTTCGCCAAGAAGCGCATCACCGAGATCACCGCCGAGGCCGAGATTGGCAAGGTCTACGAAGGGCCGATCACCAAGATCCTGGACTTCGGCGCCCTGGTCAACATCCTGCCGGGCAAGGACGGCCTGCTGCACATCAGCCAGATCGCCCACCAGCGCGTCGAGAACGTCACCGACTTCCTGCAGGAAGGCCAGGTGGTCAAGGTCAAGGTGCTGGAGACCGACGAGAAGGGTCGCATCAAGCTGTCGATGAAGGCGCTGATCGAGCGTCCGGAAGGCATGGAAGAGGAGCGCTTCGAGCGCCCGCGCCGCGAGTTCGGTGACCGGCCGGACCGCGGCCCGCGTGGTGACCGTGGTGACCGCCCCCCGCGCCGCGAGCGCAGCGACCGTGGCGAGCGCACCGAGCGCAGCGACGCGCCGGCCGCCGAGCAGGCGCCGGCCGCTGACGCCGCACCGGCTGCAGTCCCTGCGCCGACCAGCGACAACGGCCAAGGCCAGGCCTGAGGCCAGGCCGCCCCGTCACCGCCCGAGGAGCACCCCATGCGCGCCATCACGATGACCGCCGCCGGCGGCCCGGAAGTCCTGGTCGAGGCGACCCGCCCCGACCCGGTGCCGGCCGCCGGTGAACTGCTGGTGCAGGTGACCGCCTCGGGCGTGAACCGGCCCGACGTGCTGCAGCGCAAGGGCGCTTACGCACCGCCGCCCGGCGCGTCGGACCTGCCCGGGCTGGAGATCGCCGGGACCATCGTCGGCGGTGACGCCGGGGAACTGGCCGCTGCCGGCTTCAAGCTCGGCGACCGCGTCTGCGCCCTGGTGGCCGGCGGTGGTTATGCCGAGCGCTGCACCGCGCCGATCGCCCAGTGCCTGCCGGTGCCCAAGGGCTTCAGCGACATCGAGGCCGCCAGCCTGCCCGAGACCTTCTTCACCGTCTGGTCCAACGTCTGGGACCGCGGCCGGCTGCAGCCTGGCGAGACGCTGCTGGTGCAGGGCGGATCGAGTGGCATCGGCGTGACCGCGATCCAGCTGGCCAAGGCGATGGGCTCCAGGGTCATCGTCACCGCTGGGAGCGACGACAAGGTGGCCGCCTGCGTCGCCCTGGGCGCCGATGTCGGCATCAACTACCGCACCCAGGACTTCGTCGCCGAAGTCAAGGCCGCCTCCGGTGGCAAGGGTGCGGACGTGGTGCTGGACATGGTGGCCGGCGAGTACCTGGCGCGCGAAATCCAGTGCGTGGCCGATGACGGCCGAATCGTCATCATCGCGGTGCAGGGCGGTGTGAACTGCGCCGTCAATGCCGGCGAGGTGCTGCGCCGCCGCCTGACCATCACCGGCAGCACGCTGCGCCCGCGGCCGGTGGCCTTCAAGGGGGCGATTGCCGCGTCGCTGCGCCAGCATGTCTGGCCGCTGCTGGAGGCCGGCCGCGTCAAGCCGGTGATCCACACGGTGTTCCCGGCAGCCCAGGCTGCCCAGGCCCACGCGCTGATGGAGTCCAGCACGCACGTCGGCAAGATCATGCTCGACTGGACGGCCTGAGCCTCTTCCGTCTTCGATTCAAGGACCTGACCCATGCGTCGCAAACTCGTCGCCGGCAACTGGAAGATGAACGGCAGCCATTCCGCGAATGCCGAGCTGCTGGCCGGCATCGTTGCCGCCCGTCCCTTCGGCTGCGACGTGGCCGTGTGCGTGCCGTTTCCTTACCTGTCCGAGACGGCCGTTGCGCTGGCCGGCAGCGATGTGCGCTGGGGCGCGCAGGACTGTTCGGTGCATGCCTCGGGCGCCTACACCGGTGAGGTGTCGGCCGGCATGCTGCAGGAGTTCGGCTGCCGCTACGTGATCGTCGGCCACAGCGAGCGTCGCCAGTACCACGGCGAGACCGACCAGCTGGTGGCCGACAAGGCCAAGGCCGCGCTGGCCCGCGGCATCACGCCCATCGTCTGCGTCGGCGAGACCCTGGCCCAGCGCGAGGCCGGCGAGACCGAGGCCGTGGTCAAGCGCCAGCTGTCGGCGGTGATCCACACCCTGGCGCACTGTGCCGGCGAGATTGTCGTCGCCTACGAGCCGGTGTGGGCCATCGGCACCGGCAAGGTGGCCACGCCCGAGCAGGCGCAGGCGGTGCACGCGTTGCTGCGCGCCCAGCTCAAGGCCGCCACGCCGCATGCCGACGCGATGCCGCTGCTCTACGGCGGCAGCATGAAGCCCGACAACGCGGTGGCCCTGCTGGCCCAGCCCGACATCGACGGCGGTCTCATCGGCGGCGCTGCGCTCAAAGCGGCTGACTTCGTCGCCATTTGCCGCGCCGCCGGCTGATCCGGCACGCCGCCCCCCTGATTCCTGGAGTTCTTTCGCAATGCATATCTGGATCAACCTCGTGCTGGTGGTGCAACTGCTGGCCGCCATCGCGATGATCGGCCTGGTGCTGGTGCAGCACGGCAAGGGTGCCGACATGGGCGCCTCGTTCGGCAGCGGCGCCTCGGGCAGCCTGTTCGGCGCCACCGGCAGTGCCAACTTCCTGTCGCGCTCGACGGCGGTCTGCGCCGCGGTCTTCTTCACCTGCACGCTGACCCTGGCCTACATGTCCAACAGCGTGGCAGGCCGGGCGCCGACCGACAGTGGAAGCGTTCTGGAGCGTGCGGCCGTGCCTGCCAGCGCCCCGGGCGTGGTGGCCAGCGGCGCTGCGCTGCCAGCCGTGGCGCCCGCTTCGGCCGCAGGCACCATCCCGACAAAGTGAGCGTCCGGCGCTGGGCGCAAGTCCCAGCGCCACGCTCAGCAGAAACCCCGAGCTCGGGTGTTTTTCGAGCTAGAATCCTCGGCTGTTCGACGCGCAATTCCTCACGCCAGTCGAGCAGTCTTGCAGTGGGTCGGGTGCGAGCCTGGCGCCTGTGCCGTCGTGGTGAAATTGGTAGACACGCTATCTTGAGGGGGTAGTGGCGAAAGCTGTGCGAGTTCGAGTCTCGCCGACGGCACCAACAGTCTGATGGCAAGCCAGGTCCTCATCCGGCGCTGGCTTGCGCGCCCTCCGTCACTGCAGGGAGCAAGAGCGGCGCGCACCGCGGGCAGTCCATCCGGGCTGCGGGCGGCGCGCCATTTTTTTGGCCGGATGAAACTGCACCGATCACCGACGACGCCATGGACCTGCAACAGTACCTCCCTGTCATCCTGTTCATCCTCGTCGGCACGGCAGTCGGCATCGCGCCCCAGGTCCTCGGCTTCCTGCTCGGGCCCCAGCGGCCCGACGCGGCCAAGAACAGCCCCTACGAGTGCGGCTTCGAGGCCTTCGAGGACGCGCGCATGAAGTTCGACGTGCGCTACTACCTCGTCGCCATCCTCTTCATCCTGTTCGACCTGGAAATCGCCTTCCTGTTCCCCTGGGCGGTGTCGCTGCGCGACATCGGGGCGTCAGGCTTCTGGGCGATGATGATTTTTCTCACCATCCTCGTGGTGGGCTTTGTCTACGAATGGAAGCGCGGCGCCCTCGACTGGGAATAGACATGGAGCCCCTTGTCCGACGTGTACGTCGGCCGATCCCCCGAGGGGATGCGGGCCGGCTTGGGAGCGGCCCGGCGCTCGGCCCGCACCGCTGCTATCAACTGGAAATCTGCCATGGGCATTGAAGGCGTCCTGAAAGAGGGCTTCGTCACCACCTCGGTCGACAAGCTGATCAACTGGTCCAAGACCGGTTCGCTGTGGCCGATGACCTTCGGCCTGGCCTGCTGTGCGGTGGAGATGATGCACGCTGGCGCCGCGCGTTACGACATCGACCGCTTCGGCATGCTGTTCCGTCCCAGCCCGCGCCAGAGCGACCTGATGATCGTCGCCGGCACGCTGTGCAACAAGATGGGCCCTGCGCTGCGCAAGGTCTACGACCAGATGGCCGAGCCGCGCTGGGTGCTGAGCATGGGCTCGTGCGCCAACGGCGGCGGCTACTACCACTACAGCTACTCGGTGGTGCGCGGCTGCGACCGCATCGTGCCGGTCGATGTCTACGTGCCCGGCTGCCCGCCGACGGCCGAGGCGCTGCTCTACGGCATCCTGCAACTGCAGGCCAAGATCCGCCGCGAAAACACCATCGCCCGAGCCTGACCCGATGACGCAACGACTGGACACGCTGCAGGCCGCGCTGGAAGGCGCGCTGGGCAGCAAGATCAAGGCCTTCAAGCGCGAGCGCGGAGAAATCACGATCACGGTCGCCGCCGCCGACTACCTGGCTGCTGCCACCACGCTGCGTGACCACCCGACGCTGAAGTTCGAGCAGTTGATCGACCTCTGCGCCCTGGACTACAGCAGTTGGAAGGACCAGGCCTGGGACGGCCCGCGCTACTGCGTGGTCAGCCACCTGCTCAGCGTCAGCCTGAACTGGCGCGTGCGGCTGAAGGTGTTCGCCACCGACGACGACGTGCCGGTGGTGGCCACGCTGAGCGACCTGTGGGCCACGGCCAACTGGTTCGAGCGCGAGGCCTTCGACATGGTCGGCATCGTCTTCGACGGCCACGTCGACCTGCGCCGCATCCTGACCGACTACGGCTTCATCGGCCACCCGCTGCGCAAGGACTTCCCGGTGTCGGGCCATGTCGAGATGCGCTACGACGCCGAGAAGAAGCGCGTGATCTACCAGCCGGTGACGATCGAGCCGCGCGAGATCACGCCGCGGGTCATTCGCGAAGACAACTACGGCGGCCTGCACTGAAGGCGTGACCCATGGCTGAGATCAAGAACTACACCCTGAACTTCGGTCCGCAGCATCCGGCCGCGCACGGCGTGCTGCGCCTGGTGCTGGAACTGGACGGCGAGGTCATCCAGCGCGCCGACCCGCACATCGGCCTGCTGCACCGCGCCACCGAGAAGCTGGCCGAGAGCAAGACGTTCATCCAGAGCCTGCCCTACATGGACCGGCTGGACTACGTCTCGATGATGTGCAACGAGCACGCCTACTGCCTGGCCATCGAGAAGCTGCTGGGCATCGAGGTGCCCGAGCGTGCGCAGTACATCCGCGTGATGTTCAGCGAGATCACGCGCCTGCTGAACCACCTGCTGTGGCTGGGCTGCCACGGCATGGACTGCGGCGCGATGAACATGCTGATCTACTGCTTCCGCGAGCGGGAAGACCTGTTCGACATGTACGAGGCGGTGTCGGGTGCACGCATGCATGCGGCCTACTTCCGCCCGGGCGGCGTCTACCGCGACCTGCCGGACAGCATGCCGCAGTACAAGGTCAGCCGCATCAAGAACGAGCGGGCGATCAAGGCGCTGAACGAGAACCGCCAGGGCTCGCTGCTGGACTTCATCGACGACTTCACGCGGCGCTTCCCGGGCCTGATCGACGAGTACGAGACCCTGCTGACCGACAACCGGATCTGGAAGCAGCGCACCGTGGGCATCGGCGTGGTGACGCCCGAGCGGGCGCTGAACCTGGGCTTCACCGGCGCGATGCTGCGCGGCTCGGGCATCGCCTGGGACCTGCGCAAGAACCAGCCCTACGATGTCTACGACCGGATGGATTTCGACATCCCGCTGGGCGTCAACGGCGACACCTACGACCGTTACCTGGTGCGCGTGGAAGAGATGCGGCAGTCCAACCGCATCATCCAGCAGTGCAGCAAGTGGTTGCGCGCCAACCCGGGGCCGGTGATCACCGACAACCACAAGGTGGCACCGCCGCCGCGGGTGGACATGAAGAGCAACATGGAGGAGCTGATCCACCATTTCAAGCTCTTCACCGAAGGCTTCCGTGTGCCCGAGGGCGAGGCCTATGCGGCCGTCGAGCACCCGAAGGGCGAGTTCGGCATCTACCTTGTCAGCGACGGGGCGAACAAGCCGTACCGGCTGAAGATCCGTGCGCCCGGCTTCGTGCACCTGTCGGCCCTGGACGAGATGTCGCGCGGCCACATGATCGCCGACGCGGTCGCGATCATCGGCACCATGGACATCGTGTTTGGCGAGATCGATCGATGAGCGGGCCCACTTCTTCCCTCCCCAAGACCGGCCCGCTGAGCGAGGCGGCCTACGCCCGCTTCGCCCGCGAAGTGGCCAAGTACCCGGCCGACCAGAAGCAGAGTGCGGTGATGGCCTGCCTGTCGATTGCCCAGCAGGAGCAGGGCTGGGTCTCGCCCGAGAGCGAGGACGCGATCGCGGCCTATCTGGGCATGGCGCCGATCGCGGTGCGCGAGGTCACCACCTTCTACAACATGTACAACCAGCAGCCGGTGGGGCAGTTCAAGCTCAACGTCTGCACCAACCTGCCGTGCCAGTTGCGCAACGGCCAGGCGGCGCTGGAGCACCTGTGCAGCAAGCTGGGCATCGAGCCCGGCGGCACCACGCCCGACGGCCTGTTCACCGTGCAGCCCTGCGAATGCCTGGGCGCCTGCGCCGACGCGCCGGTGATGCTGGTCAACGACCGCCAGATGGTCAGCTACATGCACAACGACCGGCTCGATGCGCTGGTCGACCACCTGAAGGCCCAGGCCAAGTGAGCACGAAGTGAAGAACGCCATGCTCGACCTCTCGAAGTTCCAGGCCCGCGGCCTGGAGACCTGCTTCCACGACCGCCACATCAACCCGCAGATCTACGCGGGCCTGGACGGCAGCAACTGGCGCCTGAAGGACTACGAGGCGCGTGGTGGCTACCAGGCGCTGCGCAAGATCCTGACCGCCAATGCCGAGGGCGCGCCGGGCATGACGCCCGACCAGGTGGTGGCCGAAGTCAAGGGCAGCGGCTTGCGCGGCCGCGGCGGTGCGGGTTTCCCGACCGGCCTGAAGTGGAGCTTCATGCCGCGTGCGCTGCCGGTGCAGAAGTACCTGGTGTGCAACAGCGACGAGGGCGAGCCGGGCACCTGCAAGGACCGCGACATCCTCGCCTACAACCCGCACATCGTCATCGAGGGCATGATCATCGCGGCCTACGCGATGGGCATCTCGGTGGGCTACAACTACATCCACGGCGAGATCTTCGGCGTCTACGAACGCTTTGAAGAGGCGCTGGAAGAGGCCCGTGCCGCCGGCTACCTGGGCGACAGGATGCTGGGCAGCAGCCACAGCTTCCAGCTGCATGCGTTCCACGGCTTCGGCGCCTACATCTGCGGCGAAGAGACCGCGCTGCTCGAATCGCTGGAAGGCAAGAAGGGCCAGCCGCGCTTCAAGCCGCCGTTCCCCGCCAGCTTCGGCCTGTACGGCAAGCCGACGACGATCAACAACACCGAGACCTTCGCCGCGGTGCCCTGGATCATCCGCAACGGCG
>CALMIF010000342.1 GCA_937864045.1 uncultured Aquabacterium sp. | reverse complement strand
CGGGGTACTTGGCGTGCAGCGCGTTCTGCACCTCGGTGGCCGAGTAGCTGGGCACAGCCTGCGGCAGGAAGGTCTCCTGCATCTGCGCCTCCAGCAGCGCGGTGATCTGGCCCGCCGTGTAGCCGCGCACCGCGGTGGCGCTTTCCATCAGCAGCCGGGCGTTGTTGCGCACCTCCTCGCGCGCATTGGCCTGCAGCAGGTCGCGGGTGATCCAGCCGCTGACGGCCAGCCCCAAGGCCACCACGCCCACGAAGATCAGGTTGAACTTGACCAGCAGCTTCATCGCATCCCGCCCCATGCCCTCGCGGACCACCGTCGGCCCGGACCGCGACGCATTCTCACGCAAGCAGCTGGCCGGCCCGTCCCCTGCCCGGATGCACCAGGGTGACGCAGCAATGCACCCGCGCATGCGGGAAAACCGCCGCCCAAGCCGCGGCGGCACCCATGCAAGATCCGCGCAAGACAACCCGAGGAGACGGCGATGAGCGACATGAAGGCCGGCACAGGCGCCGCCGGCGGCAACTTCGACGTGGTGGTGGTGGGCGCGGGCTTCGCGGGCCTGTACCTGCTGCACAAGCTGCGCGGCCTGGGCTTCAGCGTGCAGGTGCTGGAGGCCGCCGACGACGTGGGCGGCACCTGGTACTGGAACCGCTACCCCGGCGCACGCTGCGACATCGCCACCACCGACTACACGTTCAGCTTCGATCCCGAGCTGGAGAAGGCCTGGACCTGGTCGGAGAAGTACGCCACCCAGCCCGAGATCCTGCGCTATGCCCAGTTCGTGGCCCAGCGCTACGACCTGCGGCGCGACATCGCCTTCAACACCCGGGTGCAGGCGGCGCACTGGGACGAGGCCGCCCAGCGCTGGCAGATCAGCACCGGTGACGGCCGCACCCTGTCCGCGCGGCACTACGTGATGGCCACCGGCTGCCTGTCCATGCCCAAGGAGCCCGACATTCCAGGCGCCGGCACGTTCCAGGGCCCCACCTATTCCACCGGCCGCTGGCCGCATGCCGGCGTCGACTTCACCGGCAAGCGCGTGGCGGTGATCGGCACCGGCTCGTCGGCGATCCAGTCGATTCCGCTGATCGCGCAGCAGGCGGCGCAGCTCACCGTGTTCCAGCGCACGCCCAACTTCGCGATCCCGGCCGGCAACGGGCCGGTGGCGCCCGAGCGCCTGGCGCCGCTGCTGGCCGACCGCGACGCCTACCGCACGGCGGCGAAGTGGTCGCGCGCCGGCGTGCCCAGCGAGCCCACCCAGGTCTACGGCCGCTACAGCCCGCCCGAGGTGCATGCCGAGCGCTTCGAAGCGGCCTGGAAGACCGGCGAGCTGATCCCCATCCTGGGCGTGTTCGCCGACCAGATCCTGTTCCCGGATTCCAACAAAATCGTCGCCGACAAGGTGCGCGACAAGATCCGCGCCGTGGTGGACGACCCCGCCACCGCCGAGCTGCTGTGCCCCAAGGACCACCACTTCGGCACCAAACGGCCTTGCCTGGACACGAACTACTACCAGACCTTCAACCGGCCCAACGTGCGCCTGGTCGACCTGCGCACGCGGCCGATCACGACGATCAACGCCACCGGTCTCCAGGTCGACGGCGAGCAGATCGACGTCGACGCCATCGTCTACGCCACCGGCTTCGACGCAATGACCGGCGCCCTGGTCGCGGTGGACATCACTGGCCGCGACGGCGTGACGCTCAAGGGCAAGTGGGCGGCCGGGCCCATCACCTACCTGGGCCTGATGTCGGTGGGCTTCCCCAACCTGTTCATGGTCACCGGGCCGGGCAGCCCGTCGGTGCTGTCGAACATGATGGTGTCCATCGAGCAGCACGTCGACTGGATCAGCGACTGCCTGGTGCGCCTGCGCAAGGACGGCATGACGACCATCGAGCCCACGCCGCAGGCCGAGGCCGGCTGGATGCAGCACAACCAGGACTGCGCGGCGATCACGCTGTTCCCCAGCGCCGCCAGCTGGTACATGGGCGCCAACGTGCCGGGCAAGCCGCGCGTCTTCCTGCCCTACGTGGGCGGTGTCGACGCCTACCGCCGCGCCTGCGACGAGGTGGTGGCGCGCGGCGACCTGGGCCTGCGCCGCAGCGGCCCGACCGGCGAGCGCTGCAACGACGGCCTGGTGCGCCGCCTGCAGCCCGACGTGCAGATGGTGCTGGAGATGCTGGCGGCAATGAACCTGCCGACCTTCGACTCGATGCCGCCCGAACACGCCCGCGCCTTCCTGGCCCAGCTGAATGCAGCCCGGCCGCCGGGCCCGGCGGTGGGCGAGATCAAGGACGGCACCCTGCCGGGCGCGGCAGGCCCCTTGAACTGGCGCCTGTACCGCCCGGCCACGCCCGGCCCGCACCCTGTGGTCGTGTATTACCACGGCGGCGGCTGGGTGCTGGGCAGCCACGACTCGGACGACCCGCTGCTGCGCGACCTGTGCGTGCGCAGCGGCTGCCTGATCGTCTCGGTCGACTACCGCCACGGGCCCGAGGCCCGCTTCCCGGCGGCGGTCGACGACGCGATGGCCGCGCTGCGCTGGGTCTCGGCCAACGCCGAGGCGCTGGGCGGCGCGCCCGGCCCGGTCGCCGTGGCCGGCTGGAGCGCGGGCGGCAACCAGGCCGCCGTGGTCAGCCAGCTGGCGCGTGACGCCGGTGGCCCGCAAATCGCCGGCCAGCTGCTGATGACCCCGGTGACCGACGGCGACCGCACCAGCGCCAGCTACAAGGAAAACGCCGAGGGCTATGTGCTGACCGAGGCGCTGATGAAGTGGTTCTTCGACCACTACGCCGACGAGGCCGACCGCCACGACCCGCGCATCGCGCCGATCCGCGCGAAGAACCTGGCCAACCTGCCGCCGGCCTGCATCGTCACCTGCCAGTTCGACCCGCTGCGCGACGAAGGCGCGGCCTATGCCTTCGCCCTGCAGGCCGCCGGCAACCGGGTGCAGCACATCGCCGCCCGCGGCCACACCCACACCTCGCTGTCGATGGTCGACGTCGTGGTCTCGGGCGAGCCGGTGCGCGCGCAGATGGCTGCAGCCCTGCGCGGCTTCTTTGCCAAGGCCGCAGTGACGGCCTGACACCGACGATCCGACGATGACCGCCCCCCACTCCCCCACCCTCGATGACCTCGCCGCCCTGGTGCCTGACGGCGCCAGCGTCACCGTGCACAAGGGCGATGAGCCCGACGTGCCGATGGCGCTGGCCAAGGCCCTGATCCGCCGCGGCGTGCGCGGCCTGCACGTGATCACCCTGCCCACCGCGGCCTATCCGGCCAGCGGCATGCTGGTCGACCTGCTGATCGGCGCGGGCTGCATCGCCAGCGTCGAGACCTCGGGCATCTCGCTGCACGAGCTGGGCCCGGCGCCGCGGTTCTCGGCGGCGGTCAAGGCCGGCACGTTGAAGGTGCTCGACGCCACCTGCCCCGCCGTCTACGCCGCGCTGCAGGCCGGCGCCAAGGGCCAGCCATTCGCACCGCTGCGCGGCCTGATCGGCAGCGACCTGCTGCGCCACCGGCCCGACTGGAAAGTGATCGACAACCCGGTGGCCGCGCCGGGCGCCGGGCCCGACCCGATCGCCGTGTTGCCGGCGCTCAATGCCGATGTGGCGATCTTCCATGCCGCCAAGGCCGACGCCGACGGCAATGTCTGGGTCGGCCGCGACCGCGACCGCCTGCTGGCCGCCCACGCGGCCGACACCGTGCTGGTGACGGTGGACGAACGCGTGCCCGGCCATTTCTTCGCCGACCCTGCGCTGGCTGCCGGCACCATTCCTGCCGCGCTGATCACGGCGCTGGCCGTCGTGCCTGGCGGCTGCTGGCCGATGACGCTGGACGGCGGCTGCGACCTGGACGCGGTGCGCCGTTACCAGCAGGCCGCCCGCACCGACGAGGGCTTTGCCGACTACCTGGCCGGCTTCGTCGGCACGGCGGTGCCGGCATGACGGACGGCCTGCCGGCCCGCCCCGAGGAGGTCTACGCCAGCACCATCGCCGACCTGCTGGCCGGCGTGCGCCGCGTGGCGGTGGGCATGCTGTCGCCGATTCCCGGTGCCGGCGCCCTGCTGGCGCGCGAGCTCAGCACCCAGGGCGGCCTCCCGCGCACGCAGGTCACCATCCTCGGCAGCCAGGCCCACAACCGATTCACCAACGGTGGCGCCGAGCTGTTCGACCTGGCCGGACGCGGGCGCATCGACGCCTTCTTCCTCAGCGGCGGGCAGATCGACGGCGCGGCCAACATCAACCTGGTGGGCACGGGCGACTACCCGGCCACGCCGGTGCGCTGGTCGGGCTCGTTCGGCTCGGCCTACCTGTATTTCGTCGTGCCGCGGGTGATCCTGTTCCGCTGGGAACACAGCCGCCGCACCCTCGTCGACGCGGTGGATTTCATCAGCGCCCCGGGCCGCAGCGAGGCCGGCGTGCACCGCCCCGGCGGGCCGATCGCGCTGATCACCAACCTGTGCCTGTTCCGCTGGCAGAAGGAGGCCGGCCGCTTCCTGCTGCAGAGCCTGCACCCCGGCCACACGCTGGACGAAGTGCGCGACCAGACCGGCTTCGACTTCGACGTGCCCGCCGTGCTGCCGGTCACGCCGTCGCCCGACGCCCGGCGCCTGGCCCTGCTGCGCGGCCCGGTGGCGGCGCAGATCGCCGAGGTCTATCCGGCGTTCGCGCAGCAGGTGTTCGGCGTCAGCACGCCGGTCTCTTGAGACGGCGCGCCGGCCGAGCGCCGGGCCGCTCCCAAGCCGGCCGGCGATCCGCTCGGCGGGTGGCAGCGACCATCCGCTGCCGGGTGCCCCGGGTCAGCCCTTGGCGAGCCCCGCCTTGATCAGCAGCGGCTTGACGCTGCCGAAGTAGCCCTCGGCGAAGGCGCGGTACTCGGCGGGGTTCTTCTTCCACGGCACCTGGATGTAGCGGTCCAGCAGGGCCAGCGTGGCCGGGTCGTTGTTGGCCTCGCTGAAGGCCTCGTGCAGGGTCTGCACGATCACCGGGTTCAGGTCCTTCGGGCCGACCAGGCCGTAGGGGCTCTGGCCCACGGCGTCGACGCCGCGCTCGCGCAGCGTCGGCACGTTGGCGTACTTGGGCAGGCGCTGCTCCGTCACCATCGCCAGGATGCGGCAGCGGCCGTCGTCGACGAAGGGGCCCCACTGCGAGGCATCGGCCAGGAAATCGATCTGCCCGGCGATCAGCGCCTGCATCCACTCGGCGCCGCCCTTGTACGGGATGTGGGTGAAGCGCGCGCCGACCTTCTGCTCGATCTCGATCATCATCAGGTGGCCCGAGCCGCCGATGCCGCTGGTGCCGTAGGTGTGCTTCTCGGGGTTGGCCTTGCCGGCGGCGAGCAGGTCCTCCACCGTCTTCCAGGGTGAGTCGGCGCGCACCACCAGGGCGAAGGTGTACGACGACAGGCCGGTGATGAAGCTGAAGTCGCGCGTCGGGTGCCAGGCCACCTGCTGGTAGTGCGGGTAGCGCAGGCTGTTGATGGTGTAGCAGGCCAGGCTGTGGCCGTCGGGCTTGGCCGTCATCAGCGCGGCCGGGGCCAGGGTGCCGGCGGCGCCGGCGCGGGCCTCCACCAGCACCGGCTGGCCCAGCATCTTGCCGACCTTCTCGCCCAGCAGGCGCAGGTGCAGGTCGGTGATGCCGCCCACCGCGAACGGGTTGTAGATCGTGATCGGGCGCTCGGGCTTCCACTTGGGCTGGGCCAGCGCCAGGCCGGGGGCGGCGATCAGGCTGCCCAGGCCGGCAGCCAGGGCGCGGCGGTTCAAGTTCACGGGCGATGCGGTCATGGTGCGTCCTTCGGGCAGGCGGGGCAATGGAATGGCCCGCGATCTGACCAGCGCCGGCGCGCCGTGGTTGTCGCCCACGTGCCAGGGCAAGTGCCGAGGAACCGGCGGCGACACGGCGCCGGCGGCTGCGCCGTTCAGCCCGGTGCCGGGGCGGCGTCGATGGCCTGGTCCAGCAACTGCAGCGCCGCGGCGGCAAAGGCCAGCATGTTGGCGGCGCGGTCGCTGCTGCCGGTGCGCAGCATCCGGTCACGCTGCACCGGGCCGTCGACGGCCAGGCAGCTGTGGCCGGCGGGGTCGCCATAGGTGTTGCCGTCCGGGCCGGCGGCGCCGGTCTCGGCCAGGCCCCAGGTGGCCTTGAAGCGCTGGCGCTGGTGGCGTGCCAGCAAGGCCGCATACGGCGGGCTGGACGAGCGCATGCCCACCGTGTCGTCCGAGGTCAGCGTGGTCAGCAGCCGGCGCGAGCGGCGGGTGTAGAGCACGGCGCCGCCGAAGTAGTAGGCCGACGCGCCGGCCCGCGCCAGCAGCGCCGCCGACAGCAGGCCGCCGGCGGACGATTCAGCCACCGCGATGGTCTCGCCACGCGCGGCCAGCTTGTCGCCGATGCGCACGCCCAGGGCGAACAGCCCTGGCAGGTCGGTCACCGCAGCGCCGCTCATGCCGCCACCCGTTCCGCCGGGACCAGCAGCCGCGTCTCGCGCGGGCCGTGGTCCTCCAGCTGATAGTCGTGCAGCTGGAACACCAGGCTGATCAGCAGCCGCGGATGCACCGACGGCGACTGCGCCTTGTGCAGGCCGAAGGTGTCCTCGGCAAAGCCCAGGCCGGCCGGGCCGTGCAGCTCGCGCATGGCCTCGGCGCCGTAGCCGCGGGCGATCTGCGCGTCGGTCCAGCGGGTCTTCTGCAGGTGCTCCACCGTCAGCTGCTTCCAGCCTGGGCGGTGCGAGCGCAGCACGAAGTGGTGCGAGCC
>CALMIF010000341.1 GCA_937864045.1 uncultured Aquabacterium sp. | reverse complement strand
CCCAGCATGTCGAGGACTACGTGCAGGACCTGGGCCTGCTCTACCTCGCCCCCGAGACCACCCATGCCGACCCCGCCCACGGCGCCGCGCTCGACGTGTTCTCGCTCGGCTGCATCACCTACCAGGTGTTCAGCGGCCAGCTGCCGGCACAGAGCCGGCTTGACCTGGAGGACAAGCTGCGCGCCGGCCCCGGCCTGCGCCTGTCCGACGTGCTGGACGGCTGCGGCCCCAAGCTGCAGGACCTGGTGCAGTTCGCCACCCAGCCGCTGGTGCCCGACCGCACCGCGTCGGTCGCCACCTTCCTGGCCGAGCTGGACGAGGTCGAGGACGAGCTGACCACGCCCGACCCCGAGGCCACCGTCGACCCCAGCGTCGCGTCGCAGCCGGGCCAGCGCATCGAAGGCGGCTTCACCGTCGTGCGCCGCCTCGGCCGCGGAGCGTCCAGCGATGCCCTGCTGGTGCGTCCCGACGGCAGCGCCGACGCCCTGGTGCTGAAGGTGGCCACCGACCCGGCCCACAACGACCACCTGGCTGCCGAGGCCGAGGCCCTGCGCCGCCTGCACCACCCCAACATCGTCATCCACCACCGCACGCTGCAGGTCGACGGCCGCACCGCCCTGCTGCTGGATGCCGCCGGCGACACCACCCTGGCACAGGAGATCCGCCGCGAAGGCCGCCTGCCGCTGACGATGCTGCAGCGCTACGGCGACGAGCTGATCGACGCCGTGCGCCACCTCGAGGACCGCGGCGTCACCCACCGCGACATCAAGCCCGACAACATCGGCATCGCCCGCGCCAGCAACGGCCGGCTGCTGGCCGTGCTGTTCGATTTCTCGCTCAGCCGCACCCCGCCCGAGAACCTCACCGCCGGCACCCAGCATTACCTGGACCCGTTCCTCGCCGAGCGCCCGCGCCGCGTGTGGGACCTGTACGCCGAGCGCTTCGCGCTGGCGGTCACGCTCTACGAGATGGCGGTGGGCGTGCTGCCGCGCTGGGGTGACGGCCACAGCCTGCCGTCGATGCTGCCGCCCGGCGTGGAAGTCACCCTCGACGCCAACGTCTTCGCGCCCGCGGTGCGCGGCCCGCTGCTCGACTTTTTCGCCAAGGCGCTGCGGCGCGACCACCGCCTGCGCTTCGACAACGCCGAGGACATGCTGCGGGCCTGGCGCCGCGCCTTCGAAGCCGCCGCCACCGTGCATCCGACGCCGGCCAGCGGCTTCGACGCCGCCGCCAGCGTCGCCACCCCGGGCACCACGATGGCCGAGCTGGGCTTCAGCGTCGAGGCGCAGGACGTGCTCGACCGCATGGCCGTGCACAACGCCCGCGAGCTGCTGGCCGTCAGCCGCCTGCAGTTCCGCTACCTCAAGGGCGTGGCCGACAAGGTGCGGCGCGAGATCCGCGAGAAGGCCAAGCGCCTGGCCGCCCTGCGCCCCGACCTGGCGCCCGAGAGCGGCACCCTGCACGACGAGTCCGACGACACCGCCGCCGCGCGCGCGGCCACGACTGCCGCGCCCGACCCCGCCGGCGCCCGCCCCGCTGCCACACGTGATCGCGCCGTCAGCATCGACGAGCTGGCCGACCTGCTGCTGCCGCGCCGCCCGGCCGCCGACGACCGCGCCGACGACACCGCGCTGGCCCACTACCTGGGCATTGAGCGGCAGGACGGCGCCATCACGCCCATCGCCCCGGCCGCCGCCACCGCCGGCGCACGCCCTGACACCGCCCGTTCCATCGCATGGCCCACCGCCGGTGAAGCCGCCGCCGCGGCCGGCCTGCAGCGCCCGGCCTTCGCCGCCGCGCTGGTTAAGGCCCGCGCCCGCTGGCTGAAGCTGCCTCCCTTCACCGACCTGCGCGCCCAGATCGCCACCCTGCTGGCTGGCCAGGGCCAGGTGATGACCGTGCCCGAAGCCGCGCTCGCCCTGCTGGCCCTGCGCGGCTGCGCCCTGCCGCAGGACGACGAGCGCCTGGCGCTGGCGCTGGCCGTGCTGCGCGCCGCCGTCGAGGCCGAGGCCGAGGCCGCCGAGCCCCGCTTCCAGCTGCATGACCAGCCGCCCGTGCCGCTGCTGGCCACCGATGCCGCCTGGGCCGACCACGCCCGACAGCTGGGCACCGTGGCCGATGCCTGTGCGCTGGCCGACCCGCTGCTGCCGCCCACCCGCGTGCTGCAGGCGCTGGAAGCCGTCACCCCGCCGGCCGACCGCAGCGGCCAGCCCGCCGCGCGCCTGCCCGCCACCCGCCTGCTGCGCCTGGCCGCGTCGGCCTCGCGCCACGCGGCGCTGTCCAGCCGGCAGGAGCTGTATCCCCGCGGCATGCCCGCCCTGCAGGCGCTGCGGCAGTCGGTCGGCGCGCTGGCCAATGTGCCGATGCTCAAGCCCGACCGGCTGCGCCAGCGCGTGCAGGGCCGCTACCCCGAGGCCGCCGCCCTGCCCGACCGCCCCGCGCTCGACCACCTGCTCGACGAATCCGGCGTGCCCCTGCAGTGGAACCCCACCGCCGACGACGGCGCCTACACCCGCCCCGGCGGCGCCAGCGGCTTCACCGCCGGCCCGTCCACGCTGATCTCGCGCCAGCCCACGCGCGACGGCAGCGCCGGCCCGTCCGATGCCGCACTGGCCGACGCCCAGGCCGCCGAGGACCGCCTGCGCCGCACCCTGCAGCGCGGCGGGTTGTTGACCCTCACGGTGGACGTGCGCCAGGCCGCCGCTGCCGAAGCCGAGCTGCTGCGGCGCTTCGGCCCTGGCGCCCAAGGCGACGACGGCGCGCCGGCCGCCGCAACCGCATCTGTCCCACTACAGCGCCTGAGCATCGATGCCCTGCTGCTGCGCCACCTGCGCGCCCAGGCCGATGCCGCCAACGTGGACTGGAGCCGCGTATTGCTGGCCGACGCCGCCCCGCGCGACAGCCGCGACTGGACCAACCTGCAGCGCCTTGTGCAGCGCAGCCTGCCCGCGCTGCGCCAGGCCCTGCTGCACGCCGCCGCGCCGCTGCTGGTGGTGCAGGCCGGCCTGCTGGCGCGCTATGGCCTGATCGGCCTGCTGGTCGACCTGGAAGCCGCCGCCGGCACGCCCGGCCACACCCCGGCCGCCTGCCTGCTGCTGCCCAGCCGCCAGCCCGGCCGCGCCGCCATCGACGGCACCGCCGTGCCGCTGGTGCACGCGGGCCAGGTGCTGGCGCTGCCGCAGGCCTGGATCGAGAACCGGCACCGCGCCCAGGCCGGCGCCGACGCCGACCCCTGATCCGCCGCCCCCTCCCCTGACCGCCCGGCCGCCTGCCGCCACCGCGGCCCCCGCACGACAACGACGACAGCCCCAGGAAGCCAATCCCCGTGATCCAAGCCACCCGCCTGCTGGCCGACCTGACGCGCCAGCTGCAGGCCCTGGAAGCCGACCTGCGCCAGCGCATCGACGCCGAGCCCGACCTGCGTGCCGCGCTGCAGGCCGAATGGCAGGCCGCCACCGACGCCGGCCGCACCAACGAGCCCTTCGCCACCTGGGCCGACCAGGTCATCACCCAGGCCGGCGTGCACTGGCTGCTGTCCTGCACCTTTCTGCGCTTCGTCGAGGACAACCACCTCGTCGACCGCCCCTGGCTGGGCGGCACCGCCGATTCGGGCCGCCTGGCGCTGGCGCGCGACCGGCACGAGGCCTTCTTCCGCGCCCACCCGCACCAGGACGACCGCGACTACCTGCTGCAGGCCTTCACCGAGGCCGGCGCCCTGCCCGGCCTGCACACCTTCTTCGACGCCGCGCACAACCCCGTTTTCCGGCTCAGCCCCGGGCCCGAGGCGGCGCAGGCCCTGCGCCTGTTCTGGCAGCAGGCCGACCCCGCCACCGGCGCCCTGCTGCACGACTTCACCGACCCCGCGCTCGACACCCGCTTCCTGGGCGACCTGTACCAGGACCTGAGCGAGGCCACCCGCAAGCGCTACGCCCTGCTGCAGACGCCCGCCTTCGTCGAGGAATTCATCCTTGACCGCACGCTGACGCCGGCCCTGCGCACCTTCGGCCTGGCCGCCGTGCGCATGATCGACCCCACCTGCGGCTCGGGCCACTTCCTGCTGGGCGGCTTTGCGCGGCTGGTCGACGCCTGGCTGCGCGCCGAGCCCGGCCGCAACCCGCGCGACATCGCGCAGAAGGCGCTCGACGCCGTGGCCGGCGTCGACCTGAACCCGTTCGCCGTGGCCATCACCCGCTTCCGCCTGCTGGTGGCCGCGCTGCAGGTGGCCGGCGTGCAGCGCCTGGCCGACGCGCCCGACTTCACCCTGCACGTCGCCATCGGCGACAGCCTCATCCACGGCCGCAGGTTCGGCCTGGCCGGCCTGAGCGCCACCCGCAACGAGCAGCTGTTCGACGACGCGCAGGCCCATGCCGACGAGGGCCTGGCCCATGCCTATGCCACCGAAGACCTGGCGCAGGTGCAGCAGATCCTGGGCCGGCAGTACCACGCGGTGGTGGGCAACCCGCCCTACATCGTGGTGCGCGATGCGGCGCTGAACGCCGCCTACCGCAAGCGCTACGCCAGCTGCCACATGAAGTACTCGCTGGGCTGCCCGTTCACCGAGCGCTTCTTCGAGCTGGCGCTCACCGGCCCACGCTTCGGCGCCGCCGGCTTCGTGGGGCTGATCACCGCCAACAGCTTCATGAAGCGCGAGTTCGGCAGCAAGCTCATCGAGGAGGTGCTGCCGCGGCTGGACCTGACCCACGTCATCGACACCTCGGGCGCCTACATCCCTGGCCACGGCACGCCCACCGTCATCCTGCTGGGTTGCCACCGCCCGCCGCACGACGATGCCCGCTCGCCGGCCAACACCGTGCGGGCGGTGATGGGCATCCAGGGTGAGCCGAGCAAGCCCGAGGACCCGGCGCAAGGGTTGGTGTGGCGGGCGATCGTCGAGCAAGTGGACCGACCGGGCAGCGAGAGTGCGTTCGTCAGCGTTGTCGACGCTCCACGCGCGACTTTCAGTAAGCACCCTTGGAGCATGGGTGGCGGTGGAGCTACAGAACTGAAGGCAGTTGTCGAGGCTGGGCGTCCTACTCTGAGCCAGTTCCCGGCAACGCTCGGTTTTGCTGCCATCACGGGAGAGGACGACGCATTCACGATGCCTGCTGCTCTGCTCCGGCGCCTGGGCATTCCAAGCCGCCAGTTTGTGCTCGGCGACCAACTGCGCGACTGGAGCCTAATGTCCACCACCAGTGTTGCCTTCCCGTATGAAGAGAGCCAGGGACTGCCGGCCATTGAGCCAGCTGCACGTTCGGCCGCATGGCACTTTTGGAGCTTGAGAACGAACTTGCGCAGTCGTCAGATGTTCGGGAAAACGCCGGAACAGGCTGGACTCAATTGGTGGGAGTTGAGCTTTGTTTCCCGTGATCGCTTGGCTTCAGCGAATCTCATTGCATTCGGCGAGGTCGCCACCCACAACCACTTCGTCCTCGACCGCGGCGGCAAGGTGTTCAAGCAGACGGCGCCGGTCATCAAGCTGCCGGCCGGCAGCAGCGAAGACGACCACCTGGGGCTGCTCGGGCTGCTGAATTCGGCGGTGGGCTGCTTCTGGCTGAAGCAGGTGTGCCACAACAAGGGTGGCCAAGGCATCAATGAAGGCTTGAAGGCGGAAGCCTGGGAACGCTTCTACGCCTTCAATGCGACCAAGGTCGCGGAGTTCCCGCTGCCTGTCGAGCGCCCACTGGCAATCAGCCGCCACCTCGACCAGTTGGCCCAGGCCGTCGCCCGCCACGCCCCGGCCGCGCTTCTGGCCGCCGACACCCTGCCCACCCGCGTCACGCTGGACGCCGCCCGCGACACCACCGCCCGCCTGCAACGCCAGATGATCGCCGCGCAAGAAGAACTGGACTGGCAGTGCCATGTCCTCTACGGCCTGCTGCCCGACGGCACCACCGCAGCCGACCTGACCTGTGCCGACCCGCTCGAGCTGGCGCTGGGCGAGCGCGCTTTCGAAATCGTGCTGGCACGGAGCATCGCGGCCGGCGGCGAGGCCACCACCTGGTTCGCCCGGCATGGCAGCACGCCTGTCACCACCGTGCCGGCGCAGTGGCCGGCGGCGTACCGCGCGGTGGTCGAGCGCCGCATCGCGCTGATCGAGGCCGACCGCAACCTGGGCCTGGTCGAGCGGCCCGAGTTCAAGCGCCGCTGGAACACGCCGGCCTGGGCCGATCTGAAACAGGCCGCGCTGCGCGCCTGGCTGCTCGACCGGCTGGAGCAGCCGGCCTTCTGGCCGGCGGATGCCAGCGGCGCCGGCACCCCGGCGCAGCTGACCACCACCAGCCGCCTGGCCGACCTGGCGCGCGCCGACGCCGGCTTCATGCAGGTGGCCGCGCTCTACGCCGGCCATGCCGACTTCGACCCCGCCCGCCTGGTGGCCGACCTGGTGGCGGCCGAGGCCGTGCCGCTGCTGCCGGTGCTGCGCTACACCGACGACGGCCTGCGCAAGCGCGCCCAGTGGGAAGACACCTGGGCCCTGCAGCGCCGCGAGGACGCCATCGACGCCCAGGTGCTGGCCGACGACGCGCCACTGTGGCGCGACGACCTGACCGCCGACGCCCGTGCCGCCTTCCGCATCGATCCCGACGGCCCCATCACCCCCGAGGCCCGCGCCTGGATCGAGCAGAAGCTGGCCGCCGAAGTGAAGCGCCAGCAGGACGAGCGCAAGGCCAACGAGGTCGGCCCCATCCCGGTGCCGCCCAAGTACAGGAGCAGCGACTTCCTGAAGGCCGATGTCTGGCGCCTGCGCGGCGGGCTGGACGTGCCGAAGGAGCGCTTCGTCAGCTTTCCGGGTGCCGAGCGCGGCGCCGATGGCAGCCTGGTGATCGCCTGGGCCGGTTGGAACCCCCTGCAGCTGGCCGGCGCCATCGCAGCCTGGTATTTGGACGCCAAGGAGCAGCAGGGCTGGCAAGCCGAGCGCCTGCAGCCCCTGCTGGCCGCCCTGCTGGAACTGCTGCCCTGGCTGAAGCAGTGGCACAACGATCCCGACCCGGTACACGGCGAGCGCCTGGGCGACACCTACGCCGCCTTCGTCGACGACGAGGTGCGCGCGCTGGGGCTGACGCTGGCGGACTTGCGGGCCTGGCGGCCGGCGGCGGGGGCCGCTGCCAAGCGCGCCGGACGCCGGCGAGGCGCCTCGTGAGACGCTGGAAGGACCGCCCAACCCGGTTCAGCTGTGCGGTTTTGGGTAGCATTGCGTTTATCACGGTGATAAAGTGAAGCCTCGATACTGGAAACGCGACCCGGCAACGCTGCGTCTGCCCCCACCGCCTGGAAAGAAGGGCGGCCGGGAGATCGCGGGAGGGCGCCTGCTGGAACTGACGGCCTTTCAAAGGCTGCTGGCGTCTGGCACCTTCGATGAAGATGCCCTGTGGTTTGCAACCACCGGGTCGCGGCGCGACCGCGAAAAGCACCGTTGGAGGAACGGTGACGTTCTGCAGATGCTGTTGCTGTTGCGAGAGCCCGCCGCGAAGGTCAAGGGCGCACGGGAAGACCCCAACGACTACGTCAAATCGGAGTGGTGCGAAGTGGACGCGGAAGATGGAATGCGCTGGGCCGCATGCGACGTGTACGTCGCGAAGCTGGACTTGGTGACCCTCAAGCGCCACCCCGACGGCACCGAGATGTACTTCAAGTTCTCCGTTGAAGACGACGGAACGATCACCCTGGTGATGGCTTCTTGCCATCCCTCTCGTTGAGCTGCGGCCTCGCCGCTGGATGCCATGACTACCACCACGTTGCCCAAGTGCCCTGTGTGCCGCAAGGGGCAGCTTCTACCGTCCACGACCCAGCGCGCGTTTCATCCGCGTGGTGCGCTGGTGTCAGTCGAACTGTTGGCCTCAGAGTGCAACCATTGCGGCAAGCAGACCATCCGGGCCAGCCAGCATGAGGAGAATCTCCGTCGCCTGGATGACCGCAAGAACCGACCCGAGTACGAAGGGCTGCTTCTGGGCGAGCAAATCCTGGCGCTGCGCCATCGCTATGGCCTGAAGCAGCAGGACGCGTCGAAGATCTTCGGCAAGGGCAAGATCGCGTTTTCGCGCTACGAAAACGAGGTGACTTACCCCGACGACAGCACCACGCTGCTGCTGCGCATGGCGATCGACAAGCCCGATTGCATGAAGTGGCTGGCTGAGCAGGCGAAAGTGGAACTGCCGCTATGGGAAGTCAGGTGTGAAGAAAGCAAGCTGTCGGTACGGAAAGTCCCCGCGACTCCGGTGATCCGGCTGGTGTCGGAGCGCGTCGATGTCGTTGCACCCCGGCCGCAAATCGAGAGGAACGGCGACCTTTCCATGCCGTACGCAGCATGAAACCCAGCCCGATTCAATTGCTGCGCCTGACGTTCAAGCGCGTCAGCATCGAGCTCGATCCGGCGAACCAGCCGGCTCAGATACCGAATCCGCTGGAGGGCGTGCTGACCTTTGACGGCGTCACGGTCAACACCGAAGTCGGCATCGGCGATGCGCCGCCCCAGGATGGAGGCAGCATGTTCTTCCTGGAGCTTCGGCTTCTGGTGGACAACCGCGTACAACCGGGTGCCCCACAGCAGAAGTTCTCGCCGTACCTGATCGACATCGCGGCCGAGGCCATCATCCTCGTTCCGAAGGGCGCTGAAAAGCTCGGCCCTCCTGAGGATCTGGCCATCGTGAATGGCGCTGGCCTGATGTGGTCGGCCATCCGCGAGCAGGTCCTCAATCTGACTTCGCGCATGCGGGCTGGCCCTGTGATGCTCCCGACCGTCCATTTCCACGACCTGAAGAGCACGGCGCAACGCTCGCCCCAGCCGACGGGCTTGGAGGAGGCTCAGGTGGCGCCTGCTGCGGCAGCAGCCGCCGTTGCGCAGGCCGCGCAAGCGCCGCGCCGCCGTGCCCCGCGCAAGCTGGCGGGCTGAACCAGCGCACTGCGGCGTCCTGGCTGCGCAGTGCCGATCAAGTCCGCGCGAACCCTGCAGTCGCTTGATGACAGCCCGAGAACGAGAACGACGCACCGTGGGCTGGGAGGCACACACATGGCCCTGCTGAAAGACCTGATCGAGATTCCCGAGAGCGTCCACCAGGGCGACTTCGTGCTGAAGCTGGCCGACGGCGTGGCGCATGCCGAGCGCACGCTGCGCGACTACGTGGTGACGCCGCAGCTGGCCGCGGCGTTCGACAACGCGCTGGGCTTCATCCGGCAGGCGGTGCAGTCGAACCAGAGCAAGGCGTCGTACCTGCACGCCTCGTTCGGCGCCGGCAAGAGCCACTTCATGGCGGTGCTGAACCTGCTGCTGGCCGGCAATGCGCAGGCCCGCGCCACGCCCGAGCTGGCCGATGTGGTGGCCCGCCACGGCTGGACCGAGGGTCGCCGGTTCCTGCTGGTTCCCTATCACATGATCGGCGCGACCAGCATGGAAAGCGCGGTGCTGGGCCAGTACGCCGACTTCGTGCGCCAGCGGCACCCCGACGCGCCGGTGCCAGGCTTCTACCTGGCCGGCGAGCTGTTCAAGAACGCCCAGGCGCTGCGGGCGCAGCTGGGCGATGCGGCCTTCTTCGCCGGGCTGGGCGATGCCGGTGCAGCGGCCGACGGTGTGGTCGGGGGTGCAGCGGGTGAGGACGGCGGCTGGGGCGACCTGGATGCCGGCTGGACCGCCGAGCGCTTCGATGCCGCGCTGCTGGCGCCGCCGGCCAGCGATGAGCGCACCAACCTCGTCAGCGCGCTGATCACCCGCTACTTCCCGGCGTTTCGCAGCATCGCCGGCCATGGCGAGGCCTTCGTGCCGCTGGACGAAGGGCTGGCGATCATGAGCCGGCACGCCCAGGCGCTGGGCTATGACGCGGTGATCCTGTTCCTTGACGAACTGGTGCTGTGGCTGGCCAGCCATGCGGCCGACGTGGCCTTCGTCAGCCGAGAGGGCATCAAGCTCGTCAAGCTGGTGGAGGCCACCCATGCCGACCGGCCAATCCCGCTGGTGAGCTTCGTCGCCCGGCAGCGTGACCTGCGCGAGCTGGTTGGCGAGAACCTGGCCGGTGCGATGCAGCTGACTTTCAGCGATTCGCTGAAGTTCTGGGAGGCGCGCTTTCATTCCATCCGGCTGGAAGACCGCAACCTGCCCGCCATTGCCGAGAAGCGCATCCTGCGGCCGCGTGACGAGGCGGCGCGGCAGACGCTGCAGGCCGCCTTCGACGGCGTGCTGCGGGCGCCTGGCAACGTCATCGAGACGCTGCTGACGCAGGACGCCGACCGGTCGCTGTTCCGCATGGTCTACCCGTTCAGCCCGGCGCTGGTACAGACGCTGGTGGCGGTGTCGGCCGCGCTGCAGCGCGAGCGCACGGCGCTGAAGCTGATGCAGCAGCTGCTGGTGGACCGGCGTGATGACCTGGAGCTGGGCCAGCTGATCCCCGTGGGCGACCTGTGGGACGCGATCGCCGAGGGCGACGAGCCGTTCTCCGAAGGCATGCGCCTGCACTTCGAGAACGCCAAGCGGCTGTGGCGCCAGCGCCTGCTGCCGATGTTGGAGCGCGAACACGGCGTGACCTGGGAGGCGGTGACGCTGGGCCGCGCCGACGCCGGCCCCGCGACGCGGCTGCGCAACGACGCGCGGCTGCTGAAGACGCTGCTGCTGGCCGCGCTGGTGCCCGAGGTGGAATCGCTGAAGGCGCTGACCGCCCCGCGCCTGGTGGCGCTGAACCACGGCACGGTGCGCTCGCCGATTCCCGGGCGCGAGAACCAGGTGGTGCTGGGCAAGTGCCGGGCCTGGGCCGCCGAGGTCGGTGAGATCAAGGTGGGCGACGATCCGCAGCCGGTGATCAGCATCCAGGTGACCGGCGTGGACATCGAGCCGATCCTGCGGGCGGCCGAGGCGCACGACAACACCGGCAACCGGCGGCGCAAGATCCGCGAGCTGCTGTTCGAGCAGCTGGGCCTGCCCGACACGGGCGAGCTGTTCACCCGCTACGAGATGCTGTGGCGCGGCACGCGGCGCGAAGTGGACCTGGTCTACGAGAACGTGCGCGATATGTCCGACGAGCGGCTGCGCGGGCGGGCCGGCGCGATGTCGATCGTGCTGGACTTCCCGTTCGACGAGCCGCACCGCACGCCGCGCGTCGACATCGCCATCCTGGACCGCTACAAGGGCGGTCCGGCGCCGACGCTGGTGTGGTTGCCGAACTTTCTGAGCGCCAAGGCCCAGGCCGATCTGGGCCGCCTGGTGGTGCTGGACCACCTGCTGCAGGGCGACCGCTTCGACAGCCATGCGACGCACCTGTCGTCCACCGATCGGGTGCTGGCGAAGTCGCTGGCGCGCAATCAGCACGACCAGCTGCGCATCCGCCTGCGCACTCAGCTGGACGTGGCCTACGGCGTCGCGCCCGAGCCGCGCGACGCGGTCGACGTGACGCTGGCGGCCGACGAGCAGCTGCGTGCGCTCGACTCGACGCTGTCGCCGAGGCCGCCGGTGGCGCCGGACTTCAGGGGCGCGTTCGACGCGTTGATGGCGCAGATGCTGGCGCACCAGTTCCCGGCGCATCCAGAGTTCGGCACCGAGGTGAAGCCGGCAGAACTGCGGCGGATCTGGCCCGACATCGAGGCGGCGGCGCAGGCGCCCGGTCACCGCCACCTGGTTGACGACGCGCAGGCCCGGCGGCGGCTGCTGGCCGTCGTCAACCCGTTGCGGCTGGGCACGATGGGCGCGCACCCGCTGGTGCTGGAGCAGCACTGGGTGCTGCACTTCGGCCGGCAGCATGCCGCCGACGGCGGGCCGATCACCGTGGCCAAGCTGCGGCAGTGGACCGAGCGGCCCACGGCGATGGGCCTGCCGCGAGAGGTGCAGAACCTGCTGATCCTGGCCTGGGCCGCGATGACCAACCGGCGCTTCGTGCTCAACGGCGGGCCGGCCGAGGCCGGCATTGACCAGATGGTAGACGGCTTGGAGCTGGTGGAGCAGGCACTGCCGTCTGCCGAGCACTGGACGCTGGCGGTCCAGCGGGCGGCCGTGCTGTTCGGCAGCACCTTGCCGCAGACCCTGAGCGGGGCGCACGTCGCTCGCGCGGTGCTGGCGCTGAGAGAGGCCACGCGCGGGCGGCGCGATGCCGCTCAGGCATTGGTTGCCGCGCTGCGCGACCGATGTGCGCGCTATGCCCACGGTGCCCCGGCAGCACGCCAGCGCAGCGCCGAGAGCGGGCTGGCCCTGCTGGCCGCGATGGCCGCCGCGCCGGACGACAGCCTTGTCGCGGTGCTGGCGCAAGCTGCGCTGGACACCTCCGAGGCGGCGGTCGGCCGCAGCCTGGCCCAGGCGGCCGCCTGCGCCGAGGCGCTGAACCAGACACGCTGGCAAGTGATCGACGGCGCCATGGCCCGCGCCGGCACGCAGCCGGCCGCCGCGGCGCTGGCGGCGCGTCTGGCCGAACTGCTGCAGGCCGACGAGCATGTGCTGCCGCTGAAGGCGCGGCTGGCCGAGATCGAGCGCGATGCCGTGGCGCTCTTGACGGTCGCGCCTCCACCACCGCCGCCTCCACCGCCGCTGCCTCCACCACCACTGCCCCCCCCGCCGCCGCCGCCCGATCCCCGGCTGCAGCTGGTCGACGAATGCGAGCAGTTGCACCTGAAAGCGAAGGAAGCCACCGAGGTGCTGGAGCAGCTCAAGCAGCAGGTCGCCAGCGACGATGACCTGGAGCTGACCCTCAGCTGGCGCCTGCAGCGGCGCACACGGGGTCATTGACCGTGGCCACGCTGCCGCAGATCCAGGCCCAGCTGGATGCAATGCTGGGGCGTGACGCCCAGGCCCGAGTCGTCGCGATCCACGCCGAGCAGAAGCTGCCCTGGCCGGATGCGGTCGGGCGTGCGGGCCGGCGATTCCGGCTGCGCTGGTGCCCATCGACGCTGGCGCTGCGCGAGGCGCTGGCCGAGGACGATGACGCCGGCGCGCCGCCCGGCGAAGGCCTGGTGCTGCTGACGCCTTTGCCCGGTTTCGATCTGCCCGACGATGTGGCGTCCCGCATCGCCAGGGGGCGCATCCACCAGCCTGAAGGCTGGGCGATGGTGCGCACCTTGTTCGGTGCCAAGGCGCAGGACGCCCGGCTGGGTCGCCTTGCCTGGATGCCGCCGCTGCTGATCGATCTGGCGCGCGATGGCTATGCGCCGGTGGCCCATGGTTTTCTCGACCAGGACACCGCGTGGCAGGCCGTGCTGGCACGTGCCCTGGGCCTGCATGCGGCCCGGCCGGACGCCTGCAGCCTGCTGGCATGGACCCTGACACCGGCATCGCCGTCGGCACTGAACGGCCTGCCCGCGGTGGCGCGACCCGACATCCTGCAGTGGCTGGCCGATGCCGCCGGACCGGCCGGCCGCATGGCCGTGGCCTGCATCGCTGCAGGTCGCTCTGCCGATGCGGTGCCGCTGGGCCTGGTGTGTGACCTGGTGTTCTCGGCCGAGGCGGACGGCCACGGTGACATTGGCGCCGCGCGCTACCGGCTGGAGCGCTACACCGGTGACGTGCAAGTCAGCCTGGCCGAGGGCCGCGACTGGGCCGCGGCGGCTGTGGATGTGGTGCGGCAGGACCTGGAAGCGCACGCTGGCGCGCTGGACCGGGCGCAGGCGCTGTTGCGGGAGTTGGGCATCCTGGCCCATGCCGGACTGAGCGCCTGGCTGCCGGCAGGACTGGACGCGCGCCTGGACGCGCTGGCGCGGGCGATCGACGCCTGGCTGGACCGGCCCGTCGACGCCACGCTGGCGGCTGTGGACGCTGCGGCGGCCCAGGCGCTGGTGCACCACGGTCTGGACGACCAGCCGCAGCGCGCTGAGCCGGTGCAGATGGCCGTGCGCCTGGTGCGCTGGCTCGCCCGGCCGCAACCGGCGCTGCGCGACGTGGGCGATGCCGCGCTGTGGCAGGCCGACGAGGGCGCGTTTGTCGACTGGGCCCGCTTCAGGCTGCTGGGCGTTGATGTGTCGCCGGCGCTGGCGGCTGCGCTGGCCCGGCTGCGTGCGCAGGCGCTGGCGCGCCGAGAGGCCATCGCCCGTCAACTGGCGGGGCGGCTGCCCGACTGGGTGGCCGCCGAGGCTGCCCTGCCCCCACGGCTGCTACCGGTGGAACAGGTGCTGTCGCGGGTGGTGGCGCCACTGGCGGCACAGCATCCGGTGTTGGTGCTGGTGGTCGATGGCCTGAGCACCAGCATCTTCCGCGAACTGTTCGATCGGCCGTTGCGGCATGGCTGGACCGAATGCGTGCCCACTGCCCTGCCCCAGCCGCTGGCAGCCGTGGCGATGCTGCCGACCGTCACTGAGGTGAGCCGCGCCAGCCTGCTATGCGGCCGGCGCATGCTCGGCACCCAGGCCCAGGAGAAGCCAGGTTTTGCCACCCAGCCCGACCTGGTGGCCCGCAGTGAACCCAGTTTGCCGCCAAGGCTGTTCCACAAGGGCGAACTGGCCATGGACGGGCAGCTGGCACCCGATTTGCGCGCTGCGCTGGCCGATGCCCGCCAGCACGTGGTGGGTGTGGTCTACAACGCGGTGGACGATCACCTGAAAGGCTCGGACCAGTTGCACCAGCGCTGGTCGCCAGACCATCTGCGCCTGCTGCTGCCCCTGCTGCGTGAGGCGCGCGAGGCCCGGCGGGTGCTGGTGGTGACGGCGGACCATGGCCATGTGCTGGACGATGGCACGCGTGCCCTGCCACATGGCACCGGCCAGCGCTGGCGCGGCACCCAGGTGCCGGCCTCGGACGACGAGGTGCTGCTGCGTGGGCCGCGCGTGCTGCACCCCGAGGGCGGACAGGCGGTGGTGTGCCTGTGGGGCGAGCGCACGCGCTACGGCAACCGCTGCACCGGTTACCACGGAGGCGTGGCCGCGCAGGAGTTGGTGGTGCCGCTGTCGGTCCTGGTGCCCGTCGGTGTGGCCTTGACCGACTGGACGCCGGCGCCACCGGTGCAGCCGCCCTGGTGGGACCTGACCGACCGGACGGTTGCAGCGCCGGCAACGGCGCAGGGGCCGGCCGCGCGGGTTGTTGCGCCGGCGACCAGGCCCGCGCGGCGCAAGGCGCCGACGGCGCCTGCAGTGCCGGCAGCCCAGCCTGCGCTGTTCACGCCAGACGAGATGCCGACTGCGGCACCCGTGGCCCCGCCGGTGGCGGCGGATTGGATCGGCGCCCTGCTGGCCAGCCCGGTCTATGCCGCACAGCGTCGCCTGGCGGCCCGTGTGGCGCTGCCCGACGAGCGCATGCGCAGCCTGCTTCAGGCGCTGGAGGAACGCGGCGGGCGCATCGGCCGCACCGCGCTGGCCCAGCGCTTGGCCGAGCCGGAACTGCGGCTGGGCGGCATGCTGAGCGTGGCGCGGCGAGTGCTGAACGTGGACCAGTCGGAGGTGCTTGGCGTGAACCCGGACGATCAGTCGGTGGTGCTGAACCGGGCGCTGCTGCTGCGGCAGTTCGGGCTGGGGTCGTTGACAAGTTCTGACGGGGGGCCGTGATGGTCAGTGCGGCACGGCGGGACGCGATCATCGGTGCGCTGCGGCGCGGCACGGTGCCCAGTGCCGGGCTGGATGCGCTGGCCGTCGGCATCGACCGGCTGGCACCGACCTTCGATGCCGACCTGGACGCTGCCGGCGCAGGCGCTGCGGTCTTCAAGGCGGTGCGCGGCGACTACGGAGCGGGCAAGACCTTCTTCGGCCGCTGGCTGCAGGAGCGTGCGCGCGCACGCGGCTTTGCCACCAGCGAGGTGCAGATCAGCGAGACCGAGACGCCGCTGCACCGCATGGAGACGGTGTACCGCCGGCTGGTGGAGCGCCTGGCCACAGCCGATGCCACCCAGGGTGCCTTCCGCTCGGTGATCGACGGCTGGTTCTACGCGCTGGAGCAGGATGTGCTGGCCGACGGCACGCAGGACCCGACCGATGCCCAGGGGCTGCTGGAGCGCACCGAGGCCCTGATGGAGCAGCGGCTGGCGGGCGTTAGCCGCGTGGCGCCGGCGTTTGCCGGTGTGCTGCGCGCATATCGGCGCACGCTCGCCGCCGGCGATGCGGATGTGGCCGAGGGCTTGATCGCCTGGCTGTCCGGGCAGCCGAACGTAGCGGCCGCCATCAAGCGCACGGCGGGCGTCAAGGGAGACCTGGACCACTTCGGTGCAGCGAACTTCCTGGCCGGGCTGCTGGTGATCCTGCGCGACAGCGGCTATGTCGGCCTGGTGTGGGTGCTCGACGAGGTGGAGACGCTGCAGCGCATGCGCGGCGACACGCGGGAGAAGGGGCTGAACGCGCTGCGGCAGTGGATCGACGAGATCGATGCCGGCCGCTTTCCCGGCCTGGTACTGGTGGTCACCGGCACGCCGGCGTTCTTCGACGGCCCGCAGGGGGTGCAGCGCCTGGCGCCGCTGGCGCAGCGGCTGCACACCGACTTCGCCACCGACCGGCGCTTCGACAACCCTCGCGCGCCGCAGGTGCGGCTGGCACCCTTTGACACCGGCGCGCTGACGGCCGTGGGCCGCCGCGTGCGCGACCTGTTTGCCGGGGGCCGACCGATGGAGGCGCGGGTGCGCGCCGTCGCCGACGATGCCTACATCGAGACGCTGGCGCGGGCCGTGACCGGCCATCTGGGCGGCCAGGTGGGCGTGGCACCGCGGCTGTTCCTGAAGAAGCTGGTGGCCGAGGTACTGGATCGGGTGGAATTGCACGCCGACTTCGACCCGCGCCAACACTACGCCCTGACAGTGGCCGAGCACGAGATGACAGTGCCCGAGCGGGCCGCAGCGGGTGCTGCCTCGGTCGACGACATCGAGCTCTGACCGATGCCGGGCGACGCCGTGCCGGCCACCGATGCGTTCGGTCAGCTGCATCCCGCGGTGCAGTACCACGTCGTCAATTCGCTGGGATGGACGACGCTGCGGCCGACGCAGCTGGACGCCATTGCGCCGATCCACGCTGGTTGCCACTGCCTGCTGCTGGCGCCCACGGCCGGCGGCAAGACCGAGGCGGCCATCATCCCGGTGCTGTCGCGGATGCTGCACGAGCAATGGGCGGGCACCAGCGTGCTGTATGTCTGCCCGATCAAGGCACTGCTGAACAACCTGGAAGCGCGTCTGTCCCGTTACGCCGGGTATGTCGGCCGCACGGTGGCCGTGTGGCACGGCGACGTGAGCGCATCGCGCAAGAAGCGCGTGCTGGCCCAGCCGCCCGACATCCTGCTGACCACGCCGGAATCGATCGAGGGCATGCTGATCTCGCCCCGGATCGAGCGTGACGGCTGGTTCGGCCGGCTGCGGGTGGTCGTGATCGACGAGCTGCATGCGTTCGCCGGCGACGACCGAGGCTGGCACCTGCGGGCCCTGCTCTCGCGGCTGGAGCGCTATGCGCTGCAGCCGGTGCAGCGGCTGGGGCTGTCGGCCACGGTGCGCAACCCGGAAGAACTGCAGGCCTGGATGGCGCCCACCGGCGAGCGCCGGATCGTGGGGGCATCCAGTGTCAGTGCGGATGCCGACGTGGTGATCGACCTGGTCGGCTCGATCGACAACGCGGCGCTGGTGGTCTCACGCCTGCACCGCGGGCGAAAGCGGCTGGTGTTCTGCGATGCGCGCAGCGTGGCCGAACGCCTGGGCAGCTGTCTGCACGGGCTGGGTGTGCGCACCTTCGTCAGCCACGGATCGCTCAGTGCCGACGAACGTCGGCGCGCCGAAGCCGCGTTTGCCGAGGAGAAGGACTGCGTGATCGTGGCCACCTCGACGCTGGAGCTGGGCATCGATGTCGGCGATCTGGACCACGTGCTGCAGATCGATGCGCCGTCGAGCGTGTCGTCGTTCCTGCAGCGCATGGGGCGCACCGGGCGGCGCGCGGGCAGCCGGCGCAACTGCACCTTCCTGGCGCTGGATGACAAGGGTCTGCTGCTGGCGATGGCGATCGTGCAACTGTGGCGTGAGGGCTGGGTGGAGAACGTGGAGCCGCCACCAGCGCCCTGGGGCGTGACGGCACAACAGGCGCTGGCGTTGGTTCTGGAGCACGGGCAGATCGCGCGCGCCGACCTGGCGGCGCGCCTGGGCCGCGCGTTTCCCGAGCAGGCGGCGCAGGATGTCTTGGCCGTGCTGGAGCACTTGGTGTCTGGGGGCTTCCTGGTCGAATCCGCACCGGGAGTTTTCATCATCGGCCCGGCCACCGAGACGCAGTTCGGCCGCGGCCACTACCGGGATTTGCTGGCGAGCTTCTCCGGCAACCCGTTGCTGACAGGGCGCCACGGCACCACCGAGATCGGACTGATCGACCCAGCCAGCCTGCTCGGCAGCACGGAGCGACCGATCGTGCTGCTGGCCGGTCGCAGCTGGGCGGTGCGGGAGGTCGACTGGCGCCGCCGTGTGGTGTGGCTGGAGCCCAGCAGCGCACCAGGCCGGGCACGGTGGCTGGGTGCTGCCCGCGATCTGTCGGGTGCCGTGGCCGGCGCGATGCGGCGGGTCTTGCAGGCCGACGCACCACCGCCCGAACTGTCGCGGCGCGCGCACGCCGGGTGGGAGACCTTGCACGAGGTGATGCCCCTTGGCCACGGCACAGAGTTCGTGCTGGCACGTGAAGGGCAAGCCCAGGTGCTGTGGACCTATACTGGAACGCGGGTCAACCGGACGCTGGCGCGCGGGCTGCAGCCCCCAGTGAAGTTCGACGCGTTGAAGCTGGAATGGGCGGGCGCGGCTGGCTTGCCTCCTGCGCTCACCGCGCTCCCTTCGCAGCCTGCGGTTCAGGGGCCAATGTCCAGCGCTGAACTGAAGGAGCTGGCACCCCTGACCAAGTTCCACCAGTTATTACCGGAAAGGTTGCTCGCGCAGCAACTGGCGGGTCGGCTCTGGGAGACAGCCCGCGGGTAAGTCGACAACGGCTTACCGACCAGCATGGCGAGCGCCGAGCAGACGGAGGCCATTCGCTGTCGTCCATGGAGTTGCGCCAACGCGGTATGCGGCAGCAACTCATTTCCTGTGCAACTCCTCGTGCCACAGCTGTTCGATGTCCCGTAGGACGTCCTCGTCGGGATTGGCCAACTCGACGGAGTCGATCGAAAACTCAAAGCGGTCTCCGAGGGTCAGGCCCTTGGCCGCGCTGCCCTTGAAACGCAGCGGGTGCGGTGTCGAGTCGAACAACGACAGGCGCCTGCGCACGGCGTCCGTGGTGTAGGGCAAGGACACGGGGCCGGTTCCCTTTCGGCACAGCGCATGGATGGCGGCAGCGTGCTGCTCGCTGACCACCTCATCGACCTTGATGCGCACGATTCCCTTGCCTTCCTTCTTCAGAGCCACGACCGTGCCGAGCAGTTCCAGCGGTTGTCGGGTGGGCAGTGCATCAGGAATGCGGCTGACCGCCTTCCAGCGGATCTCTGAATCGGCCGTCTGGGTCACGAACTTTCGATTGACCTTGGTGACGATGCTGTGCACCAGTTCAGGCCAGGCGCTCTCCTCGATCCGCGCCACCACATCTTCCCGGTACGTGAGGTGGCCTTCCTTGAAGTCTTCGAGCAGCTTCAGTGCCTGTTGCAATGCCAGCTCGCGGCGCGATGTCTCTTGCAATGGGTCCGACGATGGCTCAGTCCATGACGTTGTGGTGGGCGTCTGGTCCGGCTCGGGGGACGCGCTCACCCCGCCAGCCGTGGGGTCGGGCGGGTCAACCCGCCAGGCAGGTGCAGGGGTGCGGTCGACGACATCCACTGGCTCCGTGGCGGCTTGTGTCTCCGAGGGGGACGCAGGCGAACGGGCGGGCTTGTGAGCTGGCGTTGGGTCGACGTCCACGCGCGCAGACTGGATGTAGTGCTTCGTGGCCTTGTCGACGTAGAGCGTTCCGATCAGTCCCATGCCGGCAGTCTCCATGTAGAACTGATCGGCGGCCAACTTCAACTTCTCCATGTAGTCCTCGACCGCGCCGTTGACGCCATCGCCACACCGGATCTCGGAGAGTTTGATTTCCACGCGGATCTTTTCGCCCTGCTCTGCGCAGAGTTTCCCATTGCGAAAGGCTTGCAGTCGTTTCTTGTGGCTCATGGTTTGCTCCTTGTGTGGTTGAGCGCTCGGGGAATTTGAAGAATCAGCCGTGCCAGGGCCGACAGCACGGCAGCACGGTGGTCGTTGGGTCGGGTCGGAAGTGCTGGCCGCGCAGCATCGGCGGTAGGGAGTTGGAAAAGCCGCAAGCTGTGTCGCATGCCGGCATCGTCAGACTCAGCTTCTGCATTGGCGGCCGGCCTCCGAAGACGGCCATCCAGATCGATCCTTGGCCCGACCCGGGTGCTGCCGAAGTCGAGCCCGATGTCCGGGGGCAAGTTGCGCAGAACTTCCTTGGCGCGGGCCAGGCTCGACGTCGGGCCGCCGCCGTCCAGCCACTGCCGCAGCACCGTCCTCGCCGCCTCAGGGAGAAACACCAGCGCAGTGAAGAGCGCACGACCTGCCGGCGTGTCGAGCATCTTGATCGTGCTGCGGCGCATCACATCGCTGGGTGGGCTGCTGTCGGCGGGCTTGTGGACCTCCTCGAAGCGGCGCAACAGCGCGCCTGCCGACTCCAGGCGCAGCGCCCGGCCGTGCGCAATGCGCGCCATGTGCGCAGCCGTCTTGGTGTCAATGCCCAAGGTGCGCAGCAGCAGATACCGACTCCGGTTGAGCGCCGGCAGCGGCGTGTCGTCCCGGGCAGCCTGGATGACTGGGAGCACCTGATGCTTCAGCGGATCGCGATCCTTGCGCCAGCCCTGGAAGTGCAGCTGCTTGACGAGCCACGCCCAGTCGTCAATGACACCGTCTTGCCGGAAGCGGCAGTTGGCTGTGCTCAGCAGTGCACGACTTGCGCCGGGCACCTGGTCGGCCAACTCGGGGGATACGCGGACCTTGTCCGCCACCGCTGTGCGCATGGCCATGGCGTACCAGTACGGCCAAGCCGTCAGGTAGTGGCGGATGGGCACGCCAGGTGACAAGTGACCGCTGCATCCCAGGGCTTCGGCGACGTGGCTCACCGAGCTTCCCGCCAGCTTGTCCATGACCGACCGCGCGTGGCGCAACAGCAGCGGCCCCTGCAGGTACCGGAGCACGTCCACCTCCCACCCCGGCGCCAGGCGGCGCATCAGGCCGGCGCCGCGCAGGGCGTGCCACACGAGGCGTGGATTGCCGCTGATTGCGCGCAGCATCGCCGACAGCCGGGTCTGCATCGCCCGCCCGATGCGCAGGTCGATGTGTGCGCCTTGCTGGCTGAAGAGGAAGGCCGGGCGCTCGGGATGTCGGCCCAACGCTTCCTTCACCGCCAGCACCACGGCTGTGGTGGCCGGCCGCAGGACGATCGTCCTGTGGTTCCACTCTCGCTTCAAGTGGGTGAAGCCGTGGGGCCAGAAGGCCATCAGCGTGCCATCTGCGCTGATGTCGGGCACGGCCAGCGCATTGGTCTCGTCGGCGCGCGCGCACCCGTCGGAGGCCAGCCGCAGCTGTGCTTCGTCCAGCAGTCCCTCCAGCGGCCAGTCCAGCTGCTTCGCCTGCAGCAGCCACGCGCAGGTTTCCACATCGAAATCGGTGACCAGCGCGCTGGCCCTGGACGGGCGGTAGCTGGGTGACTTGCCTGCCGTGCTCCCGTTCTCCAGCATCGCCATTGCATCGGGGTAGTCGGGCTGGCTGGCGAGCAGCATCGCCATCCGCGTGACGGCGTGGCGCCGCTCGTCTTCGACCTGTGCGTGTTTTGCAGGGTCTTCCACGTCGTCCGTGTTGAGGATCTCCCTGCCCAGTTGCTGCCAGTCGGGCGGAGTGAAGGTGCTCGGATCGCGCCCTTCCCTCTCGGCCGCCAAGAGAACCGGGAGCATGCGGCGCAGGTACTCATTCCAGGTTCCAGGCACATCGCGACGCGGCACGCGCGGATTCCAGCGGGCCGCTTCCTGACGCAACCAGGTGAGCACCATCAATGCCATGGGTGACAGCTGGTCTGGATCAAAGCGGCCTTGCAGCAGCGCGTCTATCCGCTTGGCGCGGCGCTCTGGGCCGCCTAGCTTCCGGTTGCGTGGCACGTGCTTGTTCAGGACGGCCTTGATCTGCTTCAGGTCACTGTCGCTGGCGGCATTCGCCTGCCTAAGGGATAGCCGAGGCCGGGGCATGTCCATCAGCCCGATGGCCTGCCGGGGATCGCCTTGGCACAGCCTGGAGTTCGATGGCCCGTCGAAGGTCGCGGCGAGCAGTTCCGGCCGGAAGGCTTCCACCAGAAAGGGCGGCACATGCAGGCGGACCCAGCGCGCAGCCAGGTAGCAAAGGCCCGCGATGGTCGCGCGTTCACGCGTCGGCCATTGAACTGCCGGGAACTGCTGGGTCAACCACTCGCGCAACTCGGATTCGGCGACAGCCAGGCTGGGCAGCTGACCGCAGAGCGTTGTCGCCACCCAGGTCTGGGGTTGCTTGGGCATTCGCAGGACCTGACCGCTCGGTCGTCGCCATTCCGCCCAAGAGGCATCAGGCGCCGCATCCGCCAACGACAACGCCTCCCAAGCGCCGATGACGTCATCGCTGTGGATCAAGCCGGATGCACAGATCAGCGTCATCAGCACCCGGGCTGCCTTGGGCATGCTGGGCGCCTGGCCCAGCTGCGCCAGACATGCGTCCACGATCACCAGAGCTGGCAGCGTGTCGCCATCGACGTGGTGCGATGGGATGTCACGCGGTCGGCTCTTCGGTTCGGCGCGCCTGTCGATGAAGCGCAGGTCCAGTTGCGGTGACTGCAGCGCGGCAGGCAGGTGCAGCCCCCCGGCGAAACGGGACAGGGCCAAGCGCTGGAGAGTGCGCTCGACGAGCGGGACGCAGTCCTCGAGTAGGCGCATGACTGGTCGCGACAGCGCAACGGAACCGGCATGGGCCAGGTTTCTGCCGTGACCGCTCAGCAGCACCTCGGCCCAGTCTTCGTCCGCGACGACGCTTTCACTCAGCCAGAAGACGCGGCCGAGGTTCGGCGCCCCAGTCCAGGGCGCCTTGTTTTTCTCCAGCAGCTTGTCGCTGAATGCGCGTGCGATGAGGCGGTGGTCTGCGCCTGCCTTCCAGGCGACTTCAACAAAGAGGGATGCTGCATGCTTGCCTTCGACGATCGTGCGCGGCAGTTCGGTGTCGCGCATGCCGAGTTCGCGCAGGCGCTGGACCAGCAGCTGGCGCAGCGCGACGGCCGCGCTGAGTACATCGGCCGCAGCATCGGAACGCAGCAGTGGGCGCGCGCTGCTGCGCTCTTGCGAGTCCTTGTCGTCGCGCCGGTACCAGCGGGGGTGGACCAGGGTATCGGCCAGCGTTGGCCTGTCAGGCCGCGTCGGCCTCCCGCCATCCACCAGAGGCAACGCTCTCCAGCAGGCCACCATGGCCGAGTTGAAGAGATCCAGACAGCCGTTCACCGTCTGGCAGGTCGGAATCTGCGCCAGCGCCTGCTGGACAGGCTCACCGCAGTGCTGCCAGCTGCAGCGGATGGCGTCGTCACCGGGCATGTCGGGACGGCCTGACCACCTGCCGTCGGGCAACTCCTCCGGTTCGCCGAGATCCAGCCAGCGGAAAGCACGTGCTGCCGCCGCATTGGCGACTTTCGCGGAGATGCCGTAGTAGTTGGGTGCTGAATCGCCGCACAAGGCCCAGTTCAGCGTCTGCTGGGCGGCGACGGGCCGCGTGGTGCCCGTCGCGACGAACGCAACGCCCAGCGAGTGGGATAGCCTGGCGCTGCGGGGCGGATGCGCCGGATCGCCAAGGCTGCAAACAAACTGCTCGGCAGCCGACAGCCAGGCCGCGTCGGGAGTGCGTTGCATCAGGCCGGCGAGTTCGGTTGATTCGGGGCGCTGCGCGATCCGCTTGCGGATGACCTGGGTGACCATGCGAGGGAAGACGACCAGCACGTGGCCATGGGATCCCCGTGGCCCGTCCAGATCGAGCAGCAGGCCACGATCGACGAGAGCGCAGCCGAGCACTGGGCAGAACCACAAGTCGTCGTTTCGCTTCAGCGACAGCTTCAGCGTGCAGGCGTGGTCGTGGCTGATGAGCAGGCTCACCAGCGCCAGCAACGCAAAGTCGGCCGTGTCCCCTTCGGCCGCATCGCTCAGCAGAACGGCGGCCAGCTGGCGCGTGACCGACCGCAACTCGCTCGGTGCAAGCCAGTGCCAGTAACGCTGCGCGGCGAACGTCTCAGCCATGCAGGCATAAGAGGCCGTCTTCATCAGGCCGCCGGCGCTTGGGTGCGCCTTGCGCGGCTTGTTGGTTCTGCGCTCAGCCGTCGCAGGTGGTTCGGGGACGGCCCTACCTTCAGTGATGAGCAGCACCCGTTCGGAGCTGGGGGATTCCGTACCAGCTTGCTGCTCCAGCGCCCGCACCAGTGTCTGTGCAAGCTTGCGGACTTCGGTGATGTGCGTTTTGGTGGCGACGGGAAGGACAGTGGCGTGCGTGAAAGCCTTCGGGCTCGTCAGAGAACCCCAATCACTGGCCGTGCTGCTGGTCGACCCCGGAATGCGAGCCTGCGCGCAAGCTGCCAACCGTGCTGCCGTCTTGGTGGCCAGCGGCTTGAACGAGGGCGCCTCTTCGTCGCCAGCGCGCGTCCGGCGCAGTTGGGCCAGCAGGATGTGTCCAACGATGCAAGCGGCGCCTTCGTCCAGTTCATCTGTCGATCGGGACATGTCGGACAGGCGCAGAAACACACCCCAGGTGGGGCGCTCGCGCTCCCGCTTGGTGGGGCGGCAGACGTGGGCCTGGTCAGCCGGCGCGCGTCAAGGTAGTTGTCGCCTCAGTCACGCAGCCTGCTGCTGAGTATGCGTCGCGTTTGTGTGGATTCTGACGAGCGAGTCGCGCTCGGGGTTCAGGGTGACCGTGTCGATGTGAGACCAGTCGCGGGTGTGACCGGACCAACGCGCCGGGTTGCGCTGGCGGGCCTGCTGGTACAGCGCATCGCGCGCTGCCAGGATGGCGTGATCCTGGCCGGTGTGACGTTGCTGCGGACTGACGTAGCGGATGCCACTGTGGCGATGATCGACGTTGTACCAGCGCACGAATTCAGCCGCCCAGGCCCTGGCCTCGTCCAGGCTGGCGAAGCCGTGTGTGGGGAACTCGGGCCGGTACTTGGCGGTGCGGAACAGTGACTCCGCATAGGCGTTGTCGTCGCTCACGCGGGGCCGCGAGTAGGAGGGCTTCACACCCAGCCAGTTGAGCATGGCCAGCACCGTGGTGGCCTTGAGCGTGGAGCCGTTGTCGCCATGCAGCACCGGCTTGGTGGCCATGGCGGCGATGCCCTCGGCCAGCGCGGTGCGCCGTACCAGGTGCACGGCGTGGTCGGCGTCGTCGCTGTCGTGCACCTCGGCGCCCACGATCTTGCGGCTGTACAGGTCCAGGATCAGGTACAGGTGGAACCAGCGGCCCATCACGTTGGCCGGCAGGTAGGTCATGTCCCAGCACCAGACTTCCCCCGGCGCCGTGGCGATGTGGGTGGTGGGCGGGCGCGACGCCTTGGGCGTCTTGGCTCGGCCGCGATGGGCGTTCTGCCCGTGGGCCTTGAGCACGCGGGCCATGCTGGACTCGCTGCCCATGTAGATGCCTTCGTCGGCCAGCATGGGCACGATGCGCGCCGGCGGCACCGAGGCGAAGCGCGGCTCATTGGCCACGGCCAGCAGTGCAGCGCGTTCCTGCGGGCTCAATGCATGGCTGGGTGTGGGTCGTGTTGCCTTCGGCCTGCCATCGGCAGCCAGCAGGCCATCCGGGCCGAGGCTCGCCTTCCAGCGCTGCAGGGTGCGCAGGTCAATGCCAGCGATCTCGCAGGCCGGTTGCAGCCTGGCTCCCGCCGTGTGTGCAGTGTCGATGTCCCGGGCCAGGGCTCGGCGATCTTCGAGGCCGATCATTCGTCCTCGCCCTTGTCCTTGTTGAAGATCGCCGAGACTTTTTTTGACAGCACCAGCAAGGCTGCTGTCTCGGCCAGCGCGCGGTCCTTGCGCAGCAGGTCGCGTTCGAGTTCCTTGATGCGCTTGCGGTCCGCGCGCGTGGCCTGCGGGCTCGCACGGGCGTCCTCGGGATCAGCCAGCGCTGCGGTGCAGTTCGCGCGCCACTTGTCCAGCTCGGCCGGGTACACGCCGTGCTCGCGGCACCAAGCGCTCTTGGCGGCCTCGTTCATGGCCGCGGTGGTGATCACCGCCTCAAGCCGTGCGCCGGCAGTCCAGGCCCGCCCTCGGGCGGGCCTGGACTGCACATCCTCGCGCCAACGCTCCAGGGTTCCCGCGCCAACACCAACCTCGCGCGCCACCACCTCCAGCGCCGCGCTCTCCGGCGGCAGCAACCTCGCTACCGCCTTGTCCTTGAATGCCTGTCCGTATCGTGCCAAGTCCGTCCTTCATCGCCGCCCCCTGGGTCGTTCTATGGAGGCGACAACTATTCTGACGCGGGGGGCAGCCGTCAACTTGTGGGTAGCCGCCACCAGTCGCCGCGCCGCCCGCGCCCACTGCGCCGCGATTGCCGAGCCTTCGCGGCGATGCAGGGCCTCAAGACAGGCAGCGAGCCCCTCCAAGACCTGCGGCGCTCCGGCGCCGTTGGCTGGGTAGTTTGCGACCGCCATCAACGCCATCGCGTCCTGCAGGAGGCGGACGTCGCCGCCAGTCAACTGCAGCAGCCAAACGGGGGCGGAAACCCCGGCGGGGGGTGAAAGATCCATGAAATCACCGGTCAAGCGCAACCGTCGCCGCCCGTGGGGGGCGGCGACATCGAAGGCAAGCCGGTGTGTTCCAACAGCACACCGGCTCGCACGATCCACTGGGCTTGCAGCTGCAAGCCCAGTGGGGTTGGTCCGTCTGCGGCGATGTCAACGCCACCCGTGACCGGTATCAGGACGACTTCTCTAGGAAGTCGGGTCTGATACCCGCTGGACCGGCTGAATCATTTAGCCGGGATAGAACTCCGAGCGCTGACAGAGAGAAGGACCTCTCAGTTGACGCTCACGGCAGGTGTGCGGTGAGTCACCTGCCGGCTCCGCTTTGACTTGCTGAGCCAGTCTGTGGACGCTCTGGGGCGCCCAATGAGTGACCCGATACCATGCGAAGAAGGCCTGCCCGGGTCACCGCCCAAACTGCAACGAGTCCATGTGGCTTGGGACCTCATGGCCTTGACTGCAGAATGACTATGGTTCTAATCGTAGCCGATTTCGGTGCGACGCGCACCTGACCTGTGATTCCATCGGAAATACCGGGAGAGGAACGAGACCTTGACGATCGAGACTCGGCACGGGGCGCGTCATCAGTCGGCGATGAAGACTGCCTTGTTCACATCTTGGATGGCTTCTACTACCGGAAAGCTATAGGTATTGCATAAAGGCTCAATACAGGAGGCGACGGTGTCATCGGATAAATTCCAGCCGTGACAAGCACTTGCGGAGCTTCAGAGGCTGGAGGGCGGGAGCGTTTCTGCGTGCTCTCGGGAGGGTTGATGCGTGTTCCATCATGTTCGGCGGGAGCGATTCTGCGTGGCCACGGGAGCGATTCTTTGTGGAAAAGCCTCTTGGTTACCGCGGCCTGCGGGTGCTCATGGGCACGTGTGTCGGACTCGGCTTGAGAATCAGCCCGTTGGGTTGTTGATTGAACTGTGCCTGCGGGTAGACGATCAGCACCTTCTCCAGTTGGGCGAGGAACTGTTTGCGAAAGTCGCGCAGGCCTTGTGGAGAGGCAGGATAGTCGCAGCCGAATTGAGATTGCAGCCCGGACCAGGGGATCGGAGGGCTGGTGGCGCGCAAGTAGCTCATCCGGTGCGTCAGCCACACGTAGATAGTCGGCCCGGCGAAATTCACTTCACGCTGAGCAGGCCGCGCATCATGGTCGTC